>NZ_JAODBG010000086.1 GCF_025463825.1 Cryobacterium sp.
CCGCGGCCGAGGTGCCGCCGCTGGCCGAGGCCCCCGCGACCCCCACCGCCGAGGCGCACCCCGTCACCGCGCCGATCCCGGTGCTCGGCGGCCCGCGCACCGCGCGCACCACCTCCATCGCGCCCAAGCCCGAACCGGTCCCGGCCGACGCCCCGATCACCAGCCCGCAGCCGGTGATCTCCGATGCGGCGCCCACTCCCCCGCAGGACGTCGCGACGCCGCTGCGCGGCATGGCCAAGAGCCTGGCGGCGAACATGGCCACCAGCCTCACCGTGCCCACCGCCACGAGTGTGCGCACCATCCCCGCGAAGCTGCTCATCGACAACCGCATCGTGATCAACAACCACATGAAGCGGGCCCGCGGCGGCAAGGTGTCCTTCACCCACCTCATCGGCTGGGCGCTGATCCGGGCGCTCAAGATGTTCCCCAGCCAGAACGTTTACTACGACGAGCTTGACGGCAAGCCGTCGGTCATCGCTCCCGCCCACGTGGGCCTGGGCATCGCCATCGACCTGCCCAAGCCCGACGGCACCCGGTCGCTGATGGTCCCGGCCATCAAGCGGGCCGACACCATGTCGTTCGGCGAGTACCTCAGCTCCTACGAGGACCTCGTCGGCCGCGCCCGCAAGGGCAAGCTCACCGCCGACGACTTCTCCGGCGCGACGGTGTCGCTGACCAACCCCGGCGGCATCGGCACCGTGCACTCGGTGCCCCGGCTGATGAAGGGCCAGGGCTGCATCATCGGCGCCGGCGCCCTCGACTACCCCGCCGAGTTCATGGGCGCGAGCGTGAAGACGCTCACGAACCTGGCCATCTCCAAGACCATCACCCTCACCAGCACCTACGACCACCGGGTCATCCAGGGCGCCGGCAGCGGCGAGTTCCTCAAGATCGTGCACGAGCTGCTCATCGGCCAGCACAACTTCTACGAGGACATCTTCGCCGCCATCCGGATCCCGTACGACCCGATCCACTGGGCCCCGGACATCAGCGTCGACCTGGCCAGCGCCGTCGACAAGACCGCCCGCGTGCAGGAACTGATCAACGCCTACCGCGTGCGCGGCCACCTGATGGCCGACATCGACCCGCTCGAGTACAAGCAGCGCACCCACCCGGACCTCGACATCGCCAGCCACGGCCTCACCTTCTGGGACCTGGACCGGGAGTTCATCACGGGCGGCTTCGGAACCAAGCGGATGATGCTGCTGCGCGATATTCTCGGCGTGCTGCGGGACTCCTACTGCCGCACCACGGGCATCGAGTACATGCACATCCAGGACCCTGCCCAGCGCAAGTGGGTGCAGGAGAAGATGGAGAAGACGTACGTCAAGCCCACCCACGACGAGCAGATGCGGATCCTCGGCAAGCTCAACGAGGCCGAGGCGTTCGAGACGTTCCTGCAGACCAAGTACGTCGGCCAGAAGCGCTTCAGCCTCGAGGGCGGCGAGTCCACCATCGCCCTGCTCGACCAGATCCTGCAGGGATCGGCGGATGCCGGCCTCGACGAGGTCGCGATCGGCATGGCCCACCGTGGCCGCCTGAACGTGCTGACCAACATCGCCGGTAAGACCTACGGCCAGATCTTCCGTGAGTTCGAGGGCACCCAGGACCCGCGCAGCGTGCAGGGCTCCGGTGACGTGAAGTACCACCTCGGCACCGAGGGCACCTTCCGCGGCGAGAACGGCGAGGAAGTGGCCGTGTACCTGGCCGCGAACCCGTCCCACCTCGAAGCCGTCGACGGCGTGCTCGAGGGCATCGTGCGAGCCAAGCAGGACCGCAAGCCCATCGGCACCTTCTCCACCCTCCCGGTGCTGGTGCACGGCGACGCGGCCATGGCCGGCCAGGGCGTGGTGCTCGAGACACTGCAGATGTCGCAGCTGCGCGGCTACCGCACCGGTGGCACCATCCACATCGTCGTCAACAACCAGGTCGGCTTCACCACGCCTCCCGGTGAAGGCCGCACCTCGGTGTACTCCACCGACGTCGCCAAGACCATCCAGGCGCCGATCTTCCACGTGAACGGTGACGACCCGGAGGCCGTCGTGCGCGTCGCCGAGCTGGCGTTCGCCTACCGGCAGGAGTTCAAGCGCGACGTGGTCATCGACCTGGTCTGCTACCGCCGGCGCGGCCACAACGAGGGTGACGACCCCTCGATGACCCAGCCGCTGATGTACAACCTCATCGAGGCCAAGCGCAGCGTCCGCAAGCTCTACACCGAGGCCCTCGTCGGACGTGGTGACATCACCCAGGCCGAGTTCGAGGCGGCGCACGCCGACTTCCAGGACCGCCTCGAGCGGGCGTTCCTGGAAACCCACGCGGCCCAGACCTCGTCGATCCCGATCATCACGGATGAGGTCGCGGCGGCCCACCGCGGCCTGGCCGGCCCCGGCGCACCGGACGACGCCGTCGGCGAACCCGTCACCACGGGGGTGCCGGAGAGCGTCGTGCACCTCATCGGTGACACATTCAACAACAAGCCGGCCGGCTTCACCGTGCACAACAAGCTGCAGCAGCTGCTGCAGAAGCGCCTGGACATGAGCCGCAACGGCAACATCGACTGGAGCTTCGGCGAGCTGCTCGCACTCGGCTCGGTGCTGCTCGAGGGCACCCCGGTGCGCTTCGCCGGCCAGGATGCCCGCCGCGGCACCTTCGTGCAGCGGCACGCCGTTCTGCACGACCGCATGAATGGCCAGGAATGGCTGCCGCTGGCGAACCTCAGCGAGAACCAGGCCCGGTTCTGGATCTACGACACCCTGCTCAGCGAGTACGCGGCGATGGGTTTCGAATACGGGTACTCGGTCGAACGGGCCGACGCGCTCGTGCTCTGGGAGGCCCAGTTCGGTGACTTCGCCAATGGCGCCCAGACCATCATCGACGAGTTCATCTCCTCCGCCGAACAGAAGTGGGGCCAGCGGTCATCCGTTGTGCTGCTGCTGCCGCACGGCTACGAGGGCCAGGGACCCGACCACTCGTCGGCCCGGATCGAGCGTTACCTGCAGATGTGCGCCGAGAACAACATGACCGTCGCCCGGCCGTCGACGCCTGCGTCGTACTTCCACCTGCTGCGCCGCCAAGCGTACATGCGCCCGCGGCGCCCGCTGATCGTCTTCACCCCGAAGTCGATGCTGCGCCTGCGTGGGGCCACCAGCCCGGTTGCCGACTTCACCAGCGGCAAGTTCGTACCGGTGATCGACGATGCGCGCATCCAGGACAAGAACGCCGTGAAGCGGGTGCTGTTCATGGCCGGCAAGCTGTACTACGACCTGCTGGCCGACCTGGAGAAGAACCCGAACCCCGAGATCGCGCTCGTGCGCCTGGAGCAGTTCTACCCGCTGCCCGGAGCCGAGTTGAAGCAGATCGCCGAGTTGTACCCGAACGCCGAACTGGCCTGGGTGCAGGACGAGCCGGAGAACCAGGGCGCCTGGCCGTTCTTCTACCTGCAGACCAACAAGCTCGGCACCCGCCCGATCCGCCTGTTCTCGCGCGCCGCATCCGCGTCGCCCGCCGCAGGCTCCGCCAAGCGGCACGCCACCGAGCAGTCGGAGCTGATCAAGAACGCGCTCACCCTCTAGGTTCCACGGACAGGAAGGGCCGCACCCCTCGGGGTGCGGGCCTTCCTCTGTTCCGTGCCCACAAGGGGGCCGGTCATGGTGTGGTCAGGGGCGCTCGCGGGGTCCGGCGGCGGCGAGCTTGCTCGGCCACCAGATTTTCGGGCCGATGTCGTGGGCCAGCGCGGGCACCAGCAGCGACCGCACCACGAAGGTGTCCAAGAGCACACCGAACGCCACGATGAAGGCGAGCTGGGCCAGGAACAGGATCGGCAGCACCCCGAGCGCGGCGAAGGTGGCGGCAAGGACCAGGCCGGCGGAGGTGATGACGCCGCCGGTGGCAACCAGCCCGCGCAGGATCCCCGACCGGGTGCCGAACCGGATGGATTCCTCCCGCACCCGGGTCATCAGGAAGATGTTGTCGTCGATGCCCAGGGCCACGAGGAAGACGAAGCCGTACAGCGGCACCACCGGGTCGGCGCCGGGGAAGCCGAGCACCCCGTCGAACACCCAGGACGACACCCCGAGCGCGGCGGCGAACGACAGCACCACCGTGGCGATGAGCAGCACCGGGGCCAGGATCGAGCGCAGCAGCAGCATCAGGATCACGAGGATCACGAGGATCACGAGGATCACGCCGAGGATGATCGGGATGATCGGGGTGCGGTCGTGGATGGCGGTGTCGGTGGTGTCCACGGCGATGGCGGTGCTGCCGCCGACGAGCACGGTGCCGTCAACGTCGGCCAGGGACTCCCGCAGCTCGCGCACCGTCGCCTCGGCCGGCGCGGAATCGCCCACGTCCGTCAGGGTGGCCTGCAGCATCACGGCACCGTCGATCACGGTCGCCTCGCCCACCGGGGCGCCGGGAGGGCCGAACGCCTGCACGCCGGCTTCGGTCACCGGCAGGGATCCGCTGACGGAGTCCTCGGAGAGCACTGTCACGGAGTCGACGCCGGCGTTGGCCAGGAGCACGTCGGTCATCTCCTGCAGCTGGGCTTCCGGCCCGATCACGACGGCGGGAGTACCCGAGCCGCCGGGGAAGTGCTGACCGACCACGGCCTGGCCGTCCCTGGCTTCTGAGGCGCCGAGCACGAACTCGCTCTGCGAGACGCCGTCCGCCTTGAACTGGAACGCGCCGATCGCGCAGGCGGCCAGCACCAGGGTGCTGGCCATCCAGATGAGCCTGGCCCGGCGGCTGATCAGCCGAGCCAACCACGGCCAGACGCCCGTGGCGTTCGCACCGTTTAGCCCGGGGTGGGCGGTACCGAGCTTGGGCACCGGCTAGAAGGCGGCCCGGCCGGCCCACAGCATCAGCGACGGCAACAGCGTCAACGCCGCGACGAGGGCGAAACCGATGCCGATCGCGGCGACGGGCCCGAGGGCCTTGTTGGAGTTGAGGTCGCTGAACAGCAGGCACAACAGGCCCACGATCACGGTGCCGCCGGCGGCGAGGATCGGCTCAAAGGAGCCGCGCAACGCCACCAGTGTCGCATCCCACTTCTTCTCGTTGTCGCGCAGCGCCTCCCGGAACCTGGCCACGTACAGCAGCGAATAGTCGGTCGCCGCCCCGATCACGAGGATGAACAGGATGCCCTGCGTCTGCCCGGTCAGGATCAGCACGTCGGCGCCGGCCAGCGCGACGACGACCAGTACCGAGGCGCAGAGCGCGGAGAGGCTGGTGAGCAGCACGATGAGGGGCAGCAGCGGGGACCGGTACACGATCACCAGGATCACCAGCACCGCCGCCAGCGCGGTCAGCAGCAGGATGCCGTCGATGCCGGCGAACGCCCCGGTCAGGTCGGCCAGCAGCCCGGCCGGCCCGGTCACGTAGGTGTCCACCCCGGCGATGGGGTTGTCGGCGAGGTAGCCGCGGATCAGGTCGACGGTGTCGGCCGGTTTGACGTTGCCGTCCAGGGTGAGGCTGGCCTCGGCCGCTTCGCCGTCGTCGGAGAAGATGGCCGGCGACACGCTCTCGGTCACGACACCGTCCAGCTCGGCGAGGTCGGTGATCTGGTCAGCGATCACGGCCTGGTCGGCGTCGGTAAGGCCACCGGCGCGTTCGTAGACCAGCACGCCCGGCACGACATCGTCGCCGCGGAACTCGGCCTGCAGAGCCTGCACCTTCGTTGCATTCGCGCTGGCCGGCAGCTGCTGCACCTGGTCGTTGGTGGATACGTCGCTGATCCGGCCGGATGAGGCGCCGCCGGCGCCGAACATCGCGATCCACACCAGGATCAGCATGGTCGGGATCAGGATCCGCAGCCACAGCGGAACCCGGCCGGCCGGGCCTGACCTGCGCGTCTGGCGCCCCAGATCGGATCACAGTGTCGAGGCTAAGTCGACGACGCCAGGCGGCGCGTCGTCCGAAAGTTGGAACATCCGCCGGCGTCCCACGGGAACTGAGAAAGGCGGCACCCGGACCGAATCGGTTCGGGTGCCGCCTGCATTCCCGGATGAACCCGAAGGAATTACGCCTTGCGACGGCCCACGAGGAGGCCGTAGATGAGGAGAACGATGATGGATCCGCCGATGGCCAGGAGCCACGTCTGGATGGAGAAGAAGTCTTCAAGCGGCGCGTTGAACAGGAGGCTGCCGAGGAAGCCACCCAGCAGTGCGCCGACGACGCCGAGCAGGAGAGTGATGAACCATCCGCCACCCTGGTTACCCGGGAGGATCAGCTTGGCGATGGCGCCGGCCAGGAGGCCGAGAAGAAGGAATCCGAAGAAGCCCATGGAGTGTCTCTTTTCTGTTGGTGGCGTGGGTACTGCTGGTGTTTCGGACTTGCTGTGCAGTCCGACCGGGCTCTGGACGAGCCGGCTTGATCACGTGACCGAGGAGTCAGACGACGTCGGTGTCGGCTGACTCCTCGGCCACGTAAATGTCTGTGATGGTCACGTTCACGGCGCTCACGCGCATCCCGACCAGGCCTTCGATGGCCTGGGTGACGGAGGCCCGTACGTTCTCGGCCAGGGCGGTGAGCGGAACCGGGTAGGCGGCCACGAGCACGATCTGCACGGTGACGCCGTCCTCGCCCAGTTCGATCGTGATGCCGGGGTTGACCTCGGCGCGGCTGATGGTTCCCACGATCGCCCCGATCGCACGCAGGGGCGTGCTGCCCACGGCGTGCACGCCGGGAAGCTCGTGCACGGCCAGGCCCACGACCTTGCCGATGACGCTGTCCTTGATGGTGGTGGTGCCCGCACCGAGACGGTGAGCGGCGGCGTCGGTCACGGCGCCGGCGTCAGCGGGCAGAGTCGTTGCCGAGCTGGGCTGGTCGGGCGAAATCTTGGTCATCCGGTTCTCCTTGGTTCGGTCTGTGTCCTCAGCGCCTGATTCGGGGCTGGTGTCTGACGGAGGTGGGGAGGAAGTCGACGATTTCTCAGGGCCGATTCCCTGCCCGCAATTGCGGGCAGGATTGGCATCGTCACAGTTATGACGGTGGCATCAGGGAATTCGTCACGAAGATGAGGCAAAGATTTTTTGGGACGAACCGATCTACACTGTTCTGGGTCCCATTCTGTTCCGCATCCTGGAGGCGATCATGAGCACCACCACGCACCGCACCGAAGAGCTGGCCGTGGTCGTCGGGCGGGTCCCCGGCGTGGACGAGTTGTACCCGACGTCGCCCGTGCTTCCCACCGTGGTGCAGCGGGTGGTGGGGGTGCTCACGCAGAGGCCGACCGCACCCGAGTTCGTGGCGGTCACGGAATCCGATGACGGCCTGACGGCATCCGTCGCGATCGGGATCTCGGACGTGGCGGCAGCAACAGATGTGTGCCGGCGGGTCTACGCCACCATCGAGGGGTACTTCGTGGCCTCAGGGGAGGCGGCCGTGACCTCGATCGAGGTCACGGTGGCGCGGATCGGTTAGTGCGCTGACTGGATGGCGCGCAGCCGCAACAGGACCTGATCGCGCAGGTCCTCTGGAGCGGTCTCCTTGCAGGCGCGCTGCACGACCTCGGTGAGGGTGCGTCCGACGAGGTGCTCGGTGCTGCAGTCGTTGCAGTGCTCGAGATGCTCACGGATGTCGATGGCGTCCTCCTTGCGGAGTTCGTTGTGCAGATACTCTTCGAGTTCGGCCTTGGCCTTCTCGCAACCGCAATCGGTCATTTTCCTGTGCTCCCGGATGTCTTCTTGGATTTGGCAGCCTGACCGGTGCCGAGTCCGCGCTCCTCGGCATACCCGGCGAGCAGGTCGCGCAGCAGCCGCCGGCCGCGGTGCAGCCGACTCATAACGGTGCCGATGGGCGTCTTCATGATCTCGGCGATCTCCTGGTAGGAGAAGCCTTCGACGTCAGCGAAGTACACCGCCAGGCGGAAGTCCTCCGGAATCGACTGGAGCGCGTCCTTGACGGCGCTGTCCGGCAGGTGGTCGATGGCTTCGGCTTCCGCGGACCGGCTCGAGGTCGCGGTGGTGGATTCCGCCCCGCCCAGCTGCCAGTCCTCGAGCTCGTCGATGGTGCCCTGGTAGGGCTCGCGCTGCTTCTTGCGATAGGTGTTGATAAAGGTGTTCGTGAGGATCCGGTAGAGCCACGCCTTGAGGTTGGTGCCCTGCTCGAACTGCTTGAACGACGCGAACGCCTTGACGAAGGTCTCCTGGACCAGGTCCTGGGCGTCAGAGGGGTTGCGCGTCATCCGCATCGCCGCTGCGTACAGCTGGTCGATGAACGGCATGGCCTGTGCTTCGAACAGGTCCCGCATGTCAGTCGTGTCTGTTGTCATCACGGGCAATTCTAAGCCGTCGAGACTGAGTGGTATCGCGACCGTGCGCTCCATGAGCATGGATGTTGCCACTCGTGACCTCCTGACCAACTGCCTTCGAAGTCGGTCCCATTACTGCGATCCCGACTATTCTGATAACCGATGTTGATCTCGAGATATTCCAAGCCGGAGTTCGATCCCTACGGTGACAGTGCACCGGAGGAGACGGATGCCCTCTGGGCGGCGCCCGTCGCGGCGCAGCCCCTCGCGGCGACCCTGTCGCTGCCGGGCTCCAAATCGCTGACCAACCGCGAACTGGTGCTGTCCGCGCTGGCCGACTCGCCCTCCCTCCTGCGCGCCCCGCTGCTCTCCCGGGACAGCGACCTGATGGTCGCCGCGCTCCGGCAGCTGGGCATCACGATCGAGGCGGTTGCCGGCGCCGGCGAGTACGGCCCGGACCTGCGCATCACCCCCGGGGAGCTGTTCGGCTCCACCACCATCGACTGCGGCCTGGCCGGTACGGTGATGAGGTTCCTGCCGCCCGTGGCCGCGCTGGCGCTGGGCCCGACCACCTTCGACGGTGACGCCGGCGCCCGGCGCCGCCCAATGAAGACCACTATCAGTTCCCTGCGGGCGCTCGGCGCCGACATCAACGATGACGGCCGCGGCGCCCTGCCGTTCACCGTGCACGGCACCGGCACCCTCGTCGGCGGCGACGTCACCATCGACGCGTCCTCCTCGAGCCAGTTCGTCTCCGGCCTGCTGCTGGCCGGCGCCCGGTTCACCGACGGCCTCGCGCTCCGCCACGACGGCGAACGCCTGCCGAGCCTGCCGCACATCGAGATGACCATCCAGACCCTCGCGCAGCGCGGCGTCACCGTGACCAGCCCCGAAGTCGGCGCCTGGAACGTCGCGCCCGGCCCGATCCGCGGGGCCGAGATCGACATCGAACCCGACCTGTCCAACGCCGCCCCGTTCCTCGCCGCTGCCCTGGTCGTCGGGGGTACCGTCACGATCACCGGCTGGCCCGTCACGACCACCCAGGTCGGCGCCACCCTGGCCGAGCTCCTGCCCCGATTCGGAGCGACCGTCACCGTCGCCGGCGACCGGCTCACGGTGACCGGAAACGGCCGGATCACCGGTGTGGACCTCGACCTGTCCACCGGCGGCGAGCTGGCCCCCACTCTGGTGGGCCTGGCGGCGCTGGCCGACTCGCCCAGCACCATCACGGGCATCGGCCATATCCGCCACCACGAGACGGACCGGCTCGCGGCCCTGGCCACCGAGATCAACAACCTCGGCGGCTCCGTCACCGAGCTGCCCGACGGGCTCGCCATCGAACCGCGCCCGCTGCACGGCGGCACCTGGCACAGTTACGACGATCACCGGATGGCCACCACCGGCGCCCTCCTGGGCCTCGTCGTGCCCGGCGTGGAAATCGAGAACATCGGCACGACCGCGAAGACCCTCCCCCAGTTCGCCGAACTGTGGCACGGCCTCATGGCCGGACCGGATACCAAGTGACGGGCACGAAGTGACCTGGTGGTCCACGCCGGAGGACGATGAGCCTGAGGAGTACGACGAATCCACGGTGCGCATCCGCCCGGGCCGCAAGGGCACCAAGCCGCGTACCAAGACCCGGCCGGAGCACGGGGACGCCCTGACCGGGCGCATCCTCTCGGTCGACCGCGGCCGGTACACGGTGATGCTCGACGAGAACGAACCCACCGAACGCCAGGTCACGGCCGCCCGCGCCAGCGAGCTGCGCAAGCACGCCGTCGTCACCGGTGACCGCGTCGACATCGTCGGCGACACCACCGGAGCCGAGGGCAGCCTGTCGCGCATCGTGCGCATCGTGCGCCGGGACACCCTGCTGCGCCGCAGCGCCGACGATACCGACGCGGTGGAACGCGTCATCGTCGCCAACGCCGACCAAATGCTCATCGTGGTCGCCGCCGCGAACCCGGAGCCGCGCATCCGCCTCGTCGACCGGTACCTCGTCGCCGCCTATGACGCGGGCGTCTCCCCCATCCTCTGCATCACCAAGACCGACCTCGCCGACCCGGCCGAGTTCCTGAGCAACTTCGCCGGCCTCGACCTGCCCGTGTTCCAGAGCCGGGACGACGCCATGCCGCTTGCGGAGATCTCCGCGGCGCTGATCGGCCACGACACCGTGTTCGTCGGCCACTCCGGCGTGGGCAAGTCCACCCTCGTGAACGCGCTCGTCCCCGACGCGCACCGCGCTGTCGGCGTCGTGAACACCGTCACCGGCCGCGGCCGGCACACCTCGTCGTCGACCATCTCGCTGCGCCTCGAGACGGATTCCGGGCGCGGCTGGGTGATCGACACCCCCGGGGTGCGCTCCTTCGGCCTGGGCCACATCAACACCGATAACATCCTTCGGGCCTTCACCGACCTGGCCACCATCGCGGAGAACTGCCCGCGCGGCTGTACGCACCTGCCTTCCTCGCCCGACTGCGCGATCAACGAGGCCGTCGCCGCCGGAACCCTGGGCGAGACCGGCAAGGCCCGCCTGGACTCCCTCCAGCGGCTGCTGGAGACGTTCGCGGCAGCGCCGGCGCATCGCCCGGGTGAGTGCTGACCGGTACCGTTGATTCCATGACGGATTCCACACGGCTTGCAGCCGGCGACACAGCACCAGACTTCACCCTCACCGACCAGGACGGCAAGACCGTCACTCTGGCCGATTACCACGGCCGGAAGGTCGTGGTGTACTTCTACCCCGCCGCCATGACGCCCGGCTGCACCACGCAGGCTTGCGACTTCCGGGACAACCTCGGCTCCCTCGCTGCCGCCGGCTACCAGGTGCTCGGCCTGTCCAAGGACAACCAGGCCAAGCTGGCCGAGTTCGCCGCGAACGACCACCTCACCTTCCCGCTGCTCAGCGACGAGGACCTCACCGTGCATCACGCCTACGGCGCGTGGGGCGAGAAGAACCTCTACGGCAAGGTCGTCACCGGGGTGCTGCGCTCCACGTTCGTGCTCGATGAGGCCGGCGTCGTGACGCTGGCGCTCTACAACGTCAAGGCCACCGGGCACGTCGCGAGCCTGCGCAAGAAGCTCGGTCTCTAGCTACGGCTCTCGGGTGCTGGTTGCCTCGACCACGCTGCGGGTGAAGAGCAGCACCACGACCAGCACCGACGGCACCAGCAGAGCCCAGCCCAGGTCAGGCCGGGCGTAGAGGCCCTGGAAGCAGCCGATGGCGATGAAGACCTGCACCAGCTGCCAGGTCACCGCCGCCGCCCGGATCCAGGATCGCCCGCGGAGGGTGGCGACGGTGATGGTGGTCACCCAGGCCGCCGCGATGAGCGCGATCACCAGGATGGCCAGGGCGCTCGCGAAGGAGGTGGGCTGGTCGGTGAGCAGCTCGAGGATCAGCCAGACGACGACGGCCCAGAGCAGAGCCGCCTCGGCGCCCAACACCAGCACGAGAAGGGCGTGAGCCCGGGATCGTCGCCCGCGCCGGGGCCCCTGCGGGCCGTCCTGGCCGGGGTCGAACGGTTGGCTCACAGCGATATCCCATACGAAACTATTGATTTGACACCCCTATTATGCAACGATATTTGAAGCCCGGTTCACGCTCACAGGGTAGTGAGCGGATCTCCCACTGCAGATCCGACCTTCCTGAAACCGAGGCTTCCCCGCATCTTCGGCCGATCGGCCAGGCACCCCCCGCAATAAAGGAGCACCCCTATGGACTGGCGCGATAAAGCTGCCTGCCTCACCGCTGACCCGGAACTCTTCTTCCCGGTTGGTAACACTGGTCCCGCAGTCGACCAGATCGAAAAGGCCAAGTCCGTGTGCGCCCGCTGCAATGTGACCGAGGTTTGCCTCCAGTACGCCCTGGAGACCGGTCAGGACTCGGGCGTCTGGGGAGGGCTCAGCGAAGACGAGCGCCGTGCGCTCAAGCGCCGCGCCGCCCGCGCCCGCCGCGCCTCCTAAGCACCGCCCGCTCAAGCCCGAAACGGGCGGGCAGCCTCGGCTGCCCGCCCGTTTTGCTGTGTGGCCGGAGACGAGGCCGGTATCAGTCGAACTTCATGAAACGCAGCGGGATCTCGATGGTGACCTCGGTTCCGCTGTCCATCATGGTGTGCCAGTCGATGGTGCCGCTGAGCTCGCCCTGGATCAGCGTGCGCACGATCTGGGTGCCCAGTCCCGACCCGACCTTGCCCTCCGGCATGCCCGAACCGTTGTCGCGCACACGGACGGTGAGCGTCTCGTCGTTGCGTTCGGCCTCGATGGCGACTTCGCCCTCCCGGCCCGCGAGTCCGTGCTCGACGGCGTTGGTCACCAGCTCGGTCAGCGCGAGGGCGAGCGGGGTCGCGTAGGCGCTGGGCAGGATACCGAAGCTGCCGGACGACGTCGGATGCGCGGTCGTGTTGTGCGCCGACGCCACCTCGGCGATGAGCAGCAGCACCCGGTCGAAGACGGTGTCGAAGTCCACGTTCTGGCTGAGTCCGGAGGACAGCGTGTCGTGCACGACGGCGATGGCCGCGACCCGGCGCATGGCCTGGTTGAGGGCCTCACGGGCGGTGTCCGAGTGGGTGCGGCGGGCCTGGATCCGCAACAGCGAGGCCACCGTCTGCAGGTTGTTCTTCACCCGGTGGTGAATTTCGCGGATGGTGGCATCCTTGGTGATCAGCTCGCGCTCCTGGTGCCGCAGCTCCGTGACGTCCCGGGACAGCACGATGGCGCCGATCCGTTCGCCGCGGTTGCGGATCGGGATCGCGCGCAGCGACACCGTCACCCCGCGGGACTCGATGTCGGTACGCCAGGGCGCCCGGCCGGTCACGACGAGGGGCAGGGACTCATCGACGACGGCCTTGCCGGTGAGCAGGCTGGTCGTGACCTCCGCGAGGGATTCGCCCTCGAGTTCGTCGGCGAAGCCCATCCGGTTGAACGCCGACAGCGCGTTCGGGCTGGCGAACGTGGTGACGCCGTCGAGGTCCAGCCGGATCAGACCGTCGGAGGCCCGGGGAGCGCCGCGGCGGGGGCCGGTCGGGGCGCCAAGGTCGGGGAAATCACCGGAGGCGATCATCGCGAACAGGTCGTTGGCGCAGTCGTTGAAGGTTAGTTCCTGGCGGCCGGGCGTGCGGGTCTCGCTGAGGTTGGTGTGCCGGGTGAGCACGGCAATGGGCTCCGGGGTGATCTCGGCACCGCTGGCGCTGATCCGGCGGCGCACCGGGATCGCGCGCACCCTGGTGGGGGTCTCCTCGTACCAGTCCGGTGCGGTGGTGTCGATGATCTTGGCCGTGTCGAAGGCCTCGGTCACCTGCTTGCGCCACTCCGCCTTGATGTCCTGCCCCACGAAGTCCCGGTAGAACAACGTGGCGGCACTGGACGGCCGGGCGTGCGCGACGGCGACGAAGCTGCCGCCAACCGTGGGCACCCAGACGACGATATCGGCGAAGGCGAGGTCGGCCAGCAACTGGCCGTCGGCGACGAGCATATGCAGCCAGTCCACGTCCTCCGCATTGTTGCGGCCCTGGGCACGTACGAGATCACTGAGCGTCGACACGTGAATAGCCTACTGGGCGCTGCCTTGCTGGTGCCCGGCGACCGGATGCGGCATGCTCGGCAGATGAGCTCCCCCGCGTCTGCCCCTCTCCGCCGGCGTGATCCTGCCGTGCTGGTCGTCCTCGCTGTGCTCGGGGTGGTGGTGATCGTCGCCCTCATCGTGGTCTTCACCAGGGGCCGGCCGACGCCGCTGGACGCTGGCACGCCGGGCGGGGTGGTGCAGCGTTACTCGGCGGCGGTGCTCGCCGGCGACGAGGACCTGGCGGCCGGGTACCTCACCGAGGATGCCCTGAGCGACTGTGACGGCCAGTCGCCGTCGATCACCGAGGACATCCGAGTCACCCTTGTCGGCACCACTGAGCGGGACACCAGCGCCGACGTGCGCGTCACCCTCACCACCTCCTATGACGGCGGCCCGTTCGGGCCGAACGAGTACCGGTCCGACGACGTCTTCGACCTGCTGAAGGTCGACGATGCCTGGCGGATCGAGCAGGCTTCGTGGCAACTGGCCGTGGGCCCCGCTGCCGAGAAGGACATTCCGTGAGTCTCGCTCCTGCCCCGACCCTCTCCGCCGCCGCCAGGGTCGTCCGCCGGGTCGTCGTCTACACGATCCTGTTCATCCTGGTCGTGCTGGTCGCGAACGGCCTCAGCGACCTGTTGTACCGGCTGGTCGACCTCGCCGCGGGCACCACGATCGCCTCCTCCGGCACCGGTGGCCTGGCCGTCGCACTCACGTTCACCCTGATCGGTGGACCGCTGGCCGTGCTCCTGGGCTGGTTCGCCTGGCGCCGCCTGGCCGACCTGCCCGAGCGCGGTTCGCTGGCGTGGGCGCTGTACCTGGTGGGCATGGTGACGGTGGCGGTTGTCGTCGCCGCTTCCGCGCTCTTCACGGCCGCCGCTGCCGCCGTGACCGGGGACGAGTTCGCCGCGGCTGCATCGACCGGCCTGGTCTGGGCCGCCGTCTGGGCTGGTCACCGGTTCGTGCTGAGGCACAGTGCCCGGCAACCCGGCCGGCTGCCCGGCAGCGCCGCCGTCCTCGGTGGCGTCTTCGGACTGGTGCTCGGCGTCGGTGGCCTGGTCCGGGCGCTCACGGTGCTCCTCGACACCGCCATCTCCGGCGGGGCGGATGCCGTGGCCGGTGACCCCTGGTGGGTCAGCGCCGGGCAGGCTCTGATCTGGGCCGCGGGCGGAGCTCTGGTCTGGGGGTGGCACTGGCGGCACGAGGGCGGCAAGGACGCGGCCATGGCCCTCGCCGCGGTGGCGCTGGTCGGCGTCGGCATCCTCGGCGGCTGCCTGCTGGCCCTGGCCGGCACGGGAACCACCCTGTTCGTCCTGCTTCGCCTCGCCGCGGACCGCGCCGACCCGGTGCCGGAGCTCGTCGAACCGCTCGGCCTGGCGGTTTCCGCCGCGATCGTGGGCAGCCTGGTCTGGGTGTACCACCGCGGCGCGCTCCGCCACCGCCCCGCGCCGGTGCGGGACGCGGGCAGCCTGGCCACCAGCGGTATCGCCCTGGTCGCCGCGGCCACCGGCATCGGCGTCATCGTGAACGCCCTCCTGGCCGCCCTGACCTCGCCGCTCGCCGGCGACACCGACCCGCGCACCCTGCTGCTCGGCGGGATCAGCTCAGTGCTGGTCGGCGGGCCACTGTGGTGGGTCTCCTGGCGACCGGGCACCGCACAGGCACCGCAGCGGCGGCGCACCGCGGGCCGCAGCGTGTACCTCGTCGTGGTGTTCGGCATCAGCGCCGTCGTCGCCCTGATCACCCTGCTCGTCATCGGATTCCGCCTGTTCGATACCGTGCTCAGCGGCGACGCCGGCCTGCTGAAGGGCATCCGCGCTCCCCTCGGCCTGCTCGTGGCGACGGGCCTTGTGGCGGGATACCACTTCAGCGTCTGGCGCGGGGACCGGGCAGCGGCCGTCGCCGAACCGCCGCCACCGGCAGGCGCCGCGCCGGCCATCACCGAGCTGGTCCTGATCATGGGACCGGGCGGCGAGCCCGTCGTGGCGCACCTGCGGGACCTCACCGGTGCCCGGGTCGTGTACTGGCCACGCACCGACGGGGTCACGGTGCTGCCGGCGCCCGGCGCGGTGGTCGAGGTGCTGGCCGGAGCCGCCGGCGAGCGCGTGGTGCTGCTCGTCGGGTCCGACGGCGCCGTCACCGCCATTCCGGTCACCGCCGTCTAGGTCGCGGACACCGGTCCACGCCAGCGGGCCGCCCGCCGCCATGGCCACCGCCGGGCCACCGGGTCGGGGTCAGGGGCCGGCAGCAGTTCGTCGTGTACCAGCCGCAGGATCCCGAGTCGGGCCGGCGAGCGGGGCGCAGCATCCCGCAGCGTGCGCCCCGTCAACACGGCCGCGTCCAGTCCGGCCTGGTCGTGCGGCACCAGGGCTGCCGCGTCGATGCCGCCGAACCGGCGCAGCGCGTTGGTTACCTGGTTGGCGGCGCCGAGGCCGACGGCGCTGCCGCGTACCCGGTTCATCACCACGTGCACCCGGTGGGTGGTGATCACCTCGGTGAGGTCGGCCCAGGCCCGCAGGAACCGGGCCATGCCGACGGGATCGGCCAGGCCGCAGGCCACGATCCGGTCCGCGGATGCGAGCGCGGCAAGGGTGGCGGCGTTGCGGCGCGGGGCGAAGAGGTCGCTGGAGATCTCCTCATCGCTCTCCAGGCTGAACCCGGTGTCGAGCACGACGTAGTCCGCCCAGCGTCGGAGCGACTGGATCGCGCCGCCCACGCGCTCTGCCGAGAGCTCGGGCCAGCGTGATGGTTGCCCGATGCCGGTGAGCACCCAGAAGGCCCCCCGCGGTGAGTTGTAGCGATGAGCGATTCGTTCGAATTCGGCGCGGGTGAGCGCGCCGGAGCCGGCCAGCCGGCACGCAGCGGCAAACCCGGGCGCCTCGTCGAGCAGGCCGAGGCTGGGTGCGATGGACCCGCTGTAGGTGTCGATGTCGGCGAGTACGACGGTATGGCCGACGGCGGCGATCTCCGCCGCGATGTTGATGGCCAGGGTGGTGCGTCCCGGTGCTCCGGCAGGCCCCCACACGGCGATCACCGTGCCGCTGCCGGTTAGGCCCGCGGTGCTCGCGTCATCGTCGCCGGCCGGGGCCCCGGCGGCCTCGACCGGCCCGCTGGAGTCCGCGGGCCCGGCGGGGTCGGTGCGGTGCCGGGACCGTCGCCGGCGGGCCTCTGCATGCGCGGGCAGCGGTGCCGGGCCGGCAGGGTCCGGCTCCGGGACCGGGGCGTCGTCGATGCGCAGCGGCACCGCGCCGCCGGACATCAGGACGGCTTCGATGTCCGGCCAGTCGGCGTCGGCGTCGACGACCTCGTGCAGCCCCAGCCCGGCCACGTAACGGCGTTCCTGGTCGGTGGCGGCGAGTGCGACGACCCGGATGCCGGCGGAATCGCTGGCCGCCAGCAGTTCCGCGGTCAGGGTGCCGGGCGTGGCCCCGACGATCAGCGCCTCGGGGGTGTGCCGATCGATCGCGGCGAGCAGTTCCCGCACGTTCGCCGGCCGGGCGACGATGACATGACCGTGCTCGACGATGTCGGCGAGCAGCCGGTCTTCGGTGTCCCGGTCCAGCGCGAGGGCGAGCAGGGTCATCGGTCGTCCCCGATCGGGCTGTTCACGGCGATCAGGGAGACCGCCTCCTCGTTCGCCACGGCCTCCAGCACCGTGGCGACCCTGTCTTTGGGCACCAGCACCTCCACGGCCTTGGCGCCGTCGGACTGGATGAGTCCCGTCGGCTCCAGAATCCGTACGATCGCTGCTCCCCCGACCAGGACGGCCGGCGGTCCGAAGCCGCCGTCCTCCGTCGGTGCCGACGACCACACGTCGACAACCGAGCCGGCCGTCAGAGCACCGGAGAGCCGCCCGCGCAGGTCGAGCACGATGCTGGTGACCGCCTCACCCGCGTGGGTACCGACGGCGGAGGCCGGGATGAGTTCCCCTGCCGTGATGGTGCGGGTGACGACCAGCCCCGCGGCGGGGAGCCGTGCCGGGGTGAGATAGAGCCGGTCGGCTGCCCCCAGGGTCACCCTGGTCTCCACCAGGTCGGCGGCGTCGAGGCTGTCGCCGACGGCCAGCGGTCCCCTGGCCGCGTACACGGCGACGGTCCGGTCGCTGCCGGCCACCACCAGGCTCACCCCGACGATGGACACGACGACGAGCACCAGACCGAGGGCGAACCGGGGGTCGACCCAGAAGCGGGTGCGGGTGCGCGCTGTCGCCGGTTGCCGGCCGGAACCGGTCCTGGGTCGTCGCTTCATTGGGGGCTCCCCTTCCGTCGCGCGTTGATGATGTCCGACCGACCGACCCGGTCGCTCGATGGTCCTGGCTTCCATCGTTACGGGCGCGCGCCGGCCGCGCTGAAGTTATCCACAGCTCGCGGCGGCACGGTGCGCACCGGCGCGGCAGGACGGATAATCGTGGCATGAGCGATCCCGTCTCCTCCGCGTCCGTCGGCCGCTTCCTGACCCTCGCCGATACCGCCCAGATCCTGAACGTGTCCGTTGCGGCTGCCCTCGACCTGGTCCGCACCGGGGAGCTTCCTGCCATCCGGATCGGCGCCACCGGCGCCTGGCGGGTCGAGCGGCTAGTGCTGGAGTCGTACATCGAGGCGAAATACGAAGAAGCGCGCCGGCTCTCACTCTGGGAGCAATCCGACTTCGGGAACATCCCCGAATTGTCCGAGGGCCGGATCCTGCGCCCCGGGACACCCTCTGAGGGTGATCAGCCCGGGTAGATGCGGCTCAGTCGAGCCGGATGAGGTGGATCTCAGCGAGCGGGATGATGCGGAACTGCCGCACCTCCTTTGCCCGCCGCACCGTTCCCCTGGCGTGCACCGCGAGGTCGAGGTGGTCACGTCCCACCCTGTCGATGGTGCCGGTGACCAGGCCCAGACTCGTCTGGACCTCCAGCAACTTCCGGCGCCGGCACAGGTCACGCAACACGAACGGCAAGCCGATCCGGTCCACGAGCCGGCCGGTCGCCTCCGTTTCCGGCTCCAGCGACAGCCCCACCTGATCCGGCGAGAGGATCACGCCTGCGATGGCCGTGAAGGGCACGAGGCACTGCGGTTCCCCGGTCCCCGCGTCCAGAAGGTCGGCCGCCAGCCAGTCCCGGCCGAGGGTCGTCGTGCGCACCGTGATCGTCTGGCCGCCGACGAGCAGGATCCGCAGGACCTCGGGATGACGGGCGGGGCCGCCGCTGACCGCGGTGAGCCGCTGACGCAACGAGAGCCGGCCCAGGCGGAGCCGCTCTTCCTCCGCGCGCAGGTCGAGGTCCTCGGCGTTCAGCTCGTTCTCGAGCTGACCTTCGAGGTCATCAAACAGGTTGTCCCAGCGCACACCCCGACGGTAGTCGGCCCGCTCGCAGCACGCTGACGTTATCCACAGCCCCTCGCAAAGCCTAGACAGGCGCCATCCCGGGTGCTTGAGTGTCGGCCAAAGCGCTACCCATCCTCCTCGTCGCACCACGGATCCACCATTTGGGAGACCCATGAGCGATCCACTTGCCGACCCGCCCGGCCGCCGCCCGCCGCAGGCGAAGGCTCCGAGCCCGCCCACGCCGCCGGGAGGTACGGCCGGCCCTGCGGAACGGGAGGCGGCGGAGGGCTTCATCGCCGATGACTTCTTCGGCCAGCAGCCCAGTTCGCGCAGCGTCCTGCCCGATCCGGAGCCACTGTTGATCAACCTGACCCGCTGTGTGATCGAGGTGCTGGCCGGGGCCAGGGAACTCGACCAGCTGGCGCGGTGGGTCAGCGACGACGTCTACCGGCACCTGCTCAAACGGGTGGTGCTGTCGGCCAGGGCTCGCGCGGTGAAGGGCCAGCGCGCGCAACGCCCCACCATCACGATCGGCCGGGTGACGATCAACGAGCCCAGGGACGGCATCATCGAGGCGGTGGTCATCGTGCACAGCAAGGTGCGGGTGCGGGCGGTGGCCATCCGCCTCGAGGGACTCGACAACCGCTGGCGGGCCAGCGCCATCAACGTCCTCTGACGACCCGCCGGCCGCGCAACTGTTGCCCATGCAGACAAATGCGTCCGGCACACCGGGCGCAATCGTCCGCACTGGGAACAGTAGGGGCGCCGGCTACTTCTTCTTGTCCTGGCTGCGACGCTCGGCGCGATTCACCGGTGCCGGTGCATCCGCGGCCGCGCGCTGGCCGAAGGCGCCGCGCTGGGGCGGGCCGGCCGGTGCGGCGGTTTCGTCGGCCGTCGCCGTGACGGCGGCCTTGCGGGCACGGTCGGTGGCGGCCTGCTGGATCTGGCCGCGCTGGTTGCGCACCTCGACTCCGCCGGAGTCGCTCGGCGCGGTGTAGCTCAACTTGCCGCTGGCGGATTCCGGCGGCGGGGTCAGGCCCTTGGCGGCCACCACGGGGGCGTCCACGGCGCCGGCGCCCTGGGACACCTCGACCTCCAGGTTGAACAGGAAGCCGACGGTTTCTTCGCGGATCTGGCCCATCATCTGCTGGAACATCGCGAAGCCCTCGCGCTGGTATTCGACGAGCGGGTCGCGCTGCGCCATGGCGCGCAGGCCGATGCCGTCCTTGAGGTAGTCCATTTCGTAGAGGTGCTCGCGCCAGCGGCGGTCGATGACCGAGAGCACGACACGACGTTCGAGCTCGCGCATGGCGGGTGAGCCGAGCGACTCCTCGCGCCGGGCGTAGGCGACCTTGGCGTCGGAGATGATCTCCCGGCGCATGAAGTCCCGGTTGATCTTGCCCTTGTTGCCCGCTTCGGAGATGACCTCGTCGATGGTCAGGCCCACCGGGTACAGGGTCTTCAGTTCGGTCCACAGGGCGTCGAAGTCCCAGTCGTCGCCGTTGCCCTCGCCGGTGTGCACGTCGAGGACCTCGTCGATGACGTCTTCCAGGAAGTGCTGGGTGCGCTCGTGCAGGTCGTCGCCCTCGAGGATGTGCCGGCGGTCGCCGTAGATCGCTTCACGCTGGCGGTTGAGGACGTCGTCGTACTTGAGGACGTTCTTGCGGATCTCGGCGTTGCGTCCCTCGACCTGTGACTGGGCGCTGCGGATGGCGCGGCTGACGACCTTGGACTCGATCGCCATGTCGTCCGGCACGCCCTGGCGGCCCATCAGGCTCTCGGCAGCGCCGGCGTTGAACAGGCGCATCAGGTCGTCGGTGAGGGACAGGTAGAACCGGCTCTCCCCCGGGTCGCCCTGACGTCCGCTGCGGCCGCGCAGCTGGTTGTCGATGCGGCGGGACTCGTGGCGCTCGGTGCCGAGCACATACAGGCCGCCGGCCTCGATGACCTTCTCGGCTTCGGTGGTGACCTCGGCCTTGACGGCGGCGAAGACGTCGTCCCATTCCTTTTCGTACTCGTCCGGGGTCTCCACCGGGCTCAGGCCCTTGGCGTTCATCGCGGCGACAGCGAGGAATTCGGCGTTGCCGCCGAGCATCACGTCGGTGCCACGGCCGGCCATGTTGGTGGCGACCGTGACGGAGCCGAGCCGGCCGGCCTGCGCGACGATGGCGGCCTCGCGGGCGTGGTTCTTCGCGTTGAGGACCTCGTGGCGCACGCCCTTCTTCGCCAGCAGGCGGGAAAGGTACTCGCTTTTCTCGACGCTCGTGGTGCCGACCAGGACCGGCTGGCCCTTTTCGTGGCGTTCGACGATGTCTTCGACGACCTGGCCGAACTTGGCTTCCTCGTTCTTGTAGATCAGGTCGGACTGGTCGATGCGCTGCATCGGCCGGTTCGTGGGGATCGCGACGACGCCGAGCTTGTAGGTGCTCATGAACTCGGCCGCCTCGGTCTCGGCGGTACCGGTCATGCCGGAGATCTTCGAGTACAGGCGGAAGTAGTTCTGCAGTGTCACGGTGGCCAGGGTCTGGTTCTCCGCCTTGACCGCGACACCCTCCTTGGCCTCGATGGCCTGGTGGATGCCCTCGTTGTAGCGGCGGCCCATCAGGATGCGGCCGGTGTGCTCGTCGACGATGAGCACCTCGCCGTTCATCACGACGTAGTCCTTGTCCTTCTTGAACAGGGCGTTGGCCTTGATGGCGTTGTTCAGGAACGAGATCAGCGGGGTGTTCGCCGACTCGTAGAGGTTGTCGATGCCGAGGTAGTCCTCGACCTTTTCGATGCCGGGCTCGAGCACACCGACGGTGCGCTTCTTCTCGTCCACCTCGAAGTCCTCGTCGACGACGAGGCGCTTGGCCAGGCTGGCGAACTCGGTGAACCAGCGGTTCGCCTCGCCCGACGCCGGGCCGGAGATGATCAGCGGGGTGCGGGCCTCGTCGATGAGGATCGAGTCGACCTCGTCGACGATGGCGAAGTAGTGACCGCGCTGCACCATGTCGGTGGCCTGCCAGGCCATGTTGTCGCGCAGGTAGTCGAAGCCGAACTCGTTGTTCGTGCCGTAGGTGATGTCGGCCGCGTACTGATGCCGACGCTCCTCCGGAGTCTGACCGGCGAGGATGACGCCCGTCGTCATCCCGAGGGCGCGGAAGACGCGGCCCATCAGCTCGGACTGGTAGCTCGCGAGGTAGTCGTTCACGGTGACGACGTGCACGCCCTTGGACGCGATGGCGTTCAGGTATGCGGGG
Organism: Cryobacterium sp.; assembly: GCF_025463825.1. Classification (GTDB taxonomy): domain Bacteria; phylum Actinomycetota; class Actinomycetes; order Actinomycetales; family Microbacteriaceae; genus Cryobacterium. Next base: position 22,355 of record NZ_JAODBG010000086.1, read on the forward strand.
AGCGTCGCGA
>NZ_JAODBG010000060.1 GCF_025463825.1 Cryobacterium sp.
CGGCCGCGGTGCCGCTGGCGCGCCGGGCGCCCTCGGCGAGCCAGGCGCGCGGGTCCCGCATCCCGGCGACCACGGTTTCGCCCGCCGCCGTGAGGGCAGCCACCACGGCCTGCCCCACGGTGCCGGAGGCGCCGGTGACCAGGATGCCGCGTCGGGTCTGGTCGGTCATTCCCCTACGTTAGCGCGCTCCCCAGCCGCGAAAGCGGCCAACGGCAGCTCGGGCCCGGGGTTGTCGGGGCGGCGGCGGGCGCACACAATGGGGACGTGAGTCGCAAACGGGTGATCGTCAACGGGATGGTTCAGGGCGTCGGGTTTCGGTATTACACCGAAGCGCAGGCCAGCACCCTCGGGGTGGGAGGCTTCGTGCGCAACCGGTCGGACGGGGCGGTGGAGGCCGAGATCGAGGGTGATGACGCCGCCGTCGAGCGGATGCTGGCCTGGCTGCACACGGGACCGCGTTCGGCGAAGGTGCAGTCGGTGCAGGTGACCGACCTGGCCGAACACGGCGAGGCGAGCTTCAGCATCCGCCTCTGACCTGCACCTCCGAGCGCGGGCGCCGGCCGCCGAGCGGGCGCTGCGGGCTTGCGGTGGATCGCACCCCGAGCTGCCTGGCGTACCGTGGGAGTATGGGCGCGCAGGCATCCGGTCCCGACCGGACTGGACCGACGGTGCGCGAAGCCTCCCGACCGCGGGTGGAATCTCAGGCGCGTGAGCCGTTGCGCGCGCGCGGACGCTTCACGCTGCGGGACGGGTACGGCGTCGGGCGCCTGCTGCTCGCGGCGGCCGGCATCGTCGGGCTCATCGGCAACTACGAGTATGTGCTGCTGTTCCCCGCCTTCTCGGCGTACAACGTGTTCACCTATTTCACGGTGCAGAGCGCCATCGCGGGGGTGGTGGCGTTCGTGCTCGGGGCGATCGTCGCGTTCCGGCGAGAGCGGGATCCGCAGTGGCTGGATGTGTTCCGGGCCTTGGTGACCACCTACATCCTGGTCTCCGGCATCGTGTTCCTCACCATCGTCATCCAGTCCTCGTCCCGGGACTACACGATCGACGTGCCCTGGCCGAGCCAGGTGCTGCACTTCTACATCCCGTCGATCGCCCTGCTGGACTGGCTCACCGACACCGGCAAGGCCCGGCTGTCCTGGCGCTTCCTGCCCTGGATCCTCCCCTACCCGCTCGCGTGGGGCATCTTCACGCTGGTCCGCGGGTCGATGGTGGGCTGGTACCCGTACTTCTTCCTCGATCCGGCGCAGGTCAGCGGACCACTCGAGACCGCCCTGTACTGCCTGGTGGCGGTGGTCCTGTTCCTGGGCATCGCCGCGCTGCTGGTCGCGACGTCCCGGCTGAGCTGGCGACCGCAGTCGCGCGGCGCCGGCGGCTCGGTGCCGAACTGAGCGGATGCGGCGGTCGGCCGGCCCGGCCGGCGGTTCGGCCCGGTTACTCCACGGGCACGAAGGTGTACTGGCTGGTGAGGTGCTCGGACTCGCAGGTGCCGCAGTAGAGCACGCCGGAGGCCTGCATGGCCGAGACCCGGGGCGAGCACTGGATAACTTTGGGCCCGCAGCACGGTGAGATCACCATGAATGCGCCCGGCTCGGTGGCCGCGTGGCCGCTGAGGCTGCGGTGATGGTGGCTGCCCTCACAGGGCAGGTTGGCATCAAAATCGAGGAGTGATACGGAATCGAGATTTGTCAGGATGTACATGGTTCACACGGTCAATCAGGAGAGAAATTGGCCGCGGTTCAACTGGGACAGCGGGATCGCGACCACACCCGGAGGCCGACGGCGGAGGAACTGTACCCCGACTGGACTCCGTCGGCACGACCGGTCAGGCAACGTCTGGATCGACCCCGAAGGGTGTCCCTGAGTTGGGCGGCCCCGTCACCGCCTAGACGCTTCGAAGAAGTTACACCGGGTTTCTGAATTTTGCTCGTTAATCCGTTGCGGTGCGAACCCCACCCCGGATCTTGGCCGCGGACGGCGCGGTCAGGGCGCGGGGGTGGCGGTGGCGAGCACCGCGAATGGCTCCAGGCTGCGCAGGGCGGCGTCGGTGACCGCGGTGTCGTCCACCGCCGCCAGGGCCAGGGCGTGCTCGCCGCTGACGAAGCCCACCAGAATCGGCTCGTTGGTCAGCGGCATCATGTTCACCCAGACCCGGAAGTCGAGGGTGTCGTCGCCGACGGTGGTCCACAGCACCGCCTCGGTGTCCCAGAACGGTTCGTCGAAGCGCAGCCAGACCTTGTCGAGCGTGCCCATGCCCAGGGCAGCGATCGCGCCGCGATGGGCGAACGGCAAGGCCGGTACGAACTCGATCACATCACCCTGCAGCACGCCCAGCGGCACCGTCACGATGGCGCGGTCGACGGTGAGTGACTCCCCCGTGCCCAGGCGCAGGCTCACGGATGTCTCGGTGTACCCGATCCGGGTGACCACGCTGGAGTAGAGCACCTCGAGGTCCGTCGCGACATCGTCGACCAGGGTGCTGTAGCCGCCGAGGACGATGCGGGTGTCGTCGGCGACCGTTGTGGCCGGCTCCGGGGCGTACCAGCTGGACATCTCGTCGGTCGGCGCACCGGTCTCCAGCGTGGTGGCGGTGGCGAGCTGGTAGTCCAGCCAGTCGGCGTCCGAGACGCCGGCGTCGCCATCCGTCATCGAGAGCTCGGCCGACCCAGTGGCGACGAGCGCCTTGGCCAGGGCGGTGTCCTGCGCCTGCTCCGCGGCCCAGGCCAGCGCCTCGGTCACGGCGTCGGTGCCGACCGTGGAGACCTCGGTGACGGCGCCGGCCGGGGTGCGCACCTCGGGCACGGGTAGGAACTCGGTGTGCGAGACCTCGAGTCCGGTGAGCTCCTCGTCGAGGGAGTTCGTGCTGGCGGAGACGATGAATGACGGGCCGAGCTCGACGGGGATCGGCCAGGAGTCGTTCGCGACGGTCTCGATGCGGCCGCCCAGCCGGTCGCGGGCCTCGATCACCATGACGGTGAAGCCGTCGTCGGCGAGCTGGCGTGCGGCGGCGAGGCCGGCGATGCCGGCGCCGATCACGGCGATCTGCTCCCCGGGCTCGGCGAGGTCTACCAACGCCCTTGCGGCCCGCTGCCCGGAGCCGCGGGCGCCCTGCACGGTGCCGGGGGCGTCGGCCGAGACCGCCTCGCCGGCCAGGAAGAGCCGGTCAAGGATGGGTTCGGCGAGGTCCTCACGCTGCTGCGGCGTCGAGGAGACCGCGGCGAAACTGTAGGAGCCGCGGGCGAACGGGTCCTCGGACCAGGAACTGCGGAGCATGCCGGCCGGCTGCGGCACCAGGGACGGCGCGGGCGTGCTGGTCGGGGTGGGCGTGCCCGTCGGGGTGGGGGCCTCGGGCACGCAGCTGCTGAGCGCGAGCACGGACAACCCGGAGAGGGAGCCGATCAGGAAAGTCCGACGTTTCATTGCTGCACTCGCGTCAGGTGACGCACTCCTCTCGGCCCCTCGAAGTGGTACCACTCACGCTACCTCAGCGCGCGGCCACCGGCTCCCGGGCGCAACTGTTGCCCGTGCGGACATGTGCACCCGGTGTGCCGGGTCCAATTGTCCGTATCGGCAACAGTTAGGCGGATGCGGCTCAGGCGGCAGAGCCGGCGGCCGGCGGCTCCAGGAACCCGTCGTCGAGCAGCGCGCGCACCCGCGGCAGCAGCTCGGCGCGGAGGGCGTCCGCGTCGGCGCCCAGCAGCTGGGCGATCGCGTCGATGATGGCGCCCACCGGCAGTTCCCCGTCGCAGGCGCCGATCAGCGCGGCCTGGGCGGTGTCCAGCGGCACCGACCGGCCGAAGCCGCCGCCCTGGTGCAGGGTCATCAGGGTCGGGTCCTCCTGGCCGGGCCAGAAGTGCCGTTCCTCGGTGACGTCGGAGGCCACGGTGAGCGTGGCGCGGGCCAGGGCCGCGTCATCCAGCCCGGCGTGCCAGTCGTGCGCGGTCAGGCAGTCGGCGAGGTGGCTGCCGATCCCGGCGGCGTTGTGGCCGAGCGCCTCCGGCAGGCGCTCAAGGCGCAGCAGCCGCGCGCGCGGCGGGGCCGGACGGCGGCCACGGGCATCCGTCGGGCTGCGGCGCAGCAGCATGTAGCCGAAGCCGACCTGGCTCACCCCGCGGGCCTCGAAGTCGTCGAGCCAGGCGCCGTAGAGCCGGTCGAAGTCGGGGGTGTCCGGGCGGGTGCCGCCGTCGCGGATCCAGGTTTCGGCGTACCCGGTGGGCGGCTGCACCTCCCGCTCGATGATCCAGGCGTCCAGCGGGGCGTCGTCGGCGGCCGCCGGGCGCTCGAGCCAGCCGGTGAGCCGGTCGAAGGCGTCGGCGTCGTCGTGGTACTCCCAGTTGCCCAGCAGCTGGGCGACACCGCCGTCGGTGAGGTGCTCGGCGGCGCCGCGCACCACGGCCTCCACCAGGGCGTCGCCGAGCAGGCCGCCGTCGCGGTACTCGTAGCTGGGCACGCCCTCGACCCGCGGGGTGATCACGAAGGGCGGGTTGGAGATGATGTGGTCGAAGCGTTCTCCCACCACGGGGTCGAACAGGCTGCCGAGCCGGAACTCGATGTTGTCGACGCCGTTGAGGCGGGCGTTGAGCGCGGCGAGCTCGAGGGCGCGGGCGGAGATGTCCGTGGCGACCACCCTGCGGGCGTGCCGGGCCGCGTGCAGGGCCTGGATGCCGCAGCCGGTGCCGAGGTCCAGGGCGTTGTCGACCGGGTTGGGGATCATCAGGGCGCTGAGGGTGAGGGATGCACCGCCGACGCCGAGCACGTGGTTCTCGCCGAGCGGATGCCCCAGCGCCAGCTCGCCGAGGTCGGACGTGATCCACCAGCTGCCGGCGCCGTGCGCGTCGACGAAGCTGTACGGGCGCAGGTCGACGAGCGGATGCACCTGGGCCGGCCCCGCTGGCGGCGTCGGGTCCTCCTCCGTGCCACCGTGCGCCTGGTGGGAGCCGAGCAGGCCGAGCTGCTCGGCGCCGGCCACGCCGAGGGTGGGCAGGGCCGCGTCGATCTCGGCCCGCGCCACGGGGAGCCCGAGCACGAACAGCTGGGCGAGGGCCACATTGGGCTCGGGCACGGTGAGGGTGGCGCGCAGCCGGGTGAGCGCCCGCAGGGCCGGCACCCGCTGGTTGCGGTGCAGCGCGGCATCCGCTTCGATGCCCCACAGCCCGGTCAGGGCCGTCACCGAGAAGTTGGCGGCGGCGAGGTCGGCGCGGAGCAGGTCGATCAGGGGTGCGGTCACCCTCCCATTCAACTGCACCGGGAGCGCAACTCGCGAAAGCGGCCCCGTGGTCACCTCAGCGGTGCCGAGGTAGCCACACGACCGCTTTCGCGGTACGTCAGAGCCAGCGCATCGTGAAGGCGCGGGCGAGCAGGCCGTTCAGGGGCGGCATGGCCAGGATGCGCACGAGCGCGTTGCGCAGCTGCAGCCGCGTGCCCTGCGCCGGGCGGCCCATCGCCATGTTGAAGCCGGCCTGCCGGGCGGCGCGGCGGGCACTGCGGCGGCGCACTCGGTCGTAGTCGCCGAGGGTGGCCCGAGCCTCGATCGGCAGGGCGAGCGCGTGCTTGAGCGCCGGCGCGAGCGCCAGGGCGTCAAGCCAGCCGAGGTTCATGCCCTGGCCGCCGATCGGGCTGATCTCGTGCGCCGCGTCGCCCACCAGCAGCACCCGGCCGTTCACCATCGCCGTCGCGAGGCGTTGCCGCACCGAGAACGAGCTCGGCAGGGCGTCCGACGGCGGCAGTTGCACGCCGGTGCGGGCGTGGATGAGCGCGCTCAACTTCTCGATCGGCGCATCCGTCATCAGGCTGGGGGTCATGGCCACCCAGCGCCGTCGGCCGCTGGGCAGCGGGAACGATTCGACGACTCCGCCCGCCTCGAAGAACAGCACCGCCTCGCTGCCGTGCTCGCCGCTGTCCGGATAGTCGGCCATCAGGTAGCTGCCGCCGCCGCCGACCGGGCGGGACGCGATCCCGGCGGCCTCGCGCAGGTGCCCGCGCGCGCCGTCCGCCACCACCACGTACCGGGCGATCCCGAGCAGCTCCCCACCGCCTGGCCGGGCCGGGTCCGGGGACTCCGCCAGCACGTTCACGTGGTCGCCCCGGTCCTGCAGGGTGCCCACCAGCACGCCGGAGCGCAGCCCCTCCGGCTTCAGCTGCCGGAAGCGCGCCCGCAGCACGGCCTCGGTCTCGTACTGCGGCAACGCCACCACGAACGGGAACCGGCCGGCCATCCGCGTGAACGAGAGTCGCCCGAGGGTGCGACCGCCGCAGCGCACGCTGCCCGCGTCGATACGCACCGCCCGCGCCAACACTTCGTCGGCCACGCCCACCTGGCGCAGCACCCGCATCGACGGCGGGTGGATGCCGATCGCCCGCGCCTGCATCGACGGCTTGGTGCGCCGTTCGAGCACCTGCACGTCCAGCCCATGCTCGGCGAGCAGGCAGGCCAGCACGATGCCGACCGGGCCACCGCCCACCACGATCACGTCACGCACGTGCCGCCTCGTCCGGTCCGTCCGGGAGGGCGGCAACCACGGCGCCCGGCGCGTCCCACCGGAGCACCAGTCGGTACGGGCGCTCGCGGTGCACTGTCCAGCCGGGCGGCGCCGCAGCCGCCAGCTCCGGGTAGGTAAAGCTGCGCCGGATCGAGGTGAGCCCGTCGGCGCAGATGTAGGACCCGCGGAAGAACGGCCAGGTGCCCAGTCCGAACGCCGCGTAAGCCAGCGGGTTCCGTTCGATGTCGCCGTGCAGTACCAGGCCGCGGCTGAGCCGTTCGGAGTCGGCCAACAGGGCGCCGAGGTCGGCGGCGGCGAGGTGGTGCAGCACGTGGTTGGAGAGCACCGTGTCGTAGCGCTCCCCCGCGGCCACCAGGTCGCCGCTGTGCGCCCGGCGGAAGCGCAGCCCGGGCAGCGGCGGCTGGTCGATGGCGAAGTCGTGGGCGCGGGTATCCGGGTCGATCGCCGTGACCGTCAGGCGCAGGCCGTCGCGGGCCGCCCAGCGGGCCAGCGACCGGGCCACGTCGCCGCCGCCGGAGCCGATGTCCAGCAGCGCGTGCGGGCGGGTCGCGCTCAGCCGCGGCCGGATGTCGCGGCGATAGCTGTGCCGCAGGCCGGACACGACGGCGTTGACCAGCCGGAAGTCCGCGTAGGTGCGGCGCAACCTCTCGGGGTCGCAGGAAGGATCATCCATGATCTCGACGGCGTCGACGGCCCGTTCCCGAAGCGTTGGGAGCACCGCCTCAGCCGCGCGTCACGGTCATCAAGCCGGATTCGACGGTGAGGCCGGGGCCGAACGCCATCGCGCAGACCCGGTCGCCGTCGGCGGTGGACTCACCGTCGAGGATGGCTTTCATCACGAACAGGATGGTGGCGCTGGACATGTTGCCGTTGGTGCGCAACGTCTCCCTGGACGGCACCAGTTGCGCCTCGGTCAGCCCGAGCTTCGCTTCGGTCTTGTCCAGGATGCTCCGCCCGCCGGGGTGGATCGCCCAGTGCGCGATCGCGGTGCTGAGCGGCGACCCGGGCGCGGGTGCCGTGAGCACCCGGCCGCCCGCGGCTGCCCCGGTCGCGCCGGCGTCGTCGGCGCCGGCCGTCACGGCGCCGGCCTCGGCCAGGACGCCGTCGGCGAGGGCCAGGGTGAGGCGCTCGTCGCGACCGAACAGCGGAGCAAGGGCCGACTCGATGTGCTCGTCGATGATGTGCGGCACATAGGAACTCAGGATCATCTCGAAGCCCTCATCGCCGATCTTCCAGGCCATGTCGCTCTCGCCGACGGGGGTGATCACGGTCTCGAAGTGGTCGAGCACCAGGGCCGCCTCGCCGGGCTCAGGGGTGCGGGAACTCACGATGCCGGCGGCCGCGCCATCCGAGAACAACGACGAGGCCACGATGGTGTCGGGGTCGCTCGAGGTGCGCAGGTGCAGCGAGCACAGTTCGGCGCTCACCACGAGCACCACGGCGTTCGGGTCAGCCTCCACGAACTGCTTGGCCGTGCGCAGCGCCGGCATGGCCGCGTAGCAGCCCATGAAGCCGAGGTGGTAGCGCTGGGTGGACGGCGCCAGCCCCAGTGCCCGCACCAGCATGTAGTCGGGACCCGGAGCGTAGAAACCGGTGCACGAGACCGTGACGACGTGGGTGATGTCGGCCGGGTCGAGGCCAGGGCAGGCGGCGAGGGCGCGCCGGCCGGCCTCCACGAACAGCTTGGTGGCCTGTTCGATGTAGAGCTCGTTGCGCACCCGGGTGCCGGGCACCAGGAGCCGCCGGCTGGCCGCATCGAAGAACTGCGGGTCGGTGGCCGTGGAGTCGAGGGTGAGCTCGTCGATCACGGTGTGGCGGGTGTCGATGCCGGACAGGTTGAACGACGCGGTCACCAGCCGTTGCGCCAGCCGGCTCAAGCCCGGCTGCGCGGCGAAGATGTCCCGTACTTGCTCCTGCACAAGGACGGTGGGCGGTACAACAGTCTGGAGCGCTCTCAGCGTGACGGCCATGCCCCAGTGTGACACGCGGAACGGCGTGGGCACACCCCCCGTCGAGTCGGTGGCCGAACCGGTTACGGGAGGCTGTCGAAGAGATGGGTGGCGGTGATGGCGAGCACGAAGCCGACCGCGACGATCGCCGTGATGGCACCGAGGTAGGCCAGCGGTGCCGCCGAGCTCCCGAACGCGCCGGTCGCGCCGATGCCCACCGCGACGGCGGTCACGACCGCCGCCACCACGGCGATCCAGGTCTGCAACCGCAATCCCACCCGCGCCGGGGCGGGCGTTCGCGCGGCCCGTTGGCGCCCGCCGGAGCGGGTGAGCACCGCGCCCCCGACGCATCCCCAGAACGACACCACGAGCAGCGCAGCGATCACATCGCTGGGCCGGTGCCACAGGCTGACCAGGGTGGAAACCCCGGCCGCGACCGCGACCGCCGCGCCGATCGTGCCCGCCAGCCAGCGGGTGTGCGGGCTGGCCACGAGGAACACCATGAGGGCGGATGCCGCCGCCACCGTCGTATGCCCGGACGGGAATGAGTTGGAGACATAGCCGTCCACGCCGAGGTCGGGACGGGTGAGGACCACCCTCTTGAGTAGCTGCGTGGTGACCACGGCCGCCATTGCACCGGCGACCGCCACGATCAGGGCGAACCAGGCCCGGCGGACGACGGCGATGACGACGCTCACGATGGCGCCGACGGCCACCAACACGGAGGGAATCAGGTCGAGCAGGCGCTGCGTGACGGCCATCCCGGTGGTGCCGTTTTCGGCACCGTTGAACGCCAGCTGGTCGATGGCCTGGCCCGTTTCGTCGCGCACGAAGTAGGCGTACAGGGCCCCGAAGGCGAGCGCGCAAAGCACAGCGGCGCCGATGTAGCGGGTGGGCGTGAGGCGGGAAAACGAGTGCACCCTCTACTTTCCCACGCCAGCATGGGTGAACCGTGAAAAGGGGGGGATGCGACGCGGAAGACGGCGGCTGAAGCTGGCCCGTTTTGTGCCTTGACATCGTCGAGCCGAGGCGTAGCGTCAGAATATGTTTGGCAGGAAAGCACGCCGGGAACGTCCCGAACGCGATCGGGCGGCTGATCGCTCGTTCGACCGCGGCGGCTACCCGGGGCTCGAGGGCGATTTCGAATCCGAGCGGCGCCGAGCCGCGTCGGCCAGTCACGAGTCCGGCGCCCCCTATGAGCACGGCGAGGGTGAGACCCCCGTCCTGCCGGCGGCCACCCCTGGCCTCACGCATCCCTGACCATCCCCGCGAAAAGCGCGTCCGGCCGGCCCCACCACTGCTGCTGGCGGCGCTCTTCGCTGACCGCGAACGGGGTCGAAACCGAGTTGCGAGCGGTGCCCAGGTGCGCGAAAATACTAACAGTTGAGTCGTAGCGACTCAGGTTTGACAACTCGGCCGAACCGAGTGGTCCGCGCCGAACGAGCGACGAAAGCGAGCTGATCATGGCAATGAACTACGACCCCTTCCGCGAACTCGACCGCATCGCCGGCGCGTTGATGGACGTGCGCGGCCCGCGCCTGATGCCGATGGACCTTTACCGGTCCGGTGATGTGTACGTCCTCAACGCCGACATGCCCGGCATCGACCCGGGTTCTGTCGACATCGACGTGGACGGCCAGTTGCTCACCATCCGGGGCGAACGCACCCTGGCCAACCACGACAACGTGAAGTGGCTCACCCGGGAACGCACCGCAGGATCATTCCTGCGCCAGCTGAACCTGGGCCAAGGCATCGACCTCGACAACATCAGCGCCACCTACGCCAACGGGGTGCTGTCCGTGACCATCCCGGTCACCGAGGCCGCCAAGCCCCGCAGGATCGAGGTGAGCACCGAAGCGCAGCAGGAGACGCTGACGGTGAAGGAAGGCGAAAAACACCTGGAGAAGTAAGACGTTCGACTCACGCGGCGCCGGCAGGGCTCGGGGAGAATTATTCTCCGGGTCCTGCCTTTTCGCGTGTTGTACACGCTATGTTCATAATTTTCTGATCGACTGGTTTTGTAGCATCCGCAGCGTAATCCCCGTAAAGTGCATTAGTACCAAACGAATGGAAGCTCCGTGAGCATTCGAACGGCCGAATATTCCAGGCCGGATTATTTCCTTCTCCACCTCAGCGACACCCACCTGCTTGCCGACGGCAACCGTCTGTACGGCACCGTGGACAGCGCTCAGCACGTCGAACGGTTGATCCGTGACGTCGAGGCGTCCGGCGGCAGGCCCGACGCCATCGTCATCACCGGCGACCTCGCCGACAAGGGTGAGCCGGATGCGTACGCGCGATTGCGCAGCATCGTCGAACCTGCAGCCGAGCGGATGGGCGCCAAGCTGCTCTGGGTAATGGGCAACCACGACAACCGGGCGAACTTCCGCACCGAACTGCTCGGCCAGAAGGCGAGCCTGGAGCCGATCGACCACGTCGATTACGTCGGCGGGCTGCGCATCATCACCTTCGACACCACGGTGCCCGGCAGCCACCACGGCGAGATCTCCGACCGGCAGCTCGAGTGGCTCAGCGATCAGCTCAGCTTCCCGGCCCCGGACGGCACCATCCTCGCCATGCACCACCCGCCGGTGCCGAGCATGCTCGACCTGTCGGTCGCCGTGGAGCTGCGCGACCAGGCCAGTCTGGCGCAGGTGCTGCGAGGTACGGATGTGCGCAGCATCCTGGCCGGCCACCTGCACTACTCCTCGACGGCGACCTTCGCCGGCATCCCGGTGTCGGTGGCGTCGGCCACCTGCTACACCCAGGACCTCAACGTGCCGGTCGGCGGCACCCGTGGCCGGGACGGCGCGCGGGCGTTCAACCTCGTGCACGTGTACTCCGACACGGTGCTGCACTCGGTCGTGCCCCTGGGCGAATTCGAGGCGCTTGACTACATCGACGCCACCGAAAGCGCCCGACGATTGAGCGCTTCCGGCATCGAGATCATGCCTGCTGGTTCTCTCCCCGCGTACCGAGAGCCGCCAATGACCAGGCCGATCCCGGTTCTGCGATAACGTCACCGTTCATCAGGTGTGAGCCGGTGCCGAGGGCGCTCTCGATGAGAGTGTCCTCGCCGTGCTGGCTTTCCGCGATGACGCTCTCGCGCTCCCAGGGTGCCACGATCGGGAAATAGCGCTCGAGGAAGTCGGTGACGGCCTCGGTGCGCACCTCGTCGCTGATCTCGGGGAAGCTGCCGTCGTTGAGGCAGAACATGTC
>NZ_JAODBG010000119.1 GCF_025463825.1 Cryobacterium sp.
AGGCCTTCGTGTACAGCTCGAGCAGCTGCGCGTTGTCGTAGAGCATCCGCTCGTAGTGCGGGTCGCTCCAGTCCCGGTTCACCGCATACCGGAAGAACCCGCCCTCGACCGGGTCGCGCAACGGTGATGCACCCATCCGCTTGAGGGTGCGGAGGGCCAGGTCGCGGGAGTCGTCCCGGTCCAGCAGCAGGGCCAGCGCGGGTGAGGCGGGGAATTTCGGGGCTCCGCCGAAGCCGCCGTAGACCGGGTCTTCGGCGGCCGCGAGGGTGGCGACGATCGCGGCAAGCTGGGCCTGGTCGGGCAGCCGGCGCTCCGCCGGGTCCGGGGCCGGTTGCGCCAGCGCCTCGGCCAGTCCGGCCGCACTCTGCTCCACCTCGTTGCGGCGGCTGGTCCAGGCATCCGTCACCGCGTCGAGCACCTCACGGAACGCCGGATGACCCGGCATCGGCACCGGCGGGGAGTAGGTGCCGGCGTAGAACGGCCGGCCGGCCGGGGTGACGAAGACGTTCAGCGGCCAGCCGAGGTTCTGGGTGAACGCGCCGGCGGCGGTGAGGTAGCTGGCGTCGACGTCCGGATGCTCCTCCCGGTCCACCTTGATGCTCACGAAGTGCTCGTTCAGGTACGCGGCTACGCCCGAGTCGCTGAAGCTCTCGCGTGCCATCACGTGGCACCAGTGGCAGGTGGCGTACCCGATCGACACGAGAACGGGCACATCGCGCTCGCGCGCCTCGGCGAACGCGGCCTCGCCCCACGGGTGCCAGTCGACCGGGTTCTCGGCGTGGGAACGCAGGTAGGGGCTGATGGCATCGGCGAGGCGATTCGTCATGCATCCATTGTGCCGCGACACCTTCCATCTCGCCCCGTCGTTGCGCGAACGCTCAGCCGCAGGTTGCCGGGACGGGCGATGGAGAGTCTTGCCGTGCCCGGGAGTGGCTGTGAGACTTGATAGTCAACCGCGGCGCGCTCGCCAGGATGCGCCGCCCGCGCACCATCCGCAGCCGGAGGCACCGTGACCCACGACGACGTGACAGCATGAGCGAGAACCGCCCGTGACCGAACGCACGATGACCCCGGCCGAAGCGGCGGCGCTGCTCGAGGTGCCCGTCGACGCCGAACTCGAGCAGGTCGAACGTGCCTTCCGCTATCAGGCCCAGCGGTCGCATCCGGACCGGCTGGCCTCGGCGTCGCCCGCGGAGCTGGCCGCGGCGGCCGCCCGGTTCGACCGGTTCACCCTGGCGCGTTCGGTGCTGCGGGCGGCCGACGACGAGCGCCGCCACTCCCCCGGCATCGGCGCCCCCGGGCCGGAGCGCGGGCCGGTGGGCGGCCCGACCGCGCCCGGCTCATCCGCGCGGACGGGCCGCAGGTTCGCGGAGGAGTCCTGGGGGGGCCCGGTGTGGGCGGCCGACGAGCCCTACCAGCCGGTGGTCCCGGCGGGGCCGTGGTTGTTCTGGGTGTGGCTGGGGCTGTACGTCGTTGCGGCCGTGATCGCCTTCATCGGCGGCCCGCTGCCGTACTCCGGGCTGGACCTCTGGCTGCGGCTGCTGCCGCTCGGGCTCGCCGCCGGGGCGTACGCCCGCACCGGCCGGCAGGGGTTTCTCGCCGTGGTCGTGGCGCTGGGCGGCGCGACCGCCGCGCTCACCATTGCGTTCGCGTCGTTCGGACCGCTCGTGTCGATGATCCTGCTCGCGGCGCCGGTGCTCGGCCTGGTGGCGTTGGGCCGGTACCGTCGGCTCATCCGGCCCTGACTCAGGCCGGGGCGTGCTCGAGCAGCAGCTGCCGGCGGCGCTGCACGCGGGTCCAGATCACGAACCCGGTGAGCGTGAACGCACCGTAGAAGAGATACAGCACCGCAGAGGCGTAGTAGCCGGCGCTGATCAGCAGCGGCACCCCGACGATGTCCACCGCCACCCAGATCAGCCAGAACTCCGTCCAGCCGCGGGCCATGCCGTAGGTGGCCAACAGCGACCCGGTGAAGATCCAGGCGTCGGCCCAGACCGGTTCGAACGAACCCAGGGCGCGGAAGATCGGGGTGAGGATGAGGGTTCCGGCGATCAGGCCCACGCCCAGGCCGATGCGCGCCCGGCTGCCGGCCCAGTGCGGGGCGACGGCGACGTGCCCGGCCCCGCGGCTGCGCGACCACTGCACCCAGCCGTAGAGCGACACGACGATGAACATGACCTGCCGGCCGGCCTGGCCGAGCAGGTTCACCGGGTTGGGGGTGCCGAAGACGGCACCGAGGAACACCGTGAAGAGCAGGGCGTTGCCGATGATGCCGACGGGCCAGGCCCAGAGCTTGCGGCGCATTCCGCCGACGGCGCTGGCGATGCCGAAGACGTTGCCGATGATCTCCCGCCAGAGGATCGTTTGGCTGCCGACCTGCAGTTGGGCGTCGAACAGCCAGTCGATCAGGGACATCGGGTGCTTCTTTCTGCGGATGGGTCGCATCCGGTACGTCCCAATGTAAGGCGTGGGGGCGCGGGACTATTCCGCGCGGCTACCAGACGATGGCGGCGGAGTCCGCGGACAGGTTGGCCGGCAGGCTCGCGCGCACCAGCGGCAGTCCGCGGCGGATGGCCTGGTCGATCCGTTCGCTGAGCTCAGCGTTGGTCACCCGGTAGTTGGTGAAATCGGAGTCCTTGGCGTACACGCCCAGAGGAAGGGTCAGGGCCTGGAAGAAGCTGAACAGCGGCCGGAACTGGTGCTCGAGGATCAGTGCGTGCCGGTCGCTGCCGCCGGTCGCGGCCAGCAGCACCGGCTTGTCGACCAGGGAGTATTGCTCGACGAAGTCGAAGACGTGCTTGAACAGGCCGGTGAACGAGGCCCGGTACACCGGGGACGCCACGATGAGGAGGTCGGCGCCCTCGATGCGCTGCAGGTCGGCTTCGGCCGCCGCGGAGAGCTCGTCGCGGCGCAGCGCGCCGGAGAACTCGCGGCCCACCTGGCTGAGTTCGATCAGGTGCACGTCGATCGAGAGTTCCCGTTCGAGCGCGGCGAGGATCTCCCGCACCAGGGCGGTCGTTTTCGACGGCGCGTGCAGGCTGCCGGAGACGGCGACGACATTCAGGGTGTACGACATGCTTCGACGCTAGGGCCGCCTGCCGGATGCCGCCACTCGCGCCGACACACGGCGTAAGACGGCGGCTAGTTGACCTCGTTGGGGTGCGAGCCGACCCGGCCGCCCCGCTCGAGCGCCGTGATGGTGGCCAGCTCGGTGTTGCTCAGCTCGAAATCGAAGACATCGAAGTTCTCGGCCATCCGCTCACGGCGGTTGGACTTGGGGAAGACGATGTTGCCGGACTGCAGGTGCCAGCGGATGACCACCTGCGCCGGGGTCTTGCCGTGTGCCTCGGCCGCCGCGGTCACCACGGGCTCCTCGAGCAGCGGGTACTTGCCCTGGCCGAGCGGCCCCCAGGCCTCGATCTGCATGCCATGCTGGCGTGAGAACGCGGCGACCTCGGCCTGCTGGCCGGCCGGGTGGAGCTCGATCTGGTTGACCGCCGGCACGACATCGGTCTCGCTGATGATCCGCTCGAGGTGCGGCACCAGGAAGTTAGAGACGCCGATCGAGCGGGCGCGGCCGCTCTCGCGGATCTGCGCGAGGGTCTTCCAGCTCTCCACGTACCGGTCCTTCGCGGGCGTCGGCCAGTGGATCAGGTAGAGGTCGACGTAGTCAAGGCCGAGCTTCTCCAGGCTCGCATCGAAGGCGTCCAGCGCCGACTGGGTGCCCTGGTCGTCGTTCCACAACTTCGTGGTGATGAACAGCTCCGACCGGTCGATGCCGGAGGTGGCCAGCGCCTTCCCGACGCCTTCCTCGTTGCCGTAGATCGCGGCGGTGTCGATGTGGCGGTAGCCCACCTCGAGCGCGTCGGAGACGATGCGCGTGGTCTCGGTCGGTTCGACCTTGAAGACCCCGAAGCCGAGCTGCGGGATGGTGTGGCCGTCGTTCAGTGCGATGGTGGGTACGGAATTCGTCATCCATTGAGCCTAGGGACTGGGCCCGAGCGGCGCACGTCAGGTGTGCCCACAGCGTAATCGGCGCACCTGTTGCCGATGCGGACAACTGTTGCCGGCGCACCGGGTGCAAATGTCCGCTGAGGCAACAGTTGCGACCCGGGCCCGTCGTCGGGGGCGTGCCTGGAGGCAATACGATGGAGGGCTAATGATTCCCGTCCAGATCACCTTCCCGCCCGAGTTGCCGATCAGCCAGCGCCGCGACGACATCGCGCGCGCCATCCGCGACAACCAGGTCGTTATCGTCGCCGGGTCCACCGGATCGGGCAAGACCACCCAGCTGCCCAAGATCTGCCTGGAGCTCGGCCGGGAGTCGATCGGTCACACCCAGCCGCGCCGGCTCGCCGCGCGCACCATCGCCGAGCGCATCGCCGAGGAACTCGGCCAGGAGGTCGGCGAACTCGTCGGCTACCAGGTGCGCTTCACCGACCGCGTCGGCGCGAATACCCGCATCAAGCTGATGACCGACGGCATCCTGCTCAACGAGATCCACCGCGACCGGATGCTGCGCAAGTACGACACCATCATCATCGACGAGGCGCACGAGCGCAGCCTCAACATCGACTTCCTGCTCGGCTACCTGCAGCAGCTGCTGCCCCAGCGCCCCGAGCTCAAGCTGATCATCACCTCCGCCACCATCGACCCGGCCAGCTTCGCCAAGCATTTCGCGGCCGCCGACGGCACCCCGGCGCCCATCATCGAGGTGTCCGGCCGCACCTATCCGGTCGAGATCCGTTACCGGCCGCTCGTGGCCGAGGCCGCGATCGACGACGAGGACGAGATCACGGATGCCGCGCCCAGCGTGGACCGCGACTACATCGAGGGCATCTCCGCCGCGCTCGACGAGCTCGAGCAGGAGTCCAACGGGGACGTGCTGGTGTTCCTCTCCGGTGAGACCGAGATCCGCGACGCCGCCGACGCGCTGCAGGGCAAGTTCGCCGGCGGTGGCCGCACCAGCCCCACCGAGGTGCTGCCGCTCTACGGCCGGCTCTCCTCCGCCGACCAGCACAAGGTGTTCCAGCCCTCCACCGTCGCCGGGGTGCGGCGTCGCATCGTGCTGGCCACCAACGTGGCCGAGACCAGCCTCACCGTGCCTGGCATCCGCTACGTCATCGACGCCGGCACCGCCCGGATCAGTCGTTACAGCGTGCGCTCCAAGGTGCAGCGACTGCCGATCGAGGCCATCGCGCAGGCCTCCGCCAACCAGCGCTCCGGCCGGAGCGGCCGCACCAGCGACGGCATCGCCATCCGCCTGTACAGCGAAGAGGACTTCACCCGCCGGCCGGAGTACACCGAGCCGGAGATCCTGCGCACCAACCTGGCCGCGGTGATCCTGCAGATGATCTCGCTGGGCCTGGGCGACATCGCGCAGTTCCCGTTCCTCACCCCGCCGGACTCCCGCAACATCAAGGACGGCCTCGACCTGCTCACCGAGCTCGGCGCGGTCAAGGCCGTCGTGGCGCCCACCGGTACCCCCAGCGAAGACCCGAGCCAGGCCGGCGGTCGCTCCGGTCGCAATGGCGGCCGTAACGGCGGGCGCGGGCGTGGCGGCGGGCGGATGGCCGTCACGGCCGGCACCCACAGCCTCACCCGGGTGGGCCAACAGCTGGCCCAGCTGCCCATCGACCCGAGGTTCGGCCGCATGGTGATCGAGTCCAAGGCGCAGGGCACCAGCCGCGAGGTGATGGCCATCGTCGCCGGCCTCACCATCCAGGACGTGCGCGAGCGCCCGCTCGAGCGCCGTGGGTCCGCCGACGAGAAGCACGCCCGGTTCGCCGACCCCACCAGCGATTTCCTCTCGCTGCTCAACCTCTGGAACTACCTCGAGACCCAGCAGAAGGAGCTCGGCTCCAGCGCGTTCCGGCGACTGTGCAAGAACGAGTACCTCAACTACCTGCGGGTGCGCGAGTGGCAGGACGTCTACAAGCAGCTCCGCCAGCTGGCCAAGCCGCTTGGCCTGCACATCGGCGACCCGGCCGTGAACCCCGACGGCATCCACCGGTCGATGCTCTCGGGCCTGCTCTCCCACATCGGCCTGAAGGATGTGGCCAAGAAGGACTACGTCGGCGCCCGGCAGCAGCGGTTTGTGCTCTTCCCCGGTTCCGCGCTGGCCAAGAAGCAGCCCAATGCCGTGATGAGCGCCGAACTGGTCGAGACCAGCCGCCTGTTCGCCCGGATGAACGCCGTCGTCGACCCGGCCTGGGCCGAGCAGCTGGCCGGCGACCTGTGCAAGCGCAGCTACTCCGAGCCGCACTGGGAGAAGAAGCAGGGCGCCGTGGTCGCCTACGAACGGGTCACCCTCTACGGGGTGCCGATCGTGCCGCGCCGCCGGGTGCAGTTCTCCCGGGTGGACCCGGCCTACGCGCGCGAGCTGTTCATCCGGCACGCCCTCGTCGACGGCGAGTGGGACCTCGACCGGGTCGACCAGCGGGTGACCGCGTTCGACCGCGCCAACACGGCGCTCCGCAAGGAACTCGCCGAGCTCGAGGAACGCACCCGGCGCCGCGACATCCTCTTCGACGACGAGGCCGTCTTCGAGTTCTACCACCGCCGCATCCCGGCCGAGGTGCACAGCACCCGCACCTTCGAGACCTGGTGGCGGGTCGCCCGCGCCCAGACACCCGACCTGCTCACCATGACCGCGGATGCTCTCGTGCCCGAGGACGCGCCGGAGATCGACGAGTCGCTGTTCCCGCCGGTCTGGCAGCAGCGCGACCAGCGGTTCGCGCTGGGCTACCGGTTCGAGCTCGGCGAGGAGGACGACGGCGTCACGGTGCAGGTGCCCCTCGCCCTGCTCGCCCGGGTCTCCCCCACCGGCTTCGACTGGCAGGTGCCGGGCCTTCGCGCCGACCTGGTCACGTCCCTGATCAAGTCCCTACCCAAGGCCATCCGGCGAAACGTCGTGCCCGCCGCCGACTGGGCGGTGCGCCTGCTCGCCGAGCTGCCGCCCGCCCCCGGTGTTGAAGGGGGTTCGCTGGTTGAGCCCGTCGAAACCTCGCGACATGCCTCAAATAGCGCCCCCTCGCTGGTCGAGCTTGTCGAGACCCCGCGAGTCGCCTCGAACCGCACCCACAGCCACGGCGACACATCCGACCCGTCCTTCGCCGAGACCCTCGCCGCCCTCATCCAGCGCCTCACCTACGTGCCCGTCACCGTGCGCGACTTCGACCTCTCCCGGGTGCCCGCGCACCTGCGGATGACCTTCCGGGTCGTCGACGAGCGCGGCCGGGCCGTGGCCTCCGGCAAGGACCTGGCCGAGCTGCAGCGCCGGCTGGGCACCAAGGTGCGCGAGAGCGTCGCCAAGGCCTCCGCCGCCACTCCGAAGAACGCCATCGAGCGCGGCGGCCTCACCACCTGGGACTTCGTCGAGCTGCCCCGCTTCATCGACACCAAGCAGGGTGACAACACCATCCGCGGCTACCCCACCCTGATCGACGACGGCACGTCGGTGAGCATCCGCATGATGAGCACCGCCGAGGAGCAGGCCCGCACCCTGCCGGGCGGAGTACGCCGGTTGCTGCTGTTGGCGACCGCATCACCGGTGGCGTACGTGCAGCA
Organism: Cryobacterium sp.; assembly: GCF_025463825.1. GTDB lineage: Bacteria > Actinomycetota > Actinomycetes > Actinomycetales > Microbacteriaceae > Cryobacterium. Next base: position 7,570 of record NZ_JAODBG010000119.1, read on the forward strand.
GCACCTCACGGGCGGCGAGAAGCTCTCGCTGGCCACGAGCCCGTACCGGTCGACCCAGGCCCTGTTCGACGATTGCCTCGCGGCGGCCGTGGACGACGTGCTCTACCGGGTGCGCCCGGACGGTCTGGTGTTCATGAAGGCCGAGTTCGACAGCATCCGGGACCGGGTCTCCGGGGTGGTGATGGACTCCATGTTCGAGACCGTCGGCCTCGTCGCGCGCATCCTCACGGCCTCCCGCGCCGCGGACAAGGCGCTCAAGGGTTCCACGAGCATGGCCCTGCTCGCCGCGTTGACGGATGCCCGTGAGCAGCTGAACGGGCTGGTCTTCCCCGGTTTCGTCAGCGCCACCGGGCTGGCCCAGCTGCGGCACGTGCCGCGCTACCTGGGCGGCATCAGCGCGCGCATCGAGAAGCTTCTCGACAACCCCAACCGGGACCGGGTCTGGATGAACGAAGTGCAGTCGGCCACGGCGAAATTCACCGACGCTGGCGGGCGCATCCCGCTGCCGGCGGATGCCGCGCCCCACCTCGTGCGCGCGCGATGGATGATCGAGGAGCTGCGCATCAGCCTTTTCGCCCAGGAGCTGCGAGCGGCGGAAAGTGTCTCCCTGCAGCGCATCCAGAAGGTGCTCGCCTCCTGACCCCACTGTCCCGCGAGCCGTGACCTGAGCCCCAAAACGCGCGTTTTAGGTGCTCAGCTCACAGTTCGCGGGGTCGTCGGCGTGCGTGAGGGCGCGGGCCACCTCGTTCAGGGACTCTACCTGGGCGGGGGTGAGCCGGTCGAAGACCAGGCGGCGCACCTGCGCGACGTGGCCGGGCGCCGCGGCGACGAGCTTGGCCATGCCCGCGTCGGTGAGGGTCGCCAGCACCGCCCGGCGGTCATCCGGCGCCATCCGCCGCGTGGCATATCCGGCTGCCTCCAGCCGGGCCACGATGCGGGACAGCCGGGATTGTGACGTGTTGGAGGATGCGGCCAACTCCGTCATCCGCATGCAGTGATCCTCCCGCTCCGAGAGCATCACGAGCACCATGTAGCCCGCCATGGTCAGGTCCGAGTCCCGCTGCAACTGCGAATCGAGTGCCGCCGGCAAGAGGAAGAGGACTCCCGCGAGGGCCTTCCACGCGGCCAGCTCGTCGGCGCTCAGCCACTCCGGTTCGTCCATGTTTCCACCCTACCGAGATTTATTTGACGAGGAAAGTAGTTCACGCTAGTTTATTTGAAGCGGCAACTACTTCCGCTGCAAATATCATCGCGTTCGGCGTCGGGCCGACATCAGCTCCGGAGTCCCCCATGAACATCGCCATCTGGATCATCACCGGCCTGCTCGCCCTCGCCTTCATCGGCGCCGGCCTGATGAAGGTCGCCCAGCCCCGCGCGAAGCTCGCCGCGAACGGCATGGCCTGGACCAACGACTACTCGGATGCCGGCGTGAAGCTCGTCGGCCTCGCCGAACTGCTCGGCGGCATCGGCCTGGTCCTGCCCGCGCTCACCGGGATCGCCCCGGTCCTGGTACCCATCGCGGCCGCCGCCCTCACCGTGATCATGATCGGCGCCGTCGTCTGGCACCTCCGCGCCAACGACGCCAAGGGCGCCCTGCCCAGCGCGGTGCTCGGCATCCTGTCGCTTGTCGTGGCCGTCACCCGCTTCGGCCCCTGGGCGTTCTAATCGGCAACGGCACCGGCAAATAAGGAAATAGCGACGGAATACGGACCGAATCGCACCTAACGTCCTTGTCAGCGACCTTTATCCTTGCCAGAGGGCTGGGGCGCCTGTCGCGCTTGTCAGAGCACCTTGGAAAGGAACGCCTGGGTGCGGGCGTGCCGCGGGTTGGCCAAGACCTCGCTGGGCAGCCCGGACTCGACCACCACCCCGGCGTCCATGAAGACCAGGGAGTCGGCGACCTCGCGGGCGAAGCCCATCTCGTGGGTGACCACGATCATGGTCATGCCCTCCTTGGCCAGGCCCTTCATCACGTCGAGCACCTCGCCGACGAGTTCGGGGTCGAGCGCGCTGGTGGGCTCGTCGAAGAGCATCAGCTTGGGCTCCATCGCCAGCGCCCGGGCGATCGCCACCCGCTGCTGCTGCCCGCCGGAGAGGTGCGCCGGGTAGTAGTCGGCCCGGTCGGCCAGTCCCACCCGGGCGAGCAGGTCACGGGCGGTGGCCTCCACCTTGGCCTTGGGCAGCCCCTTCACCCGCAACGGCGCCTCCATCACGTTCTGCAGCGCCGTCATGTGCGGAAACAGGTTGAAGCGCTGGAAAACCATACCGATGTCGCGGCGCTGCTTCGCGGCTTCCTTCGGCGCCATCTCGTAGAGCTTGCCGTTGGACTCGCGGTAGCCGATCAGCTCACCGTCCACGCTCAGCCGCCCCGCGGAGAGCACCTCGAGGTGGTTGATGCAACGCAGGAATGTGGACTTGCCCGAGCCGCTCGGCCCGACCAGGCACATCACCTCGCCGCGCCTCACCTCGAGGCTGATGCCCTTGAGCACCTCGTTCGAGCCGAAGCTCTTCGTCACCTGCTCTGCAAGCACCATCGGCGGTTCGACGACTGTGCTGCCCGGTCCTGTGCTGCCGCTCATCGTGCTCCTTCGGTGCCGGGCGTGCCGGGGGTGTCCTGTTTCGGCGGCAGCACCACGGTCGGCTGCCCCGCTCCGATGACGGGTAGGGCGCCGGTGAGAGCGGTGGCGTTGCCCGCATCCGACTTGTTCGACTGCCGGTCGCCCACGCCGCGGGAGAAGCGCTTCTCGAGGAAGTACTGCCCGACCATGAGGATCGAGGTGAAGAACAGGTACCAGATCGACGCCACGATCAGCAGCGGGATCGGGTTGAAGGTCTCCGCCGAGATGTCTCGTGATCGCGTGAACAGTTCGAGGCTGAACGGCACGGCGGTGACCAGCGAGGTGGTTTTCAACATCGAGATCACCTCGTTGCCGGTCGGCGGGATGATCACGCGCATCGACTGCGGCAGGATGACCCGGGTCATCGTCTGCGACCAGCTCATCCCCAGCGCGATCGACGCCTCCTCCTGGCCCTTGTCCACGGAGAGCAGGCCGGCGCGCACGATCTCGGCCATGTACGCGGCCTCGTTCAGGGCCAGGCCGATCACGGCCAGGGTGAAGGTGTTCAGCGCCGCGTTGGTGCTGAATGAGATCCACGGGGTCATGAACGGCAGGCCGATGTCGATGGTGGTGTAGATCAGCGAGATCAGGCCCCAGATGGTCAGCTGAACGTACACCGGGGTGCCGCGGAAGATCCACAGGTAGAACCAGGCCACGCTCTTGACCACGGGATTGGGTGAAAGCCGCATCACGGCCAGGATCACACCGAGGACGATCGCGATCACCATCGAGAACACGGTCAGCTCGATGGTGACCAGGGCGGCCATGGAGATGCGCCGGTCGAACAGGTACTTGCCCACCGCCGGCCAGTCGTACGCGGGCCGGAAGGCCGCGTCGATGACGAAGAGGGCGAAGATCGCCACGAGCAGGACCGCGAACACCATCCGCCACGGGTGCCGCAGCCGGATGGCCTTGATCGGCGCGGATGCATCCGGTTGGCCCAGCGGCGGGGTGACCGCCGCCGGGCCGTTCACGTTCGTGGTGCTCACGGGCTAGCCGTTCGCGGCTGCGTTGATCGTGATTTCGTCGATGCCGCCGTCAGCGACGCCCCATTCGTCGAGGATCGCCTGGTAGCTGCCGTCGTCGACCATGGACTGCAGGGCGGCCTGCACGGCCGTGGTCAGTTCGGAGCCCTTGGCCACGACGATGCCGTACGGGGCCACGTCGAAGGTCTCGCCGGCGGGCTGCAGCTTGTCACCGGTCTGCGCGATGGCGTACAGGGTGACCGGGGAGTCGGCGCTGAGCGCATCCGCCTGGCCGAGGATGACGGCGTTGGTGGCGGCGTCCTGCGTGTCGAACTTGAGCTTCTCGATCGGCGGCTTGCCGGCAGCGACGCAGGCGTCGCTCTTGGCGGGAACCTCGTCGGTGTCCTCGTACGTGGTGGCCTGCACGGCGACCTTGAGGCCACAGGCGTTGTCGGGGTCGACGTCCTTGCCCTTCTGGGAGGCCCACTGGATGCCGGCGGTGTAGTAGTTGACGAAGTCGACCTGCTGCTCGCGCTCGACGGTGTCGGTGAACGACGATTCGCCGATGTTCGCCTTGCCACCGGAGACGCTCGGGATGATGTTGTCGAACTTGGCGACCTGGAACTCCGGCTCGAGGCCGAGCTTGGCGGCGATGCCGTTGGCGATCTCGATGCCCCAGCCGATCGGGTCGCCGGCCTCGTTCTTGAACTCGTTGGGCGCGTAGGTGGGGTCGGTGCCGATGACCAGAGTGCCGGTGTCGGCGACCTCGGCGGGCACGAGTGCCGCTGCCGCGTCGTCGGCCTCGATGGCCGGTGCCGTGCTTTCGGAGCCACCCGTGGCGGGTGTCGAGTTGTCGACACAGCCGGTGAGCATCAGAGCCGCAGCGGCGGCGAGGGCGGGGAATACGTATCTAGCGCGCATGGCACAACCTTCTTCGTAGGGCGTCGAGGTTTGGGTTCGACAGAATTGCAGTGGCGGTACGACTGCAGCGAGCCTAATACACCCCTGCGCTGGAGGAATGGGCTCTCGATATCGGTTCGGGAACAGCCGACAACTCGCCCGTCAAGGCTACCGCGCCCCGTGTCGTCGGCTTTCCAGGCCCCAGGGACACGACGAAGCGCCCGACCGAAACCGGCCGGGCGCCTCCCTGCACTGTGCTCGCGTGCGACGGATGCGCCTACTCGGCGGCGTCCGCGGCCAGCGCAGCAGCCGAGAGCAGGTCGACGTAGTCGTCGATGCCCCAGGTGAGCGAGAGTCCGGTGGGCGGGGAAACCGACGAGACGAAAGCGGGCCCGAACGGGGACGCCACGGCGCCGGCCTGCACCTGCGGCATGACCTGGGCGTAGCCGGCGGCGAGGAAGGCGTTGGTCTCGTCCTCGGTGGCGCCGAAGTTCACGATGACGTCGCTGCTGAGCTGGTCGAGCTGCTCATAGCTGAGCGTGTAGAAGAATTCGGACTCTCCGTTGGCCAGCTCGGCAACGCTCGGTGCGCTCTCGAAACCGAGCTCGGTGGCGAAGGTCACCCGCGGGTCGGCATCCGTGTAGACGTAGAACACTCCACCGGTGTCGGAGGTGAGGGCGACGGTCTTGCCCTCGAACTCCGGGTGCGCCGCGGCCTTTTCCGCGATCGTCGTGTCGATGTCGGCCAGCAGGGTGGTGGCTTCCTCGGTCTTGCCCAGCGCGGTGCCGGTGATCTCGATCAGCTCACGCCAGTCGGTGGACCAGGGCTCATCGGGGTACGCCACGACGGGGGCGATATCGCTGAGCAGTTCGTACTGCTCCTCGGTGAGGCCGGAGTACGCGGCGAGGATCACCTCGGGCGCGGCCTCGGCGATTTCCTCGTAGGGCGGTTCGGTGGAGTCGGAGAGCACCGTCGGCAGGTCCTCGCCCTGCTCGTCGAGGGCCTCGGAAATCCACGGCAGCACGCCGTTCTCGTCGCCGCCGTAGGCCTGGAACGGGATGGCGACGGGAATCACGCCGAGGGCGATGGCGTCGTCGGCGCTGCCCCAGCCCCAGGTGACCACCCGGGTGGGTTCGGCGTCGATGGTGGTTTCACCGAAGGCGTGCTCGATGGTGACGGGGAACGAGCCGCTCGACGCTGCATCGGAGCCGGCGTCGCTGTCGGCGGCGGAGCACCCGCTGAGCGTGAGGGCGGCGATGGCCGCGGTCGCGGCGAGCACGGTGGTCAAACGTCTGGGCACAGGTAACTCCGGTTCTGAAGAGGGAAAGGGTCAAGCTGATAAGGGTAGCCTTCCCTAATATAGTGGCTCAGGCCGGTCTGTGGAACCGTCCGATGGGCACGACCAGGGGCGCTCCGCAGACCGGGTCGGCGATGATGCGGGCACGCAGGCCGAACGCCTCGAGCACGACGGCCTCGGTGAGCACCTCCGCGGGGGTGCCCTCGGCGAGAATGCGGCCCTGTCGCATGACCACGAGCCGGTCGGCATACCGGGCGGCCAGGTTGAGGTCGTGCAGCACCATCACCACCGTGGTGCCCTGCTGGTGGTTGAGCTCGTGCAACAGATCGAGCACCTCGACCTGGTGCGTCACGTCGAGGAAGGTGGTGGGCTCGTCGAGCAGCAGGAGGTCGGGCTTCTGGGCGAGGGCCATGGCGATCCAGACCCGTTGGCGCTGGCCGCCGGAGAGTTCCTCCATGCGCCGCGGGGCCAGTTTGAGGGTGTCGGTTGCGGCCATGGCCGCGGCGACGATGGCGTCGTCGGTGCTCGACCAGTGCCGGAACCAGCCCTGGTGCGGGTACCGGCCGCGGCCGACGAGGTCGGCCACGCCGATGCCTTCGGGCGCGATGGGTTGCTGGGGCAGCAGGCCCACAATCGTGGCCACCTGGCGGCTCGGCAGGGCCGTGATGTCGCGGCCGTCGAGGGTCACCGCGCCGGCCTGCGGTGGCAGCAGCCGGGCGAGGCCGCGCAGCAGGGTGGACTTCCCCGAGGCGTTGGCGCCGACGATCACGGTGACCGCGCCGGGTTCGATCGCGAGGTCGAGGGCGTCGACGATGCGGTTGCCGTCGTAGCCGAGGCTGAGGCCCGTCGCGGTCAGTTCGTGGCGGCCGGATGCGGCGGGCTCGCCAGGCGCGGCTGCCGTCGGGCCTGCGGCGGCGGCGTTCGTGGCGGCGGTGTCGGCGGCCTGGTCGGTGGGCTGGGGCATCAGGCTCCCTTTCCGATTCGGTTCTGGGTCGCGAGCAACCAGAGCAGGTAGGGGGCGCCGATCGCACCCGTGATGATGCCGGCCGGCAGTTCGAGCGAGCCGGGCAGCAGATGCTGGGCGGTGAAGTCGGCGACGGTGGTGATCAGAACGCCGATCAGCGTCGCGGGCAGGAGGGCCAGGCTGCCGGTGCCCACCAGCCGGCGGGCGATCGGCGCCGAGACGAACGCGATGAACGCGAGCGGACCCACGAACGCGGTGGCGAGGGCAGCGAGCGCCACGGCCGCCACGAGAAGCGCCAGCCGGGAGCGTTCGGCGCGCACGCCGAGGCTGTTGGCGGTGTCGTCGCCGAGCTGGAGCATCCGCATCCGCCCGGCGAGCACCCCGACGCCCGGCAGCAGCACCGCCAGGCACCCGGCCAGCACCGCGATTTCCGGCCAGCGGGCGCCACTGACGCTGCCCACCAGCCAGGTGAGGGCGTCCTGGGCGTTCCGGAGGTCGGCGCGGGAGAGCAGGTAGCCCAGCAGGCCCTGCACCATGAACGCGACGCCGACGCCGATGAGCACGAACCGGTAACCCACGACTCCGCCGCGCCAGGCGAGCAGGTAGATGGCCGCGGTCACGATCATGGCACCGGCGAAGGCCATCGCCGAGGTGGCGACGCTGCCCAGGCCCAGCACCAGCAGGCCGAACACCGCGGCGGCGCTGGCGCCGCCGGTGACGCCGATGATGTCGGGGCTGGCCAGGGGGTTGCGCAGCACGGTCTGGAACAGCGCGCCGGAGACGGCGAACGCCACACCGACGATAATCGCCAGGGTGAGCCGCGGCAGACGCAGCTTGAAGACGATGAAGTTCTCGCTGCCCGAGCCCTGGCCGGCCAGGGTGCGCAGCAGGTCGGGAACGCTCAGGCTGTAGGCGCCCACCATCAGGCTCACTGCGGCGACGACCAGCGCCAGCAGGGCCAGCACCAGCACGATGCGGCGTTCCCGGCGGTGCGTGAGAGTGCGGGCCAGCACCAGCGGCGCGGCGGCATCCGCTGTCGGCGCCGGGGGGACGGATGCGCGCAGGCCCCCGCTCACAGTCCGGCCAGCTTCACGCGGCGCACGAGCGCGATGAGCATCGGGGCGCCGAGGAACGCGACGACCAGGCCGGCCTCGATCTCCCCGGAGCCGCCCAGCACCCGGCCGAGCACGTCCGCGGCCAGCAGCAGCACCGGGCCGAGCACGGCGGAGTAGAGCAGGATCCAGCGGTAGTCCGGGCCGGTGAAGCGGCGGGCGATGTGCGGCACGGCCAGTCCGACGAACACGATCGGGCCGGCCATCGCGGTCGCCGATCCGCAGAGCAACACCACGGCGACGGCGCAGACGATGCGGGCGGCCACGAGATTCTGGCCGAGGCCGCGGGCCAGGTCGTCGCCGAGGGCGAGCGCGTTGAGCATCCGCCCGGCCAGCAGGCAGAGCACCGCGCCGGCGGCGATGAACGGGGCCAGTGGCAGGGTGGAGTCCAGGTCGCGGGCGACGAGCGATCCGGCCGACCAGAACCGGTACTTGTCGAACGCCTCGGCGTCGCTGAGCAGCACGATCGTGATCAGCGAGGTCAGCAAGGCGGTGAGGGCGGTGCCGGCCAGCGCCAGCTTCACCGGGGTGGCGCCCTCGCGGCCGAGCGAGCCGACCACGTAGACGATCACGGCGGCGGCGAACGCGCCGGCGAAGGCGAACCAGACGTAGCCGAGCGCGGAGGTGACGCCGAACCAGGCGATGCCGGCGACGACGAAGAGGGAGGCGCCGGCGTTGACGCCGAGCAGGCCCGGGTCGGCCAACGGGTTGCGGGTGATGCCCTGCATGAGGGCGCCGGCCAGGCCGAGCGCGAGGCCGGCGAGCAGGCCGATCACGGTGCGGGGCACCCGCAGATCGAGCACCACGGTGTGGTCGGTGCTGCTGGGGTCCGGGGTCAGCAGTGCCGCGAGCACGGTGCCGAACGGGATGGCGCGGCTGCCGATCACGAGGGACGCGGTGACGGCAAGGACCAGCAGGATCACCGCGAGCAGCAGACCGGTGAGTTGGCGGCGGCGCGGCACCCGCAGGACATCCTCCGCGACCGCGGAGCCGCGGCCGGGCGCGTCCGTCGTCCCGGTTCCCGCTGAGGTAAGCATTACCTAAGTATGCCAGCCCGCGCCGTTCCGCAACATGACCCCTGCCCGTTCTCGGACCCGCCCTCCCCCTGACCGGCCCGGTTTCGCTAGTGGGGTGCGGGTCCGCACGAGCGGATCCGGGCCGGTCATGATCCGGCGGACGAGGCCAGGGACGGTGGATTGGCATCGGGCGCCGGCGGTCGGGGGCTGGCAGCATAGGTGGCATGACCGCTACCGCGCCTGGAACCATTCCCGTCCTGCGGTTCGCCGCGTTCACCGACCCCGCCACGGGCCGCGGCCAGGACGGTGGCAACCCCGCCGGCGTCGTGCTGGACGCGAGCGGCCTCGACGACACCGCCATGCAGGCACTCGCGGCGCAGGTCGGCTATGCCGAGACGGCCTTCGTCACGGTGCCCGTCGTCGACGGCGACCGGCGGCACAGCCGGCTGCGGTTCTTCTCCCCCGTCGCCGAGGTGCCCTTCTGCGGACATGCCACTGTCGCCACGGCGGTGGCGCTGGCCGGCCGGGGCGGCGTCGGGGCGCTCACGTTCGACACCAGCGTCGGGCCGATCACCATCGAGACCCGCAACACGGATGCCGGCATCACAGCGTCGTTCACCAGCGTCGAGCCACAGGTGCGTCCGATCGTACCCGGGGTGCTGGCCGCCCTCCTCGGACTGCTCGGCGTTCCCCCCGCGGCCCTGCACCCCGATTTCCCGCCGCGGTTGTCCTTCGCCGGCAACTGGCATCCGGTGCTGGTCTTCGCCGACCAGGGCCAGTTCGACACCTTCACCTTCGAGCCCACCGCGATGCGCGCGCTGATGGATGAGCAGGGCTGGGCCGGCACCGTCACCACCCTGTCGGTGCGGGGCCCGGCCGAATTCGAGGCGCGCAACCTGTTTCCGGTGGGCACGATGAGCGAGGATCCGGCGACCGGGTCGGCTGCCGCCTCGGTCGGCGGTTACCTGCGCGAGCTCGGCCGGGTGGCGCCGCCGGCACGCGTCGTCATCCGCCAGGGGCGCCACGTCGGCCGGCCGAGCCTGCTGCTGGTGGACGTGCCCGTCACGGGCGGCATCGTGGTGAGCGGCAGCGCGGCCCAGATCGACTAGCACTCGCGGCAGCGCTCGCGGCACGCGTTAGGCCCGGCGGCACGCGGTACACCTAGTGCCGACGGGCGTGACTAGGCCGCGACGCTCCGGTGCCGGCACCCGGCTCAGCGCCGGTGGCGACCGGACGGTCGGGCAGGTTGGCCCACTGCGACCAGGAGCCCGGGTACAGCGCCGGGGTGAAGCCGGCCACGGTGAGGGCCACCGCTTCGTGCGCGGCCGTGACGCCGGAACCGCAGTAGACGCCCACGTCGAACCCGTCTCCCGGTGCGGACCGGGCACGCACGCCGAGCGCTTCGAACCGGGCCCGCAACGCGGCGGCGGACAGGAACCGGCCGTTCGCGTCGAGGTTACCGCCGGTCGGGGCGTTGATGGCGCCGGGGATGTGGCCGGCGCGCGGGTCGATCGGTTCGGTGTCGCCCCGGTAGCGTTCGGCGGCGCGGGCATCGAGCAGCACGCCGTCCTCGGCGAGCGCGGCCGCCGCATCCGCGTCGAGGGTGGGCAGGGAGCCGGGCGCGAGGGTCACCGAACCGGCCGGAACCGGCTCCTCCCCCGCCACCACCGGCAGCCCCTCGGCGCGCCAGGCGGCCAGGCCACCGTCCAGCAGGCGCACGTCGCGCACGCCGGCGTTCCGCAGCAACCACCACGCCCGGGCGGCCGACATGTTGCCCAGGTCGTCGTAGACCACGACCGTGTCGCCGTCGTCGAGGCCCCAGCCGCGGGCGGCGGCCTGCAGGTCGGCCAGGGCAGGCAGCGGATGCCGGCCGTCGGCCGGTTCCCCGTGCCCGGCCAGCTCGGTGTCCAGATCGACGTACACGGCACCGGGCAGGTGCCCGCGCCGGAACTCCGCCCGGCCGGGCGGGCCACCGAGCTTCCACCGTACGTCGAGGATCCGCGGCGCGGGGCCGGCAACGAGGAGCTCGGCCAGTCCGGCCGCCGAAATCAGAGTGCGCATCCGTTCACGTTAGCGGGCAGCGGACCCGACCCGCAGTGCGCCGGGCGCCACTCCGGCCGTAGACTGAACGGTTGTGAGCAGTTACTGGACCCTTCTGAAAACCCCGGGCGTCGCCCGACTCATCGGAGCCCAGCTCACCGCCCGATTCCCGTTCGGGATGCTCTCACTCGCGTTCCTGATCCACATCGAGGCACTGTTCGACTCCTACGCGGCCGCCGGCCTCGTGCTGGCCGCCATGAGCATCGGCCAGGCCATCGCCGGCCCGCTCACCTCCCGGCTGATGGGCCGCTTGGGCATGCGCCCGGTCATCATCGCCACCATGGCCGTCTGCACGGCCTCGATCGTCGCCATGGCCCTGGTGCCGCTGCCCATCGTGGGCCTGATGATCGTGGGCTTCGTCGCCGGCCTGTCGATGCCGCCCATCCAGCCGGCCGTGCGCACCATCTACCCCAAGGTCGTCAACTCCCGCCAGCTCGCGCCGCTGTTCTCCCTGGACGCCTCCGCGCAGGAGATCATCTGGGTGCTCGGACCGGTCATCGCCACCTTCGTGGCCATCCAGGTCAGCAGCATCGCCGGCATCCTGCTCGCCGCGTTCTTCCTCGTCGCCGGCGGCATCTGGTTCGTGGTCCTGCCCGAGGTCGGCCGGGTGCGCATCCCCCGCAGCCGTCGCAAACTCGGGGTGGTGCTGAAGAAGCCCGAGGTGCTGCTGAGCACCGTCGTGGGCTTCATGCTCGTGGCCGCCTGCGCCGCCGTCGAGGCCGGCGTGGTCGCGGTGTTCGGCCACGGCAGTGCGAACGCCGGTTGGGTGCTGGGCATCTTCGCGGTCGGCTCCCTCATCGGCGGGCTCGCCCTTGGCCATGCCCCGATCGGCCCCTGGGCGCTGGCCGGCCGGATGCTGATCGTCACGATCGGCCTGGCTGTCGCCGCGATCTGGCTGAACTTCTGGTGGCTCTCCGGGGCGCTGCTGCTGGCCGGGATCGGCATCGCGCCGTCCTTCGCCGTCCTGTTCGGCATCGTCTCGGCGAGCGTCAAATTCAGCGACACCGCGGAAGCGTACGGCTGGATCGGCACCGGGCAGCTCATCGGCGCCGCGCTCGGCTCCGCGCTGGCCGGCTTCGCCATCGACCACTCCGGCGCCGCGTCCGCGATCTATGTCGCCGCCGGTTTCGCGGCCCTCGGCACGATCATCCCCGCGCTCGGCCGCCGCTGGCACCCCGACCTGCGCGGGCGCGACGTGAGCCCGATCCCCGACACCGAACCGATCAGCATCCAGGTCTCCTGACCCGCGAACGATCCTCCGGACAGCACCGTCCCGCGCTGTTCCTCATGAGCCCCTGGAATCGGCACTTCCGCACTGCGGGCCCCGCAACTACGGTTGTGCCATGACAGCGCCGCAGCCGACCGCCCCTGCCCGAGACGCACCGATGCAGAACAGGCCCGGCGCCCCCTCGATCCCCGGCGCGCAGCCGTGACCGCCGGAACCGACGCCACGCTCGCCGCCGGCCTGCGAATGCGCGTCGGCCGGCGCCACCGCGTGATCGCCGCGGCCACCGTGACGTCGGGTGAGGTGACCACGGCGACGCTCGGCGCCGACCCCGACGCGGACTTCGAGATCGGGTCGATCTCGAAGGGCTTCACGGGCCTGCTCTACGTCGACGCTCTCGAGCGCGGAGAGATCGATGCTCGGTCGACCCTGGGCGACTATCTGCCGCTGGGATCGAGCGCGGCCGCGGCGTTGGCCCTGCGGGAGGTGAGCACCCACTCCTCGGGGCTCCCCCGGCTTCCGCCGGGAATCGTGTCGCCGCGCACGATGGGTCAGATGTGGCTTCACGGGGCGAACCCGTACGGGGAGGACTTGCCGGAGCTGCTCGAGCAGGTGACGCAGGTGAAACTCGGCCGGCCCCGCCCCGCCTATTCCAATCTCGGCTTCGAGTTGCTCGGGCACGCGATCGCCGCCGCGGCGGGCACCACCTACCGCGAGCTGGTGGCGGCCCGGCTCACCGGACCGCTCGATCTGCCCAGCGTCTACGCGCCCTCCTCCGCCGACGAGCTGCGTTCCGGCTCCCTCCTCGGAACCAGCCGACTCGGACGACCGCAACAGGCGTGGACGGGTGAAGCCCTCGCGCCCGCCGGCGGCATCCGCGCTTCAATCCAGGACATGGGCCGGTTCACTCTCGCGCTCCTGGACGGGTCGGCGCCGGGCATCGCCGCGCTCGACCCCGTCGCGCCCCTGGCGGGCCCGGCGGTGCGCATCGGGGCGGCCTGGATCACGCTTGACCGGCACGGGCGCCACATCGTCTGGCACAACGGCGGCACGGGCGGGTTCCGGTCGTGGATCGGGATCGACCGCGCCGCGGGGACCGGGGTCGTGGTGATCTCCGCGACGGCACGCTCTGTCGACCGGCTCGGGATGTCGATGCTCACCGCGCTCACAGAGGCTGCCGGCTGACGCGGCCGGCTCCGGCGGCGTGGTTGACCGGCTTGGTTTAATGGGAGGCATGGATCACACGCTGAAACTCAACGACGGTCAGCTCATTCCGCAATTGGGGCTGGGCGTGTACAAGGTGGCGGATGCCCTGGCGGCGGACACCGTGCAGTTTGCGTTGGAGGCCGGCTACCGGCACGTCGACACCGCTGAGCTGTATGCCAATGAGCGCGGCGTCGGCGAGGGCCTGGCCCGGGTGGGCCTGCCGCGCGCCGAGGTTTTCGTCACCACCAAGGTCTGGAACGACCGGCACGGCTACGACGACACCCTGCGCGCCTTCGACGAGAGCCTGGCCAAGCTGGGCCTTGACTACGTCGACCTGTACCTGATCCACTGGCCGGCGCCGCGGCAGGACCGCTACGTCGACACCTACCGGGCCCTGGAGGCCCTCCGAGCCGACGGGCGGGCCCGCTCGATCGGCGTGTCCAACTTCCACCCCCACCACCTCGACCGGCTGCTGGCCGAGACGAACGTCGTGCCGGCGGTCAACCAGGTGGAACTGCACCCGTGGCTGGTGCAGACGGAGGCGCGCGCCTACAACGCCGCGCACGGCATCCGCACCGAGGCCTGGTCGCCGCTGGCCCGCGGCCGGGCGATCGGTGACCCCACCCTCGACGCGATCGGTGCCCGTTACGGCAAGTCCGCCGCGCAGGTGGTGGTCCGCTGGCACCTGCAGCTGGGCAACATCGTGATCCCCAAATCGGTGACGCCGGAACGCATCCGAGCGAACTTGGACGTCTTCGACTTCACCCTGACGGATGCCGACGTCGCCGCGATCTCTGCGCTGGACGCGGGCGAGCGCACCGGCAAGGACCCCGACGACCTCGGCTGAGCCCCCTACCAGCGCGGGTGGATGGCCTCCCGCAGCAGGCGGTCGTAGATGTCCTGCACGCCGACCATGAACTCGTCGGGCAGCTGCGGCAGAGCGCCGGCTGAGCCGTTGCCCTGGGCCTGCTTCACGGACCGGGCGCCGGGGATGACCGAGCTGACGCCATCGATCTGCGCCACCCAGGCCAGCGCCGCCTGCGCCGGGGTGAGTCCTTCCGGCACCAGGGCGGCGAACTCGTTGGCGGCGGTCAGGCCGGTCTCGAAGTCCACGCCGGAGAAGGTCTCCCCCACGTCGAAGGCGCTGCCGTCGCGATTGAAGTTGCGGTGGTCGTTCGCGGCGAAGGTGGTCTCGCGGGTGTACTTGCCGGTGAGCAGGCCGCTGGCCAGCGGCACCCGGGCGATGATTCCCACGCCGGCGGCGCGCGCAGCCGGCACGACCTCGTCGAGCGGCTTGAGCCGGAACGCGTTGAGGATGATCTGCACGGTCGCGATGCCGGGCCGGGCGATGGCCGCCAGGGCCTGCTCACAGGTTTCCACGCTCACACCGTAATTGGCGATCACCCCGTCGTCGACGAGGGTGTCGAGGGCGTCGTAGACCTCACCGGAGTCGATCACCGCGCTCGGCGGGCAATGCAGCTGCACCAGGTCGAGCGTCTCGGTGCCGAGGTTCCGGCGGGACCGCTCGGTCCAGGCCCGGAAGTTGTCGAGCACATAGTTCTCCGGCAGCTGGTCGACCCTGCGGCCCATCTTGGTGGCCACGGTGATGCCCTCGTCCGGGGCGACGTGCTCGAGGAAGTGCCCGATGATCTGCTCGCTGCGGCCGTCACCGTAGACATCCGCGGTGTCGAAGAAGGTGACGCCGGCGTCGACGGATGCGGCGAGCACCTCGGTGGCGTCGGCTTCGGTGACGTCGCCCCAGTCGGCGCCGAGCTGCCAGGTGCCCAGTCCGATGACGGAGACGGTGCGGCCGGTTCTGCCTAGTGTTCTCGTGTTCATCTGACCAGCCTAACCACGCGTCCAGGTGTAGGGCGTGGTGGTGGAGACCTTCACCAGGCCAGAGCGCTCAAGGATCGGGCGGGAGTCCTCGGTGGAGTCGCTGTGCACGAGCGTCTTGCCCTGGGCGAGGGCGGAGCGGGCCCGGGCGTTCAGCAGGGCGCGGTAGATGCCCCGACCGCGGTAGCCGGCCAGGGTGGCGCCGCCCCAGATGCCGACGAAGTCGGTGCCGGGCACCGGTTCCAGCCGGCCGCCGCAGACGAACCCGCCGTCGGCCTCGGCCGCCCACAGCTCCATGCCATCGCCGCGCGCGAGGCGATCCAGCAGAACCTCGGCCATCCGGGTGTCGACGGGATCGCCGAACGCCTCGTCGACTGCGGCGCTCATCGCCCGCACGTCGGCCGCCGAGGTGACCCGGCGCACCGTCACACCGGCCGGGACGGCCACGTCGGTGCAGAGCGCCTCGAGCGGGCCGATCATGATCGATTCGGGGTCGTCGGGCGTGAAACCGGCCGCGAGTAGCGTCCTGTGCAGTCCGGGCGCGGCGTCGTGACCGCGACTCTTCCATTCCACCCGGGTGATCGACGCGTCGGCCCGGAAATGCGCCAACGCGCCGGCGACCAGCCCGTGGATCGCGGGGGCGTCGGCCCCGTCGAGGTCGCGGTAGGTGATGAAGCCGCGTCCGCCCGGGAAGGTCACCAGGCGCAGCGGGCCGAGCCGCGTCACGCCGATCGCACCGGAGGTTTCCGCGTCGGTGCGCAGTTGATCGTCATAAGCCTGGAGGTAGCGCGCGGAAGCAGTCATCTGGTTCATGCTGGCACATCCGTCGGGGCGGCCCCGTCGAGCACCCGCACCAGCACCCGGCCGATGCGGCTGCGCACGATGTGGTCGTTCGCCTCGACCCGGTGGGTGGTGACGTGACGCATCCGCTCGACCACCCGCAGGCTGCCCGGCGCGACGAACGCGTCGAGCGCCCCGTAGATGAGGTCGACCGGCTGGTGCAGCACGGCGATGTCACTGACCATGGTCTGCGATTCGATGCAGTTCTTGAGCGACTTCACGAACGGCGTCCAGTTCTCGGCTGTCAGATCCAGGATGCCCTTGGGCAGCAGCCGGGAGAGCACCGCGGCGTTGGCGAGGGTGAAGTCCCGGTTGGCGCGCAGGAACTCGTAGGCCCGGAGGTAGGCGGACACCCGCGCCCGCACCCAGGGGTCGCCGATGTCGGAGGGCGAGAGGTAGATCGGCGGGCCGACCAGCACCAGCCGGGACACCCGGGTGCCCGGGCTGGAGAACCAGCGCCGCTCGGCCGCGTACCGGGTGGCGATCAGGCTGCCGAGGGAGTGTCCGACCAGTACGAACGGTTCGCGCAGCCGGAGCGCCCGGATGGTCCCGGCGAGCGCGGCAACGTGGTCGTCGAGGGTGTACTCGCAGTCGGCGGGCGCCGGGGAGGCGCCATGGCCGAGGATGTCGATCGCGATCACCCGGTGCCGCGGCGCGAGCAAGGGGACGACCTTGCGCCAGGTGGCGGAGGTGGACGCGATACCGTGCACCAGGATCACCACCGGTCCGCTGCCGGTGTCGGTGTCCAGGTGTAACCGTGGGGCACGGCGCCGACGCAGACGATCCGTCAACGCCGTGGCCCTGGACCGACCCGGGAGCTCGTCCACGGGTCGCTGTGAAGCTTCGACGGGCTAGCGCAGCCCTTCTTTGTAGTCGTTCTTGGCCCGGGTGGCGTCCCGCTCCGCTTCCGCGCGCTTGACGTCCCCTTCGGCCTTCCTCACCTCGGCGTCCGCCTTGACCTCATCGAGCTTGTCGGAGACGCGTTCCTTCGTGTCCTCGGCGGCACGGCCGATCTTCTGGCCGGTTGCGTCGAGCGCGTCCTTGGCATCGTCTGCAAATCCCATGGGTTCCTCCTCAAGCACGAACTGAATGTTTCTTCGGGCGCTGGCACCGCGCCAGCGGCACCGTTTCGAGCGTACGGCCCGGCCTCGCGCCGAGACTCGATTGTGATCCGACTCCCAGACATCACCCAGATTTGCGCGATGGCCCGACCCTACAGTGGGGCCATGAAACACAGCAGCACGCACCGAGGTTCCGCCTCCCGCGCCGGTTGGGCGGCCGGTGCCGTTCTCGTCACGCTGCTGCTGGCCGGTTGCACAGCCGGTCAATCCGACAGTTCGAGCAGCGAGTCCGGGCCGCGGGACAGTCCCAGCGAGGTGCAGGGCGAGTCCGGCGACGCAGCCACCGCCGAAGACGCCTCGGTCGCCGACCGGTCCGTGGTCACCACCGGGTCGGTCTCGGTCACGGCGACCGACCCGATCAAGGCGGCCCAGGATGCCGTCACCGTCGTCGAGCAAGCCGGCGGCCGGGTCGACAACCGCACCGAGAACCCCGAGACCGACACCCAGGCCGCGAGCGCCAACCTGTCCCTGCGCATCCCGGCCGGAGACCTCGACCGCACCCTCGACGAGCTGCGGGCGCTCGGCACGGTGAATCACGTGTCACTGAACGCCTCCGACGTCACCCAGCAAAGCGCCGACATCGATGCCCGCGTCACCGCCCTGACGACCTCGGTCGACCGGCTCCTCGCCCTGATGGCCCAGGCGACCAGCACCACCGACCTGATCGCCATCGAGGGCGAACTCTCCACCCGCCAGGCCGACCTGGAGAGCATGAAGTCCCAGCGGGACTACCTGTCCGACCAGATCGAATACTCCACCATCACCCTCGACCTGTACGCCACCGGCACGATCGCCGCCGGCGCGCCCGACAACTTCTGGACGGGCGTGGTGGCCGGCTGGCACACCATGGTGGCGGTCCTCGGAGCGGTCCTGGTAGGCGTCGGATTCATTCTGCCCTGGCTGGTACCCGTCGCCGTCATCATCGGTATCGTCGCCCTCATCGTGCGGCTGATCACACGAAAGGGAAAGGCTACGTAGGCTTGCAGGTGTGACATCGTCCTCCCGCGCCGCAGCGCCCTCCCCCCGCACCGCACCAGAGGTGCTCGGCGACGCCCTGCTCGCCCGGATCCGCTCACGCGCGGCGGCCCACGACGCGGACAACTCGTTCCCGTTCGACGATGTCACCGAGCTGGCCGAGGCCGGCTACCTGCGCGCCCTCGTGCCCGTACAGTTCGGCGGGCTCGGCCTCACCCTGCCGCAGTTGGCCACCGAGCAGGCGCGGCTCGCCGCGCACGCACCGGCCACCGCCCTCGCCGTGAACATGCACCTGGTCTGGACCGGCGTGGCCAAGGCCATGCACGATCGCGGCGACCCGGCCCTCGACTTCGTCCTCGCGGAGGCCGCCCACGGCGCGATCTTCGGGTTCGGCGTCAGCGAGCCCGGCAACGACCTGGTCCTGTTCGGCTCCGGCACGGATGCCGCCCCGCAGCCCGACGGCGGCTACCGGTTCACCGGCACCAAGATCTTCACCTCCCTCTCCCCGGTCTGGACCCAGCTGGGCACCATGGGCCTGGACAGCTCCGATCCGGCCCGGCCGCTGATCGTCTGGGCGTTCCTCGACCGCGCCGACCCGGGTATCACCCGCACGGACGACTGGGACACCCTCGGAATGCGCGGCAGCCAGAGCCAGACCACCCGGCTGGACGGTGCCTACGCAGCCGCCGGCCGCGTGGTGCGGAAGCTGCCGCCGGGGCCGGTGAACGACCCGCTGATCTTCGGCATCTTCGCCACCTTCGAGATCCTGCTCTCGGCGGTGTACACCGGCATCGCCCAGCGTGCGCTTGAACTCGGCGTCGCGGCGGCGAAACGGCGCCGCTCGGCCAAGAACGACGGCCGGTCCCTCGCGCAAGACCCCGACATCCGCCGCCGCATCGCGCAGGCCGCGATGCTGCTGGACGCCGTCAACCCGCAGATCCAGGAGCTCGGCCGCGACGTCGATGCCCTCGCCGACCACGGTGCGTTCTGGTTCGCCCGGCTGGCCGGACTCAAACATCGCAGTGTCGAGAGCGCCAAGGAGGTCGTCGACCTCATGCTGCGCGTGAACGGCGGTGCCAGCTATTTCACCGGCGACGAACTCGGCCGGCTCTACCGTGACGTCCTGGCCGGGCTGTTCCACCCGTCCAACTCCGACTCCGCGCACGCCACCGTCGCCGCCGCCTGGCTCGGCCCGCTCGATGTCTGACCCGCAGCGCACCCGCCCCACCCGCACCCGCACCACCGACCCCCGAAGTGTTGACGTTGTTCCCGTGACCACCCTCCTCCCGACCCCGCCGCCCACTTCCACCGAGCCGGTCACGCTTGTCGCCGACCAGGCCACCCGGCAGCCGTACCGGGCCCCGCATCCCACGACCCCGCGGCCGGTCACGACGAGTATCCCGATCCTGCGCGCCGACGCCAGCGGGATCGCCCAGGTGCGCGCCTACGAGGATGCGCCCAGCACCTCCACCGTCGCCGTCCCCGTCATCGACATCGCCGCGTACACCCGGTCGGTGCTCGACCTCACCATGCGCCTGGCCGAGGTCATCTTCGCCTCCGGTGCCGGCGCCGAGGACGCCACGGCGGCCATGCTCGCCCTCACCCGCGCCTACGGCTTGCGCGGCACCGAGGCGAACATCACCCATACGATCATCACCCTCACCCACGAGGACCAGTCCACCCACGAGTCCATCTCGCGCAGCCGCGACGTCAAGTACCGCACCCTCAACTACGCCAAGCTCACCGCCACCTCCGAGCTGATCGCCGACCTCATCAACGAGCCCACGGATGTCGCGGAGGCCCGCAAGCGCCTCGCCAGCATCGTGTCGTCCAAGCCCCAGGTGAAGCTGCTCTACCGTCGGGTCGGCTGGAGCCTCGTCGGCGCCGGCGCCGCCGCGCTGATCGGCGGTGGCCCGATCGTGGTGCTCGCCGCGTTCGTCGCCGCGTTCGTGATCGACCTGCTCACCACGGCCCTGGACAAACGGAGGGTGCCGCTGTTCTACCAGACCGTCGCCGGCGGGGCCATCGGCCCGCTGTTCGCCGCGTTCGTTCCCCTCGTGGACCCCACCGCCACCCCGTCCCTCGTCGTGGTCGCGACCATCATCATGCTCCTGGCTGGGGTGACCACCTTCGGCGCGGTGCATGACACCCTGTCCGGGTTCTATCTCACCGGCACCGCCCGCTTGATCGAGGCCCTGCTCATTACCGGCGGCCTGGTCGCCGGGGTGGCCGGTTCCTCGCTGGTCCTGGCCAGGTTCGGCCTCGACCTGCGCATCACGGCCGATGTCTCCCCCACCCTGGGCATCCTGGCGATCCAACTCGTCGCTGCCGTGATCATCGTCGTGGGCTTCGCCCTGGGCACGCAGGTACCGTGGCGGGCGTTCTGGGTGGTCTGCCTGCTCGGCGCTGTGGCCGAGGCGATCTACCTCGGCGCCAGCAACTCCGGCTTCGGCCTGGTCTGGTCCTC
Source organism: Cryobacterium sp. (assembly GCF_025463825.1). GTDB lineage: Bacteria > Actinomycetota > Actinomycetes > Actinomycetales > Microbacteriaceae > Cryobacterium. The sequence continues at coordinate 28,212 of NZ_JAODBG010000119.1, forward strand.
CGGGGTGGCGGCGATGGGTGCCGGGCTGCTCGCGGCGGTGGGCGCGCGCATCGTGCGCACCCCGCCGCTGGTGATCGTCGTCTGCGCGCTGGTGCCTTTGGTGCCCGGCCTGGCGTTGTTCCGGGGCCTGCTCCAGATGTCCGACGGCGACATCAACGGGCTGCTCAACCTGCTGACCGCCGGTGCGATCGCCGTGGCCCTGGCGGCCAGCGCCATCCTGGCTCAGTTGATCGTGCAATACGTCTGGGGTCCGGGCCGTCGCCTGCAGCGACGCTTCGTCGGGCCGCTGATGGCACTGCCGGTTCGGCTCAGCCGGCGTGCCGGCCCGGGCCCCCGCATGTAGTCCGCGGGCCGGCTAGTTGGGAACTTCTCCCTCGTCGGTCTCGTCCGACACGTCTTCGTCGACGAATCGGTACGGGATGGGTTCGGCGGTTTCGCGTCCCTTGCGGTAGGTGCGGGTGATCGTCTGGCCTTCTTCAACGGCCTCGAGCACCACCACGTCCTGGTACTCGCCGTTGGTGTAGTGCAGCTCCACCTCGGTACCGGCCCCGATCACGTTCGGACCGAATAGAACTGCTTTATAGGTTCCCTGTTCGCTCATGTTCTCCCGGCTCTCCTGCGCCCTTCCCGTCCCACTGACGAGGCGCCTCATCGCAGACAGCCTACGTCGACACCCGCGAAAGGCACAGGGCCCCGCGCCGCCCCCACCTGGGGGCCACCCGGCGCGGGTGCCGAGCGGTTCAAGATGCCCTTTCTGCCGAACCCGCGTAGGGTCAGATCATCGGTGCCGCTAGGGCTCGGGTCGAAGGAGTACACATGGCTGACAAATCACCCAAGAAGGATGCGACCAAGAAGGTCGCTGGCAAGTCACTCAAGGAAAAGCGCGCTGACAAGCAGGCGAAGTCCGCTGAAACCGAGAAGGCCCGTAAGCGCTGACTCGCTTTCGCACCCGGCGGAATCCGCCTGATCGCGCACGGCTCACCGGCGTCGCCCGATTTTCGGGCGGCGCCGCTTTCGTTTGCCGGACACCCGTCCGGCCCGAACCTGACCGGCTCGAACCGGCCCGGTTCAGACCATGAACCGCACCCCGGCCGCGACGGCCCCGCCGCCGGGCATGTCGTCGGCCCGCACCGCGAAGATCTCCGCGCCGGACAGCAGGGCCCGCCGCAGGATCTCGTCGACCACGCCGTAGGTGACGGCATCGTCCTCCTCGCTCAGGGTGAGAGCCCCGGTCTCCTCGTCGACCAGACCGGGCACCGTCTGGTCGATGTCCACGAACAGGGTTTCGACCGCACCGTAGGTCGCGGCCCGCGCCACATCGCTGAGGTCGGTGACGGCGCGACCGTGCGCGGCCCGGCGGGCCATCCGGTCTTTGAGCTCGGTGAGTTCGGCGGCGTAGAGTTCGTCGAGGATTCCCCGGGCGGCACCGCCGAGATCCTCATCGGGGGTCTCCTCAGGGTTGCCGGCGATGATCGCCTCGGTGAGGTTCGGGTAGCTGTTCACCGACCGGTGGATCCCGGCGAGGGGCTCCGCGGCGGCGAGGATCAGGGGCAGGTTGAGACCGCTGAGCACCGGCCGCAACGCCCGGTCGATCGCCCGCGCGTACTGGCGCATCCGCACCTTCTGGCCCTCGGCGCCCTGGATGCGCCCACCCATGATGTGGCTGTCCTGGGTGCGACCGCTGATGGACTCCAGCCCCACCGCGTCGGCGACGTTGCTGGGCAGGCCGGGTACCGACACCGCGTACACCGGGCTGTCCGCGCTGATCTCCAGCAGCCGCACCGAGTTCTGGGCGAGGGCGAGCACGAACGCGGCCTGCGGGAACGTGACGGCGCGCAGCAGCGGTTTGAGATAGAACCGGTCGGAAACCTCCACGGCGCCGCTGAGCCGGTTGGGCAGCCGGAAGGTGCGCACGCCGACCGGGGTGGCGAAGATGGCCAGGCTGTACGACAGCGACCGCCAGAAGTCCGAGTCGTCGATGAGGTCGTCGAGGGTCTCCTGCAGCTGCTCGATGGGGCCCTTGTCCGTGCCGGCGTCCCGTAGTTGTTGCACCGCCTCGGCCAGCCGGTTCTTGAGCTCGACCCTGGCTTTGTCCGACTCCTGCGGCAGCGGGCTGGTGCTCAGGTAGATCGATACGCACGGATGCCGGCGCACCGCTGCGAGGGTGTCGACGTCGTCCCGGGTAGGTATATCGGTGTGCAGCACGGCGCGACTCCTTTGCTCCGGACGCCTCACGTGCCGGCCCCCTTCGCTCGACCGTGAGCCTCTTGTCCGGCCCACTCTATCCACTCGGCTCTGTTCCCATAAGGTCGGCCGGCGGGCGGTGGACCCACCGTCCCGGGCTACCCACCCGGTCGCTGCGCCAGCGCCGCCACCGCCGCCTCTCCGCGGATCTGGCCGAGCAGCGTGATGAGCTCGTCGACGAGGGCGCCGGTCACCCCCGGCGTCACGATGCTGTACCGCCCGACGGGCTCAAGGCCGTCGGCGCGCACCCGGATCACCGCCCAGCCCACCTCCTCGAGGGCCGCGTCCTTCTCCCGGTCGGACACCTCCTTGAGGCCGCGGTGGGAGGTTTTGTCCCGGCCGGGTGAGTCGTATTCGATTGCCACCTTGAGGGCGGGGATGATGATGTCCGGCCACACCTCCGGCTTGCCGTAGAAAATGCGGTTGATGCGGATGGCGTTCACCCGGTGCGGCAGCCGGATGCGTTCGCCCAGCAGCATTCGCAGCTTCTGTTCCGCCTGCGAGGTGCGCAGCTTCAGGCCGGGCTTCATGAACGGCACGCCGCCCTCGAATCGGGCCGCCGGCGCCTGGGCGTTCTTCTGGCATTTGGGGCAGCCGGGGCCGGTGAGCGTTTCCCGCACGCTCGCCGAGTACCGGGAGTGCCCGCGGCTGCAGATCCACTCGTAGTCGGTGCCGATACGGGTCTCCTGTGCCAGGGCGGCGCGCGATGCCGGGGCCACCCGGTGCAGGAGTTGTTCTCGGCTGCGCTTGGTTTCGTCCAGCAGCATGCACAGCGGACAGTCCCGCTGCAGGGTGAGACGGGCCTCGCCGGCCGCCGCGCCGTGTCCGCATCGGAACCGCACGGCGGTGTCCGTCGGTGTCCCATCGTCGTTCATTCCCGCGCCCGGTCCTTCCGCTCGTGTCGGTCACCGTCACGCTAGCAACGACCTCCGACAGCCACGAGCGTTCATGGGCAGACTTCCGGCCTTCGTCGTCGAAACGACGGCCGGAAGTCTGCAATTCACTCGCCGGGCCGCCGGGCGGGCCGGCGCAGGGCGCGACGGCCCGCATCCGCGTGAGCGGTGACGAGGAGGTCGCGAAGGGTGGGCATCGTCCGCTCCCCGGGGTTCACCACGGCGATCCAGCCCGGCGGGGCGTAGACCGGGTGCGGCTGGAACACGTCGGCCGCGGCGGGATCGTGCGGGCCGGCGCCGGCCAGTTCGACCAGCGCGGCCCGGCCGACATGGATGTTCCGCCGCCAGCGATCGGCCGGGTCAAGCCGCGATCGGGCGTCATCCGGGTAGTCCTTGGTGATGATCGTCGCGAAGGGCTGCCCGTGCTGGGGTACCTGGCCGTCCGGGGCGTAGTAGAAGAAGAAGTCACCCCAGGCGATCTGGGGAGCCTCGCTGCCCACTGCGGGCGCGAGCACCAGCACCCCGCTCTGAGAGCGGACCAGCTCGACAACCTGCTCTATCGTCATGCCCGCAGTCTCCCCCCGTGCGTTTAGTTGCCGGGCGTATTGCCGTGCGCCTCGAGGACCTCGCGCATGTGTGGCCGGGCGAACTGGTCGGCGATCTGGATGGCCGTGTGGCTGCCCAGGTCGGGGTCGGCGCCGGCCTGCAGCAGGTCGGTCAGGATGGCCTCGTTGCCCCGGAACACCGCACAGGCCAGGGCGGTCTGGCCCATGCCGTTCACGACGCCGGTGTCGGCGCCTCGCCTCAGCAGCTCCTGAACGGTCTCGCGGTGCTGGGCGTAGGCGGCGACAATGAGCAGGCTGTCGCCACGCCCGTTGAGCAGGTTCAGGGGCACCCCGGCATCGATCATCTCGCCCAGCGGGCCGGTGCGGCCGTCCCTGGCGAGGTCGAAGACGCCCTCGACGACCGGTTCGGCCGACTGGTTGTCCGCACGCGCTGTCATGGTCGTCTCCCTGGGTGTGAACAACCGCCAGGTGCCTGCCGGTTCGAGTGATCTCACCAAGTCTAGGCGGGTCTCCTCACGCCTCCCGGCCCCGCCCGCGGCCCCATGCACAGACCTTGGCCTAAGGAAGAAGTGCCCAAAAAAGGACGGGATGGATCACAACGTCCTTATTTCGGGCCTTTTTCCTTATGAACGCCCGTCGCTTCGGCAAAAAAGGACCGCGGCCCGTAGGCTGCGATCCCTTTGCTTTACTGGTGGAGCTAAGGAGATTCGAACTCCTGACCTTCTCATTGCGAACGAGACGCGCTACCAACTGCGCCATAGCCCCTGACTGCGTATTTACAATATCACGCGTGCCGGATGCTCCGAACCGCGACCCGGTCAGCCGACGGCGCGGCGGCGGCGGAGCACGGCGTCGAGGTCGGTCATGCCCGGTTCGGTGTCGCCGATGATACCCATGTTGGCGAATCGGCTCGGCGCTGCCTGCGGGGCCTTGGCGGCGGCGGCGGCCGTCGCGTTGACCCTGGCGACCACCGGGCGGGTGATCGGGGTGACCTCCGACGGTGCGATGGCCTCGGCCATGGCCAGTGCGCGTCGCTGCAGTTCGGCCTCGGCGGCCGCCTGACGCAGCTGGGCGGCGGCATCCACCGAAGCCATCGCGGCTTGGGCGATGGAACCCGGGGACAGGTGCAGGGGCTTGGGCAGCGGCTGTGGGGTCCAGGGGGTCGGCTGGGCGACGGGCGCCTCCTCGAAGTGGACGGGTTCGAAGCGCTGGCCGCGGCTGCCGGCCGGGGCGCGGCGTTCGGCGTCGGCCGGGGCATCCGCCGTGGCGAGCGGCGCGCGGGCAGACCGGTTCACGGTGGCGAGCCGGCTGAGGGTGGCCACCGCGACGAGGACGGCCACCAGGCCGCCAGCCAGGAAGGTCCAGGTGCCCGCTGCGAGCGTGGTGGCACCGACGATCGCGAAGACGAGCCCAATCACCAGCAGAAGGGTGGAGAGGGCGCGCATGGTGCGCAGGCGCTTGGCCTTGCCCGCCGGGGTGAGCGCCTTGGGGCGCGCGGCGGCGGCACGCAGCACGGCGGCGCGCCGGGCGGCCGTGGCGGCGTCGCCGGCGGTCTTCGCGGCGATCCGGGCGTCTTCCTCGGCCTGGGCGAGTAGTTTGCGCTGGGCTGACACACCGCGGGCGTTGGTCTCCACGCGAACCTCCTGGGGGATTTCCGACGTCTCGGCCAGGATCCGCAGGGTCTGCTGCAGTCGCACGGCGTTGCGTTCGGTGGCGAGATACTGCCGGCGTCTGGCCCATGTCGGCATGAGATACGTCACCCAGAGCGCGGCGGCAACCGCCACCATCACTCCCCCGCCCAGGACTTCGCTACTCATGCTCCCTACGGTATGAGTCGCGGGACCTTCCGTGCTTGATTACCGGGGGGTGTGTCACTTGTCGGCTACCTCGAGCGGATGCGCAGCAGCCGCCCTGTCGAACTCGTTCACGGTGGCCACACCCGGCGGAACCAGCCCGTCCTGCCAGCGGCGCAACACACCGCCGCGCACCTCCTCGGCCACCAGGCCGAAGGCGAAGTGGTCGCGCCAGGCGCCGTTGATGTGGATGAACCGGCGGCGCAGCCCCTCGTACCGGAAGCCCAGCTTCTCGACGACCCGCAGCGACGGGGCGTTCTCGGGGCGGATGCAGATCTCCATCCGGTGCAGGCCCAGCTGGCCGAAGCAGTAATCCGTGGCCAGCGCCACCGCGATCGGGGTGATCGACCGGCCGGCGAACTTCTCGCCCACCCAGTACCCGATCGACGCGCTCGACAACGACCCCCAGGTGATCGACGACACGTTGAGCTGGCCCGCCAGTTCGCCGTTGTACTCCACCAGGAACGGCAGTCCGCTGCCGGTGCGCGAGTGCGCGAGCAGGCTGCGGATACTGGCCCTGGTGTCGAACGACATGGGCGCGTACGGACTGGTGGCCTCCCAGGTGCGCAGCCACGACCGGTTCTCCATCAGTTCACGCTCGAGGGCCCTGGCATCGCGCAACCGGATCGGGCGCAGGGTGACAGCACCCTCACGGAGCGTAGGAATCGCGGTCGGCACGATAAACCCGTCTATTTGGGGGCCGAAGCCCGATGATGCCCGAATTGTAGTCCGGGCCGACCTGTGGAACCGCTACTCGAGGGTCGCGGTGAACTCCTGCAGCCAGGGGCGCAGCTCCGCGCCGAGGTCGTCACGGTCGACGGCCAGCTGGATGATGGCCTTGATGTAGTCCAGCCGGTCGCCGGTGTCGTAGCGGCGGCCACGGAAGATGACGCCGTAGACGCCGCCCGAGGTCTCGGTGGTGACGGCCATTTCCTGCAGGGCGTCGGTGAGCTGGATCTCGTTGCCCTTCCCAGGGGCGGTGCGCTCGAGCACCTCGAACACCTCGGGGCGCAGCACGTAGCGGCCGATGATGGCCAGGTTGGACGGCGCATCCGCCGCGGACGGCTTCTCGACCAGGCCGGTGATGCGCACCACGTCGGGGTCGTCGGTCTTCTCGATCGCGGCGGCGCCGTACAGGTGGATCTGCGACGGGTCCACCTCGAGCAGGGCGACGACGCTGGTGTTGCGGCTGATCTGCTCGGCGAGCATCTTGTCGAGCAACGGGTCGCGGGCGTCGATGATGTCATCGCCGAGCAGCACGGCGAAGGGTTCGTGGCCCACGTGCATCTTGGCGCGCAGCACCGCGTGGCCCAGGCCCAGCGGGTCCCCCTGGCGCACGTAGTGCATGTCGGCGAGGTCGGTGGATGCGTTCACCTTGGCGAGACGGTCGCGGTCGCCCTTCTGGATGAGCACCGCCTCCAGCTCGGTGACGCGGTCGAAATGGTTCTCCAGGGCGTTCTTGTTGCGCCCGGTGATCATCAGCACATCGGTCAGTCCGGCGGCGACGGCCTCTTCGACGACGTACTGGATAGCCGGCTTGTCGACGACAGGCAGCATCTCCTTGGGCATCGCCTTGGTCGCAGGCAGGAAGCGGGTTCCCATTCCAGCAGCGGGAATGACGGCCTTAGTAATCTGAGTAACCATGGCATTAGGTTAGCGGCATCCCCGGCCGATTCCGCACCTAGGATGACTTGTATGGACTCTGATATCGAGCACCGAAAGCGGGCGCTCCGCGCGGAGCTCCGGGAGCGCCGCCACAATCAGACCGCTGCCGAGCGTGACGCGGCCACCACCGGCTTCACCGAGAACCTGCAGAGGGTGGTCCTGGACCTCTCTGCCCGGTCGATCTCCTGCTACCTGTCCGGTCCCACGGAGCCGAACACCCGGCCGTTCGTGAACTGGGCCGAAGCCCGCGGCATCCGGGTGTTGTTCCCCGTTTCCCGCGACGACGGCCTGCTCGACTGGACCGTCGGCGAGGATGAGACCGAGATTCGGGGTCTCTCCGGCGCGCCGGAGCCCACCGGTGAGCTGCTCGGGCCGATCGCGATCAACGACGTCGACCTGATCATCGTCCCGGCCGCGGCGATCGACCACACCGGCCTGCGGATGGGCTGGGGGCGCGGCTACTTCGACAAGACCCTCGGCTCGATGGAGAAATGCCCACCCGTCTACGCCGTGGTCTTCGACAACGAGTATCTCGACGAGGTGCCCCGCGAGGTGCACGATCAGCCGGTGAACGGCCTCGTCACCCCCACCCGGATCGTCGTCTTCTAGACTTTCCCTGCCGGCGATGCCGGTTACGACCTTCGAACCACGAACCGAAAAGACGCAGTGCCTACCTATTCCTACCGTTGCACCGAGTGCGACACGGCCTTCGACATCCAGCAGGCCTTCACCGACAACACCCTCACGGAGTGCCCCGCCTGCGGCGGCAAGCTGCGCAAGGTGTACTCGTCCATCGGGGTCAGCTTCACCGGCTCCGGTTTCTACCGCAACGACTCCCGAACCGAATCCAACGGCACGTCGAAGTCGCTCTCCGCCGAGAAGAGCGCCGCCAAGTCGGATTCGACGCCCGCCGCGAAGCCGGCCGAGAAGTCCAGCACCGGGACGCCGTCATCCTCCGGGGCGTCGTCGTCCGGCTCCTCCGGCGGTTCCAGCTCGTCCAGCTCCTCCCCCACGCCCGCGTCGAAGCCTTCCTGACCGTCCGGTGCCGCTCGAACTTTCTGAAGGAACGACCATGATCCAAGGCTTCAAAGCATTCATCATGCGAGGCAATGTCATCGACCTCGCCGTCGCCGTGGTCATCGGCGCCGCGTTCACGGCCGTCGTCACCGCCATCGTCGAGAGTGTGTTCAACCCCCTGATCGGCGCCATTTTCAACGCCGACAGCCTGAAAACCTCCTTCCTCTTCGGGCTCTCCGGCGGCGGCGAGCTGGCCCTCGGTGCGGTGCTGGCGGCCGTCATCAACTTCTTGCTGATCGCGGCGGTGGTCTATTTCGCGTTCGTGCTGCCGATCAACCGCATGAAGCAGGCGCAGGAGCGCCGCCTGGCCGCCCAGGCTCCGGGTGTCGAGGAAGCCGCGCCCCTGACCGACATCGTCCTGCTGAGCGAGATCCGGGACCTGCTCGCCGCCTCGACGGGCGCCACGGCCCACCCCCACGTCACGGATGCCGCCGCCGCGGCGCGCCCCAGCGACGGCGCCCCCAAGCACACGCTGTAAGCCCACGATCCGCCCCGCCGCCGCTGCGCAGGGCGGGGCGCATGCTGAGTTGCCGGTTGCGGCCCACTCCACGCGCGCCACGGGACAGCAACTGGCAACTCACCGCGGTGCCCCCGGCTGAATTCGCAGTTGCGGCCCATTCTGTCTTCCCCGCGCGGCCGCAACTGGCAACTCGCTCGCGGCGACGCCCCCGGCGCTTCGCGACTTGCCGCTCAGTGTCCCTTGGATGCGTCCAAAAGGGGGCATGTGCCGCATCTCGCGACGGGATGGTGCGCCGACTTGCTTCGAAGTGCCCCGTGGATGCGCTCCAAGGGGTATGTGCCGCGAGTCGATCGGCCGACAGCCGCCGAGCGGACGGGTGGGCTACCAGTGTGGGGGCTTGTCCTGACGGAGCCGGGCGTCGTTGGCGCTCGTGGCGGAGCCGTCGCCGGAAGTCTGGCCGCCCTCCTCGCGGGGCGCGGGTTCGGGGCTGGGGTCGGTGTCCGGGGCCGGGGTCAGGCGCGCTCGGCGGGCACCGGCCGACCGCACGACACGCTGGCGCGGCTCGGCCGCCGACACGGTCTCGGCGGGCGTGGCCGGGTCAGCCGCGGCGGGGTCAGGCACGGTGCGCCGGACCGTTTGACCCCTCGGTCGGCGTGATCCCTGCGAGGGCGGCGACGCGGGCGGCCACCGCATCCGGATTGCTGAACAGTTCGAAGCTGTGCACCCGCAGGTAGTGCCAGCCGAGGCGCCGCAGCACCTCGGGGCGCAGCCGCAGGGACTCGCGCAGACTGGCCCGGTTGACCACGGCGTCGGTCTCCACGACCACGGCGCGGCCGGCGTGCGAGGCGGCCAGCGCGAGCTTCCCGCGGTGTCCGAGCGATACGGTGAGGCCCTTGCGTTCAAGGCGGCGGGCGAGGTCGACCAGCATGGCTTCGCGGGCATCCGGCACGGCAACCTCGTTGCGACGCGCCTCGGTCTCGGTCAGCACCTGCGAGAGGGCCAGGATGCCGTGCCGCTGCCGGTCGGCGTCGATGTCGATGGGGCGGAAGCAGGAGACGATGTCCATGGCGCGGCGGGCGCGGGTCATGCCGATCGCGAGCAGGCGTTCACCGCCGGGTTCGCCGAGGGAACCGAAGTTGCTCAGCAGCCGGCCGTGCGGGGTGCGGCCGTAGCCGATCGAGAAGATCACCCGGTCGCGGCTCTGCGCCACGGCCTGCTCGAGGGTGAGCACCGTGAAGGGTTCGGCGCGGTCCTTGAGGATGAAGTCGCTCAGGTCGGTGCGCTTGGCGAACGCGGCGAGCACGGCCTGGTGCACGCGCACGGCGTGCCGGGCGCTGGCGGTGATCACCATCAGGGATTCCCGGGGGCGCTTGACGGCGTGGTCCATGACCAGGTCGACGACCTTCGACACCTCGGCGTCCACGCTCTCCACAGCGCCACTGTCGGCGTCGGGCATTCCGTGCCCGCCGGCGACGTAGTTGAGGGTGAGGCTGCCGTGGCCGAGGAAGCTGCCCGCCCAGGGCAGCGAGTCGATCCGGCCGCCGTAGAAGCGGTGGTTGACCAGCTCGGCGAGGTCTTCGCCGCCGGCCCGGTAGCTGCGGGTGAGCGTGAGGGTCGGCAGCAGCTCGCCGAGGCGGGCCAGGGCGGAGTCGGCGTGCAGGGCGTCGACGTTGGTCTCCTGCGGCACGGGCACGTCGGCCGGTTCCAGGATGCCGGTCTCGAACGGTGACGGCGTCTGCGTGACCGGGTCACCGAACGCGACGACCTGCTTGCCGCGACGGATCGCGCCCACGTTCTCGGCGAGGGTGGTCGCGCCGGCGTCGACGAGCAGCACGGCGTCGAAGGTCATGGTGTCGTCGAGGGCGGCCACCTCGTAGGGCGAGGCGAGCCAGACGGGGGCGAGCACCCGGCCCAGGTGCGGCGAGACCTCGTTGATGCGCGAGGGCGTGGCGCGGTCGGCCCGGAGCAACCGGCGCAGCTGGTCGGCTTCTTCCGGCCAGTCGACGACGCCGATCTTCCAGGTCTCGGCGAGCAGCCAGGCCAGGATCTGGCCGGTGCTGGCGGCGTGGGCCTCATCGACGAGCTTGAAGTCGGCTTCGAGCCGGTCCAGCACCTGGGTGTTGGCGTTCAGCAGGGCCTTGTCGCCGCCCAGCATGACCTCCAGCACGGACTGCCACCAGGCCAGCTCGAGCTCCGCGGCGACATCCTGCTCCGACACGTGCCGCAGCGACAGATCGGTCATCAGTGGGTCGAGGTTGTGTTCGCGCAGGGTCGCGAGCAGGGCGGTGCGCTCGTGCAGGTTGGCGAGCACCTCGCTGTCCGCTGCGAGGCCGGCGATGGTGCGCTGCAGGTCGCGGATCGGCTGCGAGATGAGCTGGCGGGGGGTGCCGGCGTTGCCCAGCGGACCGTCGAGCCTGCCGAGGTCTTCGGCGACCCGCTGGAACGCCACGTGCACGTCGTTGATGCCGACCGGGACCTCCGGGGTGACGCCGGCGGCGGCATACCGCTGCCACAGCGTGCGCTGCTGCTGGATGCGCCGCAGGCTCTCGTTCATGTCGCTCACGTGCACCCCCGGCCGCAGGTACTCGTCGGCGAGGCGGCGCAACCGGCGCCGGTTCGACGAGGTCATCTCCGGGGCATCCCGGCGCGCCGAGGTGGCGGCGATCAGTTCGGTGAGCGACCTGTCGAACACCGAGGGCTGGAACTTGTCCAGGGTCTCGCGGATGTCCAGCAACAGGCGCAGGTAGATGCCGAGCTCGTGCACCGTCTCGAACGGGCGCAGCCGGGTCTGGCCGACCAGATTGGTTGCGCGGTCCAGCAGGCGCTGCAGCTCGGGCTGGTTGAGCCGTTTCGCGAGCTCGTGCGCGGCGCCGGCATCCGCGGTGGAGGAGAACGATGCCCCGTACCAGGGCGAGTCGCCCGGCCCGTAGCGGAACTGGCCCAGCACGGCGGCCTTGATCAGGATCGCGGCGGCGCTGGCCCGGTCGTGGGCGAGGCGCTCGAGCGCCACCCGGTCCAGCCGGGCGGTGGTCGACGGCGGCGACGGCAGCTGGGCGAGCCGGGCAAGTTCACCGAGGGCATCGAGCACCGACACGCCGAGCACGGCGTCCTTGCGGGTGAGTGCCGAACGGTAGTCCAGCAGCACCTTGCGCAGGCGCACGAGGGCGTCGTCGACGTCGCCGACCTTGGGCTGCACGCACTTCTCGTTGCGGGTGATCGACTGGATCAGGTCGCGGCGCAGAGTGCGCGGCGTCACGGCGACGCCGGGCAGGCCCACCTGCACGAGGCGGTGGGCGATGCCGTCGAGGCTGGAGCGGCGGGCACTGACCACGAGCACCCGCTTGTGCTGGGCGATCAGCGAGCCGATGGCGTTCACGATGGTCTGGGTGCCGCCGGTGCCCGGCAGGGTCTTCACGACGAGGGAGTTGCCGGCGCTGATCTGCGCGACGACGTTCTCCTGCTCGGCGTCGGCATCCAGCAGCAGGGTGTCGGTGCCGGGCGGGCGCACGTCCTGGCCGACCGGCAGCACCGGGTGGTAGGCCATTTCGATGGCGCGGCGGGCCGTGGGGTTTCCGGCGACGGCGTCGAGCACGGAGTGGGTGAGCTTGTGCGCGTCGACGGCCATGGCCCGGCCGACGTCGGCGAAGGAGGACGCCACCAGGCGTGGGGAGACGTTGAACCAGGGCAGGTGCGAGGTCAGTCCGCGCAACCGGTCGATCACCGGTTGCGGCTTGAACGCGCCGTTGGTCACGGCGAGGGCCACGAACGCATCCGCGTCGAGGGTGATCGTGAACTGGTCGTGCAGGGCCCGGGCCAACTCGGGGTTGAGGAACGGGGCGCCCTTGAGCTTGAGCTCGAAGTCCCGGCCGTACCGGCGGATGGCCAGGGGCCGCAGCAGCACCGGCGCGGTGTACTCGACGTCGCCGTGGCGCCACTGGGCCAGCCCGATGGCGAGGTGCACCGATTCGATGCCGCGCATCGAACGCAGTTCGATGCCCTTCTGGGTGATCTCGTTGGCGGCCAGGCGGGCGTTGCGCAACGCCAGCTCGTCCCGGATGAGGTTGGACAGCAGGGTGGTCTTGCCGGTGATGAACTGCGGCAGGCCACCGGGGTGGGTGGCGGAGAGTTCGATGCGGGAGCGCGGGCTGTCGCCGAAGTGCAGCAGCGGCGAGTGGCCGCCGACGGCGGCCAGTTCGTCGCGCCAGCGCTGCCAGGTGGGTTCGGCGATGTTCCCGGCCACGAGGGCCGGGTCGCCCAGGCTCACCGAGTCCGGGGAGGTCGCAGATCGCGAATCGGCTGACGGCACGTCGGTGTACTCCGACGTGAAATCGTCATCTTCTGGTTTTCTATCGAGGCGCCACACACCCACACCCTAATTCTCCGGCGGCCGGTTCTCGGTTAGGCCACCCGGGTTTCTCGCGCATTCGCAGGTTTTTCGTGGGTTGGGAAAGGCTCTGGCCTACAGCCAGCCCTTGCGCTTGAACACCGCGTATAGCCCGAAACCCATGGCGAACATCAGCGCGATCGCAAACGGGTAGCCCAATCGCCAGTCCAGTTCGGGCATGTGCCTGAAGTTCATCCCGTAGATGGTGCCCACCAGGGTGGGGGCGAACAGGATCGCCGCCCAGCTGGAGATTTTCTTCACTTCCTCGCTCTGCGCTAGCCCGGTCTCGGACAGGCGGCGGGTCTCGTCGTTCTGCCGTTGCGCGACGAGGGTGCTGTGCACGGTGAGAGCGTTCTGCAGCAGCTGCCGGAAGGCGTCGACCCTTTCGACGACCCGGATGGTGTGGTCGAGCACGTCCCGCAGGTGCCTGTGCAGTTCCACGTCCACGTGGTGCTTCTCGTAGCCCTCCTGCAGCGACTCCAGCATCCCGATCAGCGGCTGGGTGGCGCGCTGGAATTCGATGACTTCCCGCGACAGCGCGTAGATCCGCCGGGACACCGCCTGGTCGCCGTCGAAAAGCTGGTCCTCGATCTCATCGATGTCGTTCTCGAGGCCGGCCACAACGGGCGCATACTCGTCGATCACCTGGTCCAGGATGGCGTACAGCACCGCCTGCGGGCCGAACGCTAAAAGCTCGGGCGTGCCCTCCAGGCGGCGGCGCACCGAGGCGAGGTCGGGCGATTCGGCGTGCCGGATGGTGACCACGAAGTCGGGGCCCACGAACACGTGCAGCTCTCCGAACTCCACCCGCTCGTCGGCGTCCAGGTACCTGGCCGGCCGCAGCACCAGGAACAGGGTGTCGGTGAATCGCTCGATCTTGGCCCGCTGGTGGCCCTTGAGGGCGTCCTCGATGGCCAGGTGGTGCAGCGTGAATTCGTCGGCGACGCTGCGCACTTCGTCGTCGGTCGGCCGGTACAGGCCGATCCAGGCGAAACCCTTCTTCTCCTTGAGCACCGCGAAAACGTCCTGCAGCGTCTCCGGGGTCGCCACCCGCCTGCCATCCACATAGATCGCGTCATCAACTAGCGCCACGGCTGCTCCTCACTCGCGGTACAAGTGTGGCACCGGGCAGGCGCCCCGCCGGACACGACGCGAATCAGGAACGCTGCGGTCCCTCGTGCTTGCGGTAGGTGGGGCTGAAGGCCAGCAGCACCAGGCCGACGCCGAGCACCGCCTGTCCGATCGCTGTGGAGGGCAGCACCGAGACGGCGCCGCCGAGCACGAGCAGCACGGCGGGGAGAACCCGGTAGACGCGGGCGCGCAGCATGGCGATGCCCAGCAGGATCCAGCCGACCCCGAACACCGCGGCGCTCAGCAGCAGGCCGAACGCGGACGAACCCGGCCGGACTGATCCGTCGAGCAGCTCCGGGGTCACCCGGCCCAGGGTGGGATAGAGGAACGCCTCCGCCCAGAACAGCCCGCTGATCAGGATGGTGCCGGTGCCGGCGACGATCGCGGCGGAGAACCCGAACGGGCCGATATTGCGGGCGTGGCGCTCGTAGATGGACACCAGCGCCAGGATGAGCAGCAGCGCCCCGCCGAGCAGGGCCACCGAGCGCACGGCGTAGAGCGGAGTCTGCACGATGCTGCTGGCCGGGTCCCCGGTGAGCCGCAGCACCTGGTCGAGCACGCCGCCGACGATGAACACCGTTCCGGCCGCGAGAGTCGCGGGCTTGGCCACGCCTTCGAACCTCTTCACCAGGACCTCGCTCACCGCGTAATAACATCGGCCCCCGGGGTCTGGGCCGATTGACTCGATTCTCGCACCCGTCGATGCCACCGACAAGAGCCGCCGTCGCCCAGTGCAGCCCGTCAGTTGCCACGTCGCGCCCCCTCAGCGCCCCGGAGTGGGCGCCAACCGTCAGGTCACCGACGGGTGCGCCGGCGACATGACGGTTGGTGCCCCTTCCCGGGTGCGGAAAGGGCCGGAAGTGGCAACTCAGGGCGGCCCGCCGGCCGGGCTAGGGTGAGGGCGTGCTCCCACTCCCCTCCGCCGGCCCGGATCGTGGTGGTCCGATCAGCGCCGACCCGATCAGCGCCGACCCGTTCAGCGCCGACGTGGCCGGCGTCACCCCGGCCGGGGTCGACCTGGCCACCACCGTGGTGGTGCAGCTGGCCGACCAGGCGCCGACGAGGGCGGGCGACCACCAGAGGTTGGTGGCCCTGGTCGGCCGGGTGACCGGTGTTGATCCGGCGGCCGTCACGCTTGACCGGGTCTGCCCGAACTGTGGGGAGTCCGGCCACGGGCCGCTCCGGGTCGGGTTCAGCGCCGCGCCGGATGCCGCCCCTCCCGTGCACGTGAGCCTTGCCCGGGCGGGCGGGCGGCTCGCCCTCGCCGTGACCGCGGCCGGCACGGTGGGCATCGACCTGGAGTCCGTCGCCGAGCTGGGCCGGTCGCCGGTCGCCGACGTCGTGTTGTCCGGCGCCGAAGCGCGCGCTCTGGCCGACCTCGACCCGGGCGCCGCGGAGGTCACCGTTGCCGTCGTCTGGACCGCGAAGGAGGCGGTACTGAAGGCCGCCGGGGTCGGCCTGAGGGTCGATCCGCGCGACCTCACCGTCGCCCTGCCCGGGCCAGCCGGCGCCACCGCCGCCGGCTGGCCCGTCCTCGCCGACTGGCCGGCTGCGCCGTTCCCGCCAGGGCACGTGCACCTGCTGCCGCTGGCCGCAGCCGCCGGTCTCGTCGGTACCGTCGCGGTGGTCCGCACCGACCGGCCCGCGCTGAGAATGCTACCCGCCCCGACCCGCTGACCGGCCGGAGCTGACGCCTCACAACCTCCCTCGCGACGTGCCGCAGGATGCCCCTTGGCGACCGGCGACGGGGCCGTTTGCCGCGACTCGGGGCGCGCGGGCCGGGGCGGGCGGTTAGTGCGCCGGCGCCGGCGGGTCGGGTTTGAGCTGCGGCAGGGCCTTGGCCGACACCCAGCGGGCCACGATCTTGTCGGCGACGGCGGTGCCGGCCGCTGCGCTGAAGCAGCCGAGCAGGTGCTCCGGCGTGACGTTGCCGTGCCGGTGGGTGCGGGCGTAGGCGCGCAGTGCCGTGAAGAACGCCTCGTCGCCGATGGCCTGGCGCACGGCGTGCAGGGCGAGCGCCCCGCGCTTGTACACCCGGTCGTCGAACATGTCCTGCGGGCCGGGGTCGCCCACGACGATGTTCTTGGGCAGGGCGTCCAGCTCGGCTCGGTGCAGCACGGCGCTCGCGTGCGCGGTGATCCCGCCGCTGGCCTCCGCCCAGATCCATTCGGCGTAGCAGGCGAAGCCCTCGTGCAGCCAGATGTCGGCCCACCGGGTGAGGGTGAGGCTGTTGCCGAACCACTGGTGGGCCAGTTCGTGCGCGATCAGCCGGTCGCTTCCGTGCAGGCCGTCGACGTGGTTGCGGCCGAACACGCCGAGGCCGTGCGCTTCGAGTGGGATCTCCAGTTCGTCGTCGGTGACGACGACCGCGTACGCCGGGAACGGGTAGGGGCCGAAGGCCGCGCTGAACACGGCGATCATCTCACCGAGCCGGGCGAAGTCCACGGCCACCTGGCGGGCCAGTGCGGGTGGGAAGAACAGGCTGTGCGCCACCGGTGCGGCGGCGATGTCGTGCCGGCGGTACCGGCCGATCTGCACGCTGGCCAGGTAGGGCGCCATCGGCTCCACGACGCCGAAGGTCCAGGTGGTGCGGCCGGAGCGGGTGCTCTTGGCCAGCACCGGCCCGTTGCTCACCACCGTGTACGGCGCCTCGCAGGTGAGCTGGATGCGGAAGGAGGCCTTGTCCCTGGGGTGGTCGTTGCACGGGAACCAGGACGGCGCCCCGCTGGGCTGGCCGGCGACGAGCACGCCGTCGGTGAGCTCCTCCCAACCCACCTCGCCCCAGTGGCTGCGCACCGGATGCGGCGCCCCGCGGTACCGCACCGTCACCTCGAACGGCTCCCCCGCGACCAGCGGTGTCGCCGGCGTGATCACGAGCTTCCGCGCCGAATGCACGATTTTCGCGGCCGGGGCACCGGCAACGGTGACCTTCTCGACGGTGAGGCCGGCCAGGTCCAGGCTGAACCGGTCCAGCCCGGTGAGGGCCCTGGCCCGGATCGTGGCCGTGGCGGTCAACCGGTTGGTGGCGACGCGGTAGTCCAGGTTCAGGTCGTAGTGGTCGACCCGGTAGCCGCCGTTGCCGCTGGCGGGCAGGTATGCGTCACCCGCGGACGCGGATCCGTGCACGGGGGGCGGAGTTTGCAACATAGAAGGTCAAGTCTTCCACGGCGGCCGGTGCCACGGCGCAATCGGGTTGCCGGACCAGAGGGAGTCGGTGGGCACCCGCTCGCCCCGCATCACCAGCGACCCCGGCCCGACGGTGGCGTTGTCGTCGATCCGGGCCGCGGGCAGGATCACGCTGTTGGGCCCGAGGGTGCCGCCGGTGCCGATCGACACGGTGTCCAACTGCATGATCCGGTCGTGGAACAGGTGCGTCTGCACGACGCAGCCGCGGTTGACGCTACTGCCGGCGGCGAGGTGCACCAGGTCGGCTTCCGGCAGCCAGTACGACTCGCACCACACGCCCCGCCCGATGGTGGCGCCCAGCGACCGCAGCCACAGCGCCAGCGCCGGGGTGCCCGACGCGTTCTGCGCGAACCACGGCCGGGCGACCATCTCCACGAAGGTGTCCGACACCTCGTTCCGCCAGATGAACGACGACCAGAGCGGATGCTCCGACACCCGGATGCGCCCCACCAGCAGCCACTTGGCGGCGCTGGTCAGCGCCGCCGCGACCACCCCGGCGGCCAGCAGCACGAACGGGGACAGGAGCAGTGCCACCCCGGGCCCGGCCGCCAGCCACAGGGCATCGAGCCCGGCGAGCACGCCAAGGCCGATCCACGCGGAGACGAAGACGGGCACCAGGCGGAGCACCTCCCACAGCGACCGGGCCAGGATCAGCCGGGCCGGCGGGTGGAAGGTGCGGGCCTCGTCGATGTCGGTCACCCGGCGGCGGAGGCGGGTGGGCGGGTTGCCCAGCCAGGAGGAACCGCGCTTGGCCTTCCGCGGGGTGGACGACAGCACGGCCACGAGGCCGTCCCGCGGCACGGTGCGGCCGGGCCCGGCGATGCCGCTGTTGCCCAGGAAAGCCCGCCGGCCGATCTTGGCGCGGCCGATGCGCATCCAGCCGCCGCCGAGTTCGTAGCAGGCGACCATGGTGTCGTCGGCGAGGAACGCGCCGGGCGCGATGGTGCTCAGCGACGGCACCAGCAGCACGGTGGACGCCTCGACGCCGGGGCCGACCTTCGCGCCGAGCAGCCGCAGCCACACCGGAGTGAGCAGGCTGGCGTAGACCGGGAACAGCAGGGTGCGGGCGCCGTCGAGCAGCCGTTCGGTCATCCAGACCTGCCAGCCCACCCGGCTGCGCACCGCGTGGTGTCCCTCGGTCAGGCCGAGGCCCAGCAGCCGCACCGCCCCGATGACGGCGCCGGCGTAGAGCAGGCCGGCGGCGAGAACGGCACCCGGCACGGCCAGGGCGGCCCGGCCGAACGCGCTGCCCAGGCTGCCGGCGTCACCGATGGCCAGGCCCACGATGAGCAGGCCGAGCAGCACGGCCGCGGCGGGGATGCCGGCCAGCGCGACCGAGCCGGCGCCGTAGGCGATGAGCCAGCGCCGGCGGGCGGGCGGGCGTTCGATTGGCCAGGCCCGGCGGGCTGAGCCGACCCGCACGGCGGGCGAGCCGGCCCAGCGTTCGCCGCGCGGCACCCGGCCGGATACGGCCGAACCCGGTTCGATCTCGGCGCCGTCGCCGATCTTCGCACCGCCCAGCATGGTGCTGCGGGAGCCGACCACGGCATCCGCGCCGATGCGCACCCGGCCGATGCGCAGGATGTCGCCGTCGAGCCAGTAGCCGGCCAGGTCCACCTCCGGTTCGATCGCCGCGCGCTCGCCGATGCTGAGCATCCCCGTGACCGGCGGCACCGAGTGCAGGTCGACGCCGGGTTCGATGCGGGCGCCGAGCATGCGGGCGTAGTAGCTGATCCACGGCGCCCCGGCGAGGCTGGCGGCGTCGACGAAGTGGGCGACCTGTTCGGCCAGCCACAGCCGCAGGTGCACCCTGCCGCCGCGGGGGTAGTTCCCCGGGGTGACGCCGCGCAGCAGCAGCCGGGCCACGCCGACGGAGATGGCGATCTTGCCCAGCGGGGTGACGAGCAGCACGAAGCCGGCCAGCACCCACCACCACGAGATGGAGGGGGCGAAGGAGGCGCCGGCGGCGGCGAGCACATTGTTGGCCGCCATCAGGTACACCAGCCAGCGGGCGCCGATGAGCAGGTGCAGCGGCACGCCCAGCAGGCTCTGCAGCAGCCCGGTCTGCGCCGGGACCGGCAGCACCTGCCGGCTGCGGCGGGCCACCGGCGGCAGGCGGCTGTCGAGTTCGTCGGCCAGCGCGCCGATGCGGGGGTGGTCGTAGATGTCGCTGATGCGGGTGTCGGGAAAGCGCTCGCGGATGGCGGCGACGAACTGGGCCGCCGAAAGGGAACCGCCGCCGTAGGCGAAGAAGTCGCTGTCCGCGTCGGCGACGGGCACACCGAGGATCGCGGCCCAGTGCCCGGCGAGCCAGCCGGCGGTGCCGCGCAGCGCAGCCGTGCCGGTGGTGCTGCCGCCGGGCAGCGGCCAGGGCAGCGCGGCCCGGTCGACCTTGCCGGAGGTGCGGGTGGGGATGTTCTCGACGACGGTGAGCAGCGGTACCAGGGCGGCGGGCAGTGCGGTGCGCAGCGCGTCGGATGCGGCGGGCAGGTCGAACCCGCCTGGTTCGGTCGGTGCGGCGTCGGTGAGGGACAGGTAGCCGACCAGCACCTGGTTGCCGGCCGGGGTGGTCTGCACGACGGCGGCGGCGCCGGCCACGCCGGGCAGCGCCTGCAGGGCGGCGTCGATCTCGCCGAGCTCGATGCGCCGGCCGCCGAGCTTGATCTGGTCGTCGGCGCGGCCCACGAACACCAGGCCGGCCGGATCGAACCGCACGAGGTCGCCGCTGCGGTAGGCGCGCTGCCAGCCGAGGCCGGCGTGCGGGGCATACTTCACGGCATCCTGCGCCGGGTCGAGGTAACGGGCCAGGCCGACACCGCCGATGATCAGCTCGCCGGTCTCGCCGGCGCGCACCCGGTTGCCGGCCGGGTCGACCACGGCCAGGCTCCAGCCGTCCAGCGGCAGGCCGATACGCACCGGGTCGCTGCCGTCCAGCAGGGCGCCGCAGGCCACGACCGTGGCCTCGGTGGGGCCGTAGGTGTTCCACACTTCGCGGCCGCGGGCGCTGATGCGGGCGGCCAGCTCGGGCGGGCAGGCCTCGCCCCCGAAGATCACCAGGCGCACGTTCTCGAGGGCCTCCTCGGGCCAGAGCGCGGCGAGGGTGGGCACGGTGGAGACCACGGTGATGCCGTGCGCGATCAGCCACGGACCGAGGTCGGCGCCGCTGCGCACCAGGGTGCGTGGGGCGGGTACCAGGCAGGCCCCGTTCCGCCAGGCCAGCCACATCTCCTCGCAGGAGGCGTCGAACGCGACCGACAGCCCGGCCAGCACCCGGTCGCCGGGGCCGATGGGTTCGCGGGCGAGGAACAGGCCGGCCTCGGCGTCGACGAACGCGGCCGCCGACCGTTGGGTGACGGCGACGCCCTTGGGCACGCCGGTGGAGCCGGAGGTGAAGATGATCCAGGCGTCGTCGTCGGGGGCGGGCATGGGTTCGCCCCAGTGCGCCAGCGACGGATCCTCCTCCGCGGTCAACGGCCGGTCGGTGAGCACACCGGCATCGAGGCCGTCGCGCACTGTGAAGACGCCGCCGGCGCCGATCACGCCCACCACTCGGGCCTCACCGAAGACCAGGCGGGCGCGTTCCTCGGGGTCGTCGGCGTCGACGGGCACGTAGGCGGCGCCGACGACGAGGGTGGCCAGGATCGACAGGTACAGCTCGCGGGTGCCCGACGGGATGCGGATGCCGACGGTGTCGCCGCGGCGCACACCGGCCCGGCTCAGCCGCACGGCCTGCTCGTTGACCAGCCGCACGACGCGCCGGTAGCTCAGGGCGCCGGTCGCGTCCTCGAGCGCGAGCGCTGTGGGGTGTTCCTCGGCCGTGGCCAGCAGGATCTCCACCAGGGTGCGCTCCGGGTGCACCAGGTGGCCGGCATCCAGCACGCCCTGCTCGTGGGCGGGCGCCGACGGGGGCCCGCCGGCCGGGATGGTCGGCGGCACCGTGTCGGTGTCGGCGGACTCGGCGACGCGCTGGCCGGGCTCCGGGTGGATCTGGGTCACGCACGCTCCTGTCCGGCTTCCGCGACAAACCGCGACGGCGCCAGCGTAGAACCGTCAGGTAACCAGCGGGTGAACACACGTCACATCCCAATTCTCTCCCCGCCCCGCCCCGACCCGATTCCCGCACCGCCAGATAAGGAAAAAGCGCCTGAAAAAGGATGGGATTCCGCAACGGACCCTTAATTCCGGCCGTTGTCCTTTTCGGCGTTCGTGGCCCGGCGCGCTGACAGGTCAGCGGATGCGAGCCCGAACCGCCGTGGCCGCGCAGAGGATCACGGCCAGCGCACCGACCAGCACGACCAGGTCCAGCCGCTCGCCGAGGAGCAGCCCTGCCCACACGATCGTGAGCACCGGTTGCACCAGCTGGATCTGGCTCACCCGGGCGATCGGACCGATGGCCAGGCCCCGGTACCAGGCGAAGAAGCCCAGGAACATGCTCACCCCGGCCAGATACCCGAACGCCAGCCAGGTAGGCGCATCCGCCTGCGGCCAGGCCGGTCCCATCACCACCAGCATCAACGGTGTCATGACCGGCAGTGCCACGATCAGGGCCCAGCAGATGGTCTGCCAGGAGCCGAGCTCCCGGGACAGCAGCGCACCCTCGCCGTACCCGACCGCCGCGAGCAGGACGGCGCCCACCAGCAGCAGGTCGGCCGGGTGCAGGCTGTCGAGCCCGCCCGCAGTGAGGGCCACGAAGCCGATCACGGCCGCGACGCCGAGCCCGCTGGCCAACCAGAACCGTACGGATGGGCGCTCCCGGGCACGCAGCACCGCGACCACCGCCGTGGCGGCCGGGAGCAGGCCGATCACCACGGCGCCGTGCGCGGCCGGCACGCTCTGCAGGGCGTAGGACGTGAGGATCGGGAAGCCCGCGATGACGCCCGCGGCCACCACGGCCAGGCGCAACCACTGCCGGCCTCGCGGGAGCCGTTGCCGCAGCACCGAGAGCACACCGATCGCGAGGATCCCGGCCAGCACGGCCCGGCCCGCACCGACGAACAGCGGGTCGAGCTGGCCGACCGCCACCCGCGTGAACGGCAGGGTGAACGAGAACGCGAGCACGCCGATCAGGCCGAAGGTCAGACCGGCTGCGGGTGAGAGGGACCACGGCAACGGGCCGCGGTCCACCGGAGTGGCCGCAGTCGCCGATAGCGCTGGCGCGAGCGGGACGATAGCGCTATTCTGTGGATTCATGCAACAGGATAGCACCCGGCCGGTCGCTTCGGACGACGATTCCGCCCACCTCGCCATCGAACGCCGGCTGCGCTCCCTGGTCGCCCGGCTCCCGGCCGGCGACCGCCTCCCGTCCACCCGCACCCTGGTGCAGGAACACGCCGCCAGCCCGCTCACCGTGCAGCGCGCCCTGCAGCGGCTGGTGCTCGAGGGCCTCGTGGAGACCCGGCCGGGCGCCGGCAGCTTCGTGGCCCGACCGCACGCCGTGCACCGCGCCGACTTCGGTTGGCAGACCACCGCGCTCGGCGCGGCCCGAACCGGCGCCGACGCGATCGGCACCGCCATGGCGAGCGCCGGTCCCGGCGTGATCGCCCTGCACTCCGGGTATCCCGCCGAGGAGCTCCTGCCCACCCGGCTGGTGCGCACCGCCCTGGTCCGCGCGGCCCGCACCAGCACCGCCGTCGACCGCGCCCCCGTCGCCGGGCTGCCCGAGCTGCGCAGCTGGTTCGCGGCGGAGCTGGCCCCGGCCGGGGCATCCGCCGCCGCCCCGCCGGCCCCCGACGACGTCGTGATCACCCCGGGCGGTCAGAGCGCACTGTCCTCGATCTTCCGGGCGCTGGCCGTGCCGGGCGACGCGATCGTGATGGAGTCGCCCACCTATTGGGGCGCCATGGCCGCCGCCCGGCAGGCGGGGCTGCGAATTGTGCCGATCGCACGCGGCGCCGGCGCCCCGTCGGCGGCCGACCTCGACGACGCCCTCGGGGCCAGCGGGGCGCGCCTGTTCTATGCGCAACCGCACTTCGCCAATCCCACCGGAGCGCTGTGGACCAGCGCCGAGCGCAGCGCCGTCACCGCGGTCCTCAGCGCCCGCGGGGTGTACCTGATCGAGGACGACTGGGCACACGACTTCGGCATCGAGGCGGATGTCGCCACGCTCGCCGCCGACGACGCCGACGGCCACATCGTCTATGTACGCTCGCTCACCAAAAGCCTCTCCCCCGCCATCCGCGTCGCCGCCGTCGTGGCCCGCGGCCCGGCGCTGGCCCGCATCCAGGCGGACCGCACCGTGGACGACCTGTACGTGAGCGGCATCCTCCAGGCGGCGGCGGTCGACGTACTCACCGACCCCGGCTGGCGCAGCCACCTCACCCGGTTGCGCGGGTCTCTGCGCGGCCGCCGCGACGAAATGGCCCGGCAGGTGCGCGGCCGGCTGGGCCCGGACGCTCTCGAGCTGGTCCCCCGGGGCGGCCTGAACCTCTGGGTGCGCGTCGCTGACGGGGTGGACGTGGCCGACCTGGCCCGCCGCGCCGCCGCGGAGGGGGTGCTCTTCTCCCCCGGCGGCGACTGGTTCCCCGCCGAACCGACCGGGTCGTTCTTCCGGCTGAACTACTCCCGCGCCCGCCCGGAACTCTTCGACGGCGCCGTGGCGACCCTGGCCGGCCTGCTGCCCTGACCGACCTCCCCGCACATCACGCCAGTGGGCATGACTCCTGCTATTTCTCGCCGACGACCCGTCGCCGGCCCCGAAACACTGGGCTCGTCGTATCCGTCGAGGAAAACTGCAGGAGTTATGCAACTCCCGGGGCGGGCGTGGCGGCCTGCGCCGCCGCGGCGAGCCAGTCGGTCCAGAACTGTTTCCATCCCTCGCCCGCGTCGAAGGTGGCCAGTTTGTCGTGCGTCACGCCCACCCCCAGTCGGCCCTCCGGCAGCTCATCGGCGGAGAACAGCAACGACCCCAGCGGCTGCCCGGCCATCGCGGCGTGGAATCGCAGTGCCTTCGAGGCGGGCCTGGACCGCAGCACCGTGTCGATGCCCGGGAGCATCTCGGCGCGGGCGGCGTCGTCGAGCAGGGCGTCGCGCAGCCGTCGCACCGGTGACGCCAGCACCCGGGAGCGGCTGACGCTGAAGGTGCCGTCGGGCATCTGGCCGGGCAACCGCAGTCCGGCGATGCGCTCGTAGCCCACCGTCACGCCCTGCGCCCACCATCCGGGCACCCCGTGCTCGGCGTGCACCCACCCGGCGATCGCGGTGTGCCCGGCCAGCCGGCCGGGGCCGGCGTCGATCAGCTCGGCCCACTCGTCCCAACTGTGCCCGGTGCTCTCCCGGATCTTCTCATCGGAGTGCAGGGGCTCGGCGGCCCAGGTCCGTGCCCGGGTCGAGGCCGCTGCCGACGGCCCGGCGGGAGGGGCCTGGGCCGGTGCCGGGCTGACCGGGGCGGCCACCCCGGCCGCCGCCAGTCGGTCCCGGATGCGGCGGGTGAACGTGTCGTGAGTGATCATTGACCTTCCGGGACGAAAGCGGTGCCGCCGAGTGCTCCGCGGCAACCGGAAGTCCAGGTTATTCCCTACAATCGAGGCAGGGGAGAAAATTCGCAATGACACAGAAGCAGAACAACGAACCAGGCGACGAGTTCGACCGCATCATGATTCCGGCGTTCCTCGCGCGACCGTTCGAGCGCCTCGGCGGCAGACCGCTCCCGGCGCCTCCTGCCGGCCGGGCCGGTTCCTCCGCCGATGCCGGCCCCGATCGCCCGCGGTACGCGGACGACGAGACCGAGAACCCGGATGCCGCATCCGCCGACGACGAGCAGCCGGCGCCCCGCGCCTGGTGGGCCGGGTACCGCGGCAAACTGTTGCTCTACGGCGCGGGCACCCTCGTCATGGTCTTCCTGCAGTCCCGCGGCTAGTGCAGTTCTACTCCGACTTCGCCGCCCACCGCTCCCGCCAGATCGCGGTCGACCTGTTCGCCGTCGCGGCGATCGCCGCGTGGGTGTGCCTGGGCGCGATCGTCTACTCGCTCGTGATCGACCTCGCCCGGTTCGGTCGGCAGATGCAGTCCGCGGGGTCGGACTTCTCGAGCACCATGACCGACATCGGCGACCAGCTCGGCGGGGTGCCGCTCATCGGCGGCGGCATCAGCGCCCCCTTCGAGGCGGCCAGCGGAGCGGGCGAAAGCCTGGAGGCGGCCGGGCGCAGCCAGCAGGAGGCGGTGCTGAACCTCGCTGTCGGCCTGGGCTGGGGAATCGCCGTGGTACCGGTCGGGACGATCCTGCTGTTCTGGCTCGTTGGCCGCCTGCGGTTCACCCGCAGGGCTGCCACCACCCGACGGCTGATCGGCGCCGGCGTCACCGTGGACATGCTCGCCCTCCGGGCCCTGACCAACCAGAAACTGTCGGTGCTCGCCACCGTCGACGCCGACCCCGTCGCCGCCTGGCGGCGGGGCGACCCGACGGTCATGCGGTCGCTCGCGCAGCTGGAACTCAAGGCATCCGGCGTGCGCATCGGCTGATCAGCACGCTGAACCCACGCCGCACACGGTAGTCGGGTTCATCCGTTCGGAGGATGCCTCCGGCGACCCGGGCCGCGACGATGGAATCACCGAACTCGCTCGAGCGCTCGGGTGTCGCTTGGCCGAGAGGATTCCTGATGACCACCATCCTGCGCACCATTCCCGCACATTGCGGGCTCCGCCCCATCGTCATGACGGCCAGCCTCGTGGCCGTGCCGGTATGCAGCCACGGCCCCGCCGACCTGCCGCTCAGCGTGGACCGCGCACCCGCACATGCCCTCGACCGGATCGCCCTGTGGGCCGCCGATCCCGCCGTCGTCGGCCACGCCGCCTGAGCCGCCCCACCCGCGGACCGGGTCAGCCGCCGAGCAGGAGCAGCAGGGTCTGATAGGTCACGTAGACCGGCCAGACGATCGCCTGCAGGAGACCCAGGATGACGCCCCAGAACGAGCCGTCCGACACCGAGATGAAGTAGATGGCCGCGCCCAGATAGGCCAGGAGGAAGAAGAACCCCCAGGACCCGTCCCGCACGATGACCCGGCCTCGCCCG
This sequence comes from Cryobacterium sp., assembly GCF_025463825.1. Taxonomy (GTDB): domain Bacteria; phylum Actinomycetota; class Actinomycetes; order Actinomycetales; family Microbacteriaceae; genus Cryobacterium. The sequence continues at coordinate 54,678 of NZ_JAODBG010000119.1, forward strand.
TCCGTTGCCATGGGAGCCTTTCGCCTTGTGTCCCGGTGACCGCTTCTGGCGAACAGGCTAACCGCGGTTCTGGGAATGCGGAACCTCCCGCCACCTGCTCGCCGCCTGATCAGGCACTCTCGACACGGAAGACGCCGGGCTGCTGGCGGCCGGGGCCTCCGCGGGCGAGGATGGTCCCATGGTCGCCACCCTCGCCACACTCGCCCGGGAGCTCTACGGCCTCCAGCCCCAGGACTTCACGGCCGCCCGCAACGCCAGGGCTGCGGAGCTGAAGACTTCTGATGCCGCCCTCGCCAAACAGATCGCCGCCCTGCGGAAGCCAGCACCCGCGGCCTGGGTGGTGAACCTCCTCGCCCGGGAGGACACGGACGCCCTCACCGCGCTCCTCGACCTTGGCGAGCAGATGCGCACCGCGCAGGAGCAGCTTGACCGGGACGCGCTGCGGCGGCTCGGCGGAGAGCGCCGCGCCGCCGTCGCCGCCCTCACCCGGGCGGGTGCCGCGCGAGCCGCCGGCCTCGACCGCCCGCCCACCGCGGCCGTTCTCGGCGAGGTCGAGCAGACCCTGCTGGCCGGAACGTCGGATCCGGCGGCCGCCGGCGCGGTCGCCAGCGGACTGCTGGTCAAACCGTTGCACGCCGGCGGCTTCGACCCCGTAGACCTGGGCGACGCCGTCGCCGTGCCGACCACGGAGTCGTGGACCGCGTCGTCCGGCACCTCCCGTACGTCCGCCCCGCCGGACCCCGTGCAACTCGCCGACGTCCGCCGCCGCAAGGAGGCCAGGCGGGAGGCGGAGCGGCTGGAGCGCGATGCGGAGGCCGCCGTCGCCGAGGTCGACGCCCTGGAGCGCCGGGCCCACCGGCTCGAGCTTCGCCGGACCAGCCTCGAGGCGGAGATCGCGGAGCTCCGGGAGCAGTTGGACACGGCCGAGGCTGCGCTCGCGGCCGTCACCGACGACGACAGCGCCCTGGCCGAGGCGCGCGCACGAGCTACCCGTGCCGCGGACGACGCCGGAAACCGCGCCCGCGACGCCCGCGCCGCCGTCGACGCCCTCGACTGAGCCGAGGTGCTCGGCCCCTGCCGCCAGCCGATCGGCGGCGGCTAGGATACCGCCATGACTCCCAGCGATGCGGTCGACGCGGTCAGCCGGCTCAAGGCGAAAGCGGATGCGGCCAAGGCCGCCGCGCTTCGTGCCCAGGCCGACGCTGAGGAGGCAGAAACCCCGCTGCGCCAGGCGGAGGAGGATGCACGCGCCGCATCCGCCGACACCCCTAGCCTCGAGCCGGTCCCGTCGGCCGGGTCGGCCCGCGCCGAACCCACCGGGACGCCCGCCGCCGGGCCCCTCGACGACACACAGGTGGAGGCGATCCGGTCCGGCTACGCCTTCGACGGGCCGGCACTCGAGCTCGGCGCCCTCGTCAACGGCGCCGCCCGCCCCGACGTGCAGATCCGCATCCCGCTGGCCATGACCAACCGGCACGGGCTCGTCGCCGGCGCGACCGGCACCGGCAAGACCCGGACGCTCCAGCTGCTCGCCGAGCAGCTGTCGGCGCACGGGGTGCCGGTGTTCGCCGCCGACATCAAGGGCGACCTCTCCGGCATCGCCAGCGCCGGTACGTCCACCGAGAAACTGCTCGCCCGCACCTCCGCCCTCGGCCAGGACTGGGTCGGTACCGCCTCGCCCACGGAGTTCTTCTGCCTCGGCCGCATCGGCCACGGCGTCCCGATCCGGGCCACCGTCGCCGGGTTCGGCCCGTTGCTGCTGAGCAAGGTCCTCGGCCTCAACGACACCCAGGAGTCCAGTCTGGGCCTGGTCTTCCACTACGCCGACGAGGCCTGGCAGCCGCTGCTGGACCTCACCGACCTGCGCGCCGTGCTCGGCTTCCTGATCAGCGACGACGGCAAGGGCGGGCTCACCGGCCTCGGCGGGCTCTCCAGCGCCACCGTCGGCGTCATCCTGCGCGAACTGATCACCTTCGCGGACCAGGGCGCCGACGTCTTCTTCGGTGAACCCGAGATCGACACCACGGAATTCCTCGCCGTCACCGCCGACGGCCGCGGCCTGGTCAGCCTGCTCGAAGTGCCCGGGGTACAGGAGAGGCCGGCGCTGTATTCGACGTTCCTGATGTGGCTGCTCGCCGACCTGTTCAACGACCTGCCCGAGGTGGGCGACCTGGACAAGCCCAAGCTGGTGTTGTTCTTCGACGAGGCGCACCTGTTGTTCCGGGACGCGTCCAAGGACTTCCTGGCCGCGATCACCCAGACCGTGCGGCTCATCCGCTCGAAGGGGGTCGGCATCTTCTTTGTCACCCAGACCCCGAAGGACGTGCCCGGCGACGTGCTCGCCCAGTTGGGCTCGCGGGTGCAACACCAGCTGCGGGCGTTCACGCCGGATGACGCCAAGGCGCTCCGGGCGACGGTGTCGACCTTTCCGCACTCCGGCTATGAACTCGATGAGGTACTCACCGGGCTCGGCATCGGTGAGGCCGTGGTCACGGTGATGAATGAGAAGGGCGCGCCCAGCCCGGTCGCCTGGACCCGGCTGCGGGCGCCGCGGGGGTCGATGGCGCCCACCCCCGCGGAACAGATCGAGGCCACCATCGCCGCGTCCCCGCTGCTGGCCCGCTACGGCGAGCCGGTCGACCGGGATTCCGCCCGGGAGATGCTGGCGGCCCGTCTGAAAGCGCGACCCGGGCTGCCGAAGCCGAGCAGCGGGCGATCGACCAGGCCAAGGCCGACGCCGAGCTCGCCAACCGGCAGGCGGCCGCGGATGCGCAACAGGCCAAGGCCCAGAAGAAGGCCGACGCCGACTATGAGCGGCTCCGGCGCCAGGCCGACACCGCCTCCCGCACCCGCACGCGCCCGCACCCGCGCGCCAAGCCGGAAAAGTCGGTGCTCGAGGAGGTGCTCGGCTCCCCCGCCACGAAGACCATCCTCACCGGCATCGTCACGGGCATCTTCGGTACCCGCCGCCGGCGCCGCTGAGCGCCGCGGCACCTGGGTCGGCCGGCCCGTCACCGTCTGCTGGACGGCCTCCTCCTCACCAGCGCCCATGTGGTTGCCGGCGCCGACATCGTCAACGTCGGATTCGCCGACGGCACCAGCACCCGCGCCGACGTGGCCGGTCGCGACCCGCTCTCGGACCTGGCGGTGTTGCACGCCCGCGGTGCCACGCCGCATCCGGTGGAGCTCGGCGACGCAGCGCACCTGCGGGTCGGCCAGGTGGTGGTGGCGCTGGGCAACCCGCTCGGGCTGGCCGGCAGCGTCACCGCCGGCATCGCGTCGGCGCTCGCCCGGTCGCTGCCCACCCGGTCCGGGCGGGTGATCGACGAGGTCATCCAGACCGACGCCGCCCTCAACCCGGGCAACAGCGGTGGCGTGCTCGCGGACAGCTCCGGGCGGATGGTCGGCGTCAACACCGCCCTGGCCGGGATCGGGGTGGGCATGGCGGTGCCGATCAACGCCACCACTCGGGAGATCATCACCGCGCTGATGACTCGGGGGCGGATGCGCCGCGCCTGGCTGGGCATCGCCGGCGCCCAGGTGCCGCTGGCGCCCGCCCTCGCCACCCGGATCGGCTCCCCCACCGGCCTGCAGGTCGCCGCCGTGGCGCCGGGCAGCCCGGCGGCCGAGGCGGGGCTGCTGCGCGGCGACATCGTGGTGGCACTCGCCGGCCAGCCGGTGGTCACGGCCACCGCGGTGCAGAAGCTGATGGTGGAGACCGCCATCGACAAGCCCATCGAGATCACCGTGTGGCGAAACGGCGCCCTGGTCGACGCCATCACGGTGCCGCGGGAGCTCCAGGAGCCCTGAACCGGACGAGCCGATCGAGCCGGCGGCTCGGTCGGGTGGATCAGGCGGCGGCGAACCGCTTCGCCGACCGCTCCTTGGCCTTCGCGGCCTCGACCTCCCGGTTCTTCGGCGGCGCGGACGTCACCAGGTCCGCCAGCAGGTGCCGCGAGATGTGGGCGATCTCCTCGACGGCCCGGTTGAAGGCCGCTTCGTTCGCCTTCGATGGTTTCGTCGAGCCGCTGATCTTGCGCACGAACTGCAGCGACGCCGCGTACACCTCATCGTCGGTGGCGGCCGGTTGGAAATTGTGGAGTTGATGAATGTTCCGACACATATTTCGAGGGTACCCAGCCGGATGCATCCGGGGAACCGGCAATCTTGGCTATTGTGCGACCGGCGCACATCCCGCTACGGTGTTGCCTACGCCATCAGACGAAAGGAGCCCAGCGTGTTCATCCAGAAGAGTGCAATTGCATCCCTCACCACCGTCGGCTTCGTCGGCGTCTTCACCGCCTGATCGTCCGGTAGCTCACGCCCACCGGTCCAGACGGTGGTGACGCTCTCGAAGCCGGACCAGGCAGCGGCTGCACGCTAGTGCTCGCGGCCCTCGGTCATCCACCCGCCAGCGGTGCGCGTTCCCGCGCCTCGCTTCCCGCCGTCCTGTGCGGCCACCCCTCATTCGGCGATCCCGAACGCGCTCTGCGAGCGCCCGGTTTCGCGACCCGTTTTGCACCTTCCAGAAGGAAACCACCATGAATACCCGTTTGGCGCCCACGACCGGTCGCCAGGACCACCCGCCCCAACCCGACCGCGCTCCCGAGCCGCACCCCGTGCGCCGCGTGGGCGTCCTCGACCGCGCGGCCATGCACCTCGGCCTCGCCCTCATCCACTGGGGCCGCAGGCCCGTTCGGCAGCGCCGCGAACGCCCCGTTTTCGCCCCGGAGTCCATCCAAGCCCGCCGCGAACTGGACCGAGTGCGGGACCAGTACCTGGTCCTGAAGCTCACCCAGTTCCGGTGAGCTTCACCCCGAAGCGCGCGCCTGAACGATTCGCGGGTGCGGCGCCGCTACGCGGGTGGCGCGCCACCCGCGTAGCGGCACCTGACCCGCGTACCGCCCTGCCGGGACCTGGTCGTGCTCAGCCGTCCAGAGCCGCGCGCCACTGCTCAAGCAGGCGGGCGACGGCCCGGCTGTGCGCCCACGGCACCTCGGGCGCTTCGGTGCGGCCCTGGGCGAGGGCCAGCGAGACCGCGTCGGCCTCAGCGGCGAACGGATCGACCGTCGGCAGCTCGATGTCGACGTCGCGGCCGTCCGCGTGCAGGATGAAGGAGGCCGCAGAGGACTCTCGGCTGCCGAACGAGTCGGTCAGTTCGAGGGTCGCGTTGGCGCCGGTGACCGATCCGGAGCGCGGCAGCTCCGCGGCGATGGCGCACGCCACGTCAGCGCTGAACCCGGCCGCCGTGATGGTCGCGCGCGCCTGCTCGTCCACCCCGGTGTCCCCGATGGTGCCGGTCGCGTCGGTCACGCTGAGGTCGGCCAGGTCGACGCCGGCGGCCGCGGCAAGCCCCACGGCGAGGGCGACGGGGTACCCGCCCACGTCCAGGATCGCCCCGCCGGCCAGCGCCGGGTCGAACAGGCGCCCGGATCGTTGCACGGCCGCGAACCCGAACGACGCCACGACGTGCAACGGACCGACCAGCTGGGGATCGGCGACGGCGGCGTCGAGGGAACGGGCGAACGGACCGAACCGGTGCTTGTAGGCTTCCACGAACGGCAACCCGGCGGCCGCCGCGCGGGCGAGGATCGGCTCCAGTTCGGCAGCGGTGGGCGTGACCGGCTTCTCGCACAGGACCGCCTTTCCGGCGTCGAGCGCGGCGAGGGCCAGCTCGGCGTGGGCGGTGTTCACGGTGGCGATGTACACAGCGTCGACGTCGTCCCGGGCGAGGATCTCCGCGTATGTTCCGCTGACCGCGGCACCGTGCTCGGCGGCGAACGCGGCGGCCCGCTCCGGGTTGGTGCTGCCGACGGCGTGCAGCACCCCGTGCGCCGACCCGGGTAACGCTCGCGCGAACCATCCGCCGATTTCGCCCGGACCCAGGATCGCCCACCGTGTAGTTGTCATATCTCGACGGTACCAACCCGGTGCCCCGCGGATGACGGGCACGCCGACCCCGAACCGGTGGCAGACTGTGCGCACCCCGTGCTGCGCACACCCGATACCGGAAAGACGCGCTCGGTGACCACACTGTCACCGCGGCTGGCCGCCGTCGTGCAGGCGCTGCCCCTGCGACCCGGACTTCGGGTCTTGGAGATCGGCGGCGCTCCCGGTGCCGCGGCCCGTGCCGTCGCGCACCTCCTCGGCCAGGGCCACATCCTCGTGATCGACCGCTCCGCCGCCGGTGTCGCGCAGATCATCCGGACCGCCGGACTGGAGATCGCGGCAGGAACCCTCGGTGCGCGGCAGGTGGCCGCGGAGGATTTCGAGCTGCTACCCGGGGAAGCCCCGTTCGACCTGGCCTTCGCGATCCGGGTCGGCGCCTTCGACGGCCGGCATCCGCTGGCGGGCATCGCAGCGACCAAACGCATCGCTGCGGCGCTCAACCCGTCGGGCCGGTTCTTCATCGACGGCGGCGACCCGCTGCGGGAGATTGAGCTGCCGCGCTGAGACGGATGCCTGGGGTGCCCCTGGAGGGACTCGAACCCCCAACCCTTTCCTTAGGACGGAACTGCTCTTCCATTGAGCTACAGAGGCTGACCGGGAAAGTTTAGCCGGAACTCTAGGACGGCGGGTACAGGAAGAGCTTCACGGCGCTGATCGGCACCGTGCGGGTGTGATAGGCGTGCGAACCCATCCAGTTGTACTCCTCGAGCACGACGGTGCCGTCGCCGGGCACCAACTGCACATAGGCCACGTGGTTGTAGTTGAAGGTGGCGACGGCACCCACGACGGGCGTGGTTCCGGTGGGCCGGCCCTTGGCCGCCCAGTTACGTGCCCAGGCGTCGCCGTTGCCGCCGCCGGGTGTCAGGTTCCCCCAGGTCCACTTCCACGGGCTGCCCGAAGCGCCGGCATCGCGGTTCAGTCGCCACGCCACGAAGTCCACGCACTCCCGGTAGTAGTAACCGAGGGGCGAGAGCCCGCCGCCCTGGTCATCCGTCGCCGCGGTCGGCCACGGGTAGTCGTCGCCTTCGGCGCGAATGCCGTACACGGCGAAGCCGGCGGCAGCCGAGCGTTCGGCCGCATCCTCGGCCAGTCGGCGAGCCTCGATCTCGTCGATCTCGGCCTGACTCGTCGAGCTGAAGGCGTCGCCCACGATGCTCACTGCCACGGCGGCGGCAGCCACGGAGACCCGCTGGGCCTCACCGGACGGCTGGGCCGTGATCGCCGTCGACCCGCCCTGCGGGGCGAATGCGTACGCCGGCAGTGCTGTGGTCAGGAAAATCGCCGGGATCGCGAGCAGGGTCACCATCTTCGCGAGTGGCTTCCGACTCGCGCGTCGGCGAGCGGCGGCGGGCGGCCGGGAATCGAGAGGAGGGAGTGTCGAACGGGTCCGCGGGCGGGCCGGGCGGGCGGGCGGCCGGCGGACGCGGGCGGCTGCGTCGGGCGTGATCGCGGGCACCGCGGTTCCGACCACGACGGCCAGGTCCGGGGACACGGACGCGATCGGCGTCGGCGGCACGGGTACAGGCACCGGCGCCAGGGCGGACGGTTCCACGGTTTCAGCGGCGAGGGCTTCGGCTTCGCGGCGGGCGCGCAACTCACGGCGCGTGGGAAGCGCGCCGTCGCCCTCGGGCGAACCGGCTGGGCCGGAAAAAGTCACAGATATTCCTTTAGACGGCCAAAACCGGGAGGGGACTTTCCAACCTTAACTGATGCGGGCCGCTCCTGTCGCATTGAGCGTTACGTTTTCGTGACATTGGTGCGACATCCGCGCGACTATCTGGTCATGCGGCGCTCTGCGCGGCCGGCGCGAGGAACTCGTCCCACTGCGGCAGCGGCCGCTCCACCCCGCTCAGGGTCCACGTCGTACCCTGCGGCATCCGCGGGTTGAAGTGCATGGCCCAGCCCATTTCCGCGGGGGTGCGGTCGCTTTTGAGGTTGTTGCAGCGCAGGCAGCAGGCGACCAGGTTGTCCCAGGTGTCGCGGCCGCCGCGGGACCGCGGCTGCACGTGGTCGATGGTGCTGGCGGATTTGCCGCAGTAGCAGCAGCGGTGCTCGTCGCGCCGCAGCACCCCGCGCCGGCTGACCGGCACCGACCGGGAGCGCGGCAGGCGCACGTACCGGGTGAGCAGGATGACGCTGGGCCGCTCCCACGGCCCGGTGGCCGCCCACACCGGGTGGCCTTGGTCTGCCTGGATGATGGTTGCCTTCTGATTCATGACGAGCACGAGTGCACGCTTGAACGAAACGACCGCAAGGGGTTCATACCCTGCGTTGAGGACCAGTGTGCGCATGCGCTCCCTTTCGAAAAAGGCTGGACGGCTTCCAGCCATTCGAACTGCTGCCTGATGTCGACGGGGAGGAGGGGCAGGCAAACAAAAAGGGGCGTCGTCATCATGACAACGCCCCTCGGGCCACAGAGCTCGAAGCCCCCCCGATAGATTTGACTGCTGTGCCGCAACACAAAGCGTCCGCGCACATCCATGGTGTGGATCGTGCGTAGCTTGCGCATCGGCTCTCCTGTAATCCCGCAGAACATCAGGGGATCAGGTTAACTCACAAATGGTGCGCCGCGAAACGTGGCGCACCATTTGTGCTAGGCGTTACCCAGTGTTAACCGGCCAGGACCGACAAGCGGCTGCCGCCGGGCGTCAGATGCCCAGGCGCACGATGAAGTAGTCGCTGGTCCAGAGCGGCTGAACGCGCACGGCGGCTCCTTCATACGGGGCGTGCAAAATGTTGCCGTTGCCGGCATAGAACCCGTCGTGCCCGTCCATAATCACCAGGTCGCCCGGCTGGGCGTCGGCCAGCGCGATACGGGTGCCGGCGGCACCCTGCCCGGTGGAGGAGTGCGGCAACGAGATGCCGAACTGGGCGTACACGTACATGACGAAGCCCGAGCAGTCGAAGCCGGCCGGAGTGGCGCCGCCGTACACGTACGGCACACCCTGGTACTGCAGGGCGACGTTGTACACCGAGGCGAGGTGGAAGCTGGGGTAGGTGGGGCTGGCGGCGAACTCGGCCGCGGACGGTCCGGAGTAGGAAGCAGCGTAGCTGGTCATCGATGCGGCGGCAGCGACCCGGGTGGCTTCCGCAGCTTCCGCGGCTTCCGCAGCTTCCGCGGCGTCGATGTCGGCCTGCGGGGTGGACGAGAAGCCGTCTTCGGCCACAGTGACGGTGGCGGCCGCGTTGTCCACGGCCACGTTCTGGGCGCCCGCCTTGGTCAATTCGGTGGCATCGGTGGCGGCGAAGGTCGATTCGGTGTCCGAGGGCGCGAACGCGTACGCGGGCAGGGCCATCGTCGCGACGAGCCCGGTCGCGAGGGTCATCATCACCATGCTGCCGACCTGGCCGCGTCGGGCCGCGCGTTTGACCGGGGTGCCCGGTCGCACCACGGTGCGGGGGCGGATCTCCATCTGCGTCGCGCGCAGCGGCTCCACGGCGGTGGGACGAACGGCGAGCGCCGTTGAACGTCGGGGGCGGGTGAACAGTCTTCTACCTAATACAGCCAAAAGTTAACCTCCGGCGCCTCGACAACACTAGGTAGTTGCCCCGTCCGATGCGGCTGACCGCGTGAAATTACCGCGACAGGAGACGGGCGGAAAAGAGGCGTCCTGCGCGGGCCCGACGGTCGACCTCTGACCTGTGGGCAGGTTGAACGCTACGTGACGAAAAAGCGTTTGTCACCCCGAAAACACTGAATCTAACGAATTGGTAACGAACCTGTGAATCCGCCCAGATATTCGGCTGGTTTTCCTACACCCCAACGGGGGGCGTGGTCACGAAGATGTGGCCGGCGACCTCGTTGGGCAGCTCGAGCCCGTCGCCGAAGCCCTCCACCTGGACCAGCACGTAGGAACCGACGGCGGAGAACACGCCGGTGTTGCCCGGCATCACCCCCGACTGCTTGAGTTGCGCGAGGAGTTCGGGGTCGAACTGAACCGGTTCGCCCATGCGGCGGATGACCGCGCTGACGGGCGTCGGCGATGCCGCGACGATGTCGAGAAGATTGGTGACTCCGGCCATGAACGCCACCGCGGGCGAATCGCCCAACTCGTCGAGCCCTGGGATCGGGTTGCCGTACGGGGATTCGGTGGGGTGCCCGAGGATTTCGAGAATCTTGCGCTCGACCTGTTCGCTCATCACGTGCTCCCAGCGGCAGGCTTCGTCGTGGACGAACTCCCACTCGAGGCCGATCACGTCGCTGAGCAGGCGCTCGGCGAGGCGGTGCTTGCGCATCACGTGCACGGCCTTGGTGCGTCCACTGAAAGTCAATTCGAGGTGGCGGTCGCCGGACACGACGACGAGACCGTCCCGCTCCATGCGCGCCACCGTCTGGGAGACCGTCGGCCCGGAGTGTCCCAGCCGCTCCGAGATCCGTGCGCGGAGAGGAACGATGTTCTCCTCCTCCAGATCGAGGATCGTGCGGAGATACATCTCGGTCGTGTCGATAAGGTCAGTCATTCCAGCCTCCCGCTCGGCCATATGTGCAACGCCACAACACTACCCGTGCGGCCCGGCCAACTAGAATCCTGTTATGCCGGACCTACAGATCCCCAACGAATTGCTGCCCGCCGACGGACGTTTTGGCTGCGGCCCGTCCAAGATCCGCCAGGAGCAGCTCGACTACCTCTCTGGTGCCGGCGCGAAGATTCTCGGCACCTCCCACCGCCAGGCGCCGGTGAAGAACCTCGTCGGCCGGGTCCGCGCGGGGCTCAGCGACCTGTTCCGTGCCCCCGAGGGCTACGAAATCGTCATGGGCAATGGCGGCTCGACCGCGTTCTGGGACGCCGCCGCGTTCTCGCTCATCGAGACCCGCGCCCAGAACCTCGTTTTCGGTGAGTTCGGCGGAAAGTTCGCGGCCGCCGCCGCCGCTCCGTTCCTTACCGCCCCCGACGTGATCACGTCCCCGGTCGGCTCGCGGGCCGCCGCCGTTCCCACCGAGGGCGTCGACGTGTACGCCTGGCCGCAGAACGAGACGTCCACGGGCGTCATGGCCCCGGTCACCCGGGTGCAGGGCGACGCGGGCGCGCTCACCGTCATCGACGCCACCAGCGCCGCCGCCGGCATCGACTTCGAGGCCGACCAGGCGGATGTCTACTACTTCGCCCCGCAGAAGAATCTCGCCTCGGATGGCGGCATCTGGTTCGCCCTCTTCTCCCCCGCCGCCATCGAGCGGGTCGAGCGCATCGCGGCCAGCGGCCGCTACATCCCCGAATTCCTCAGCCTCAAGAACGCCATCGACAACTCCCGCCTGAACCAGACGCTGAACACGCCCGCCGTGTCGACGCTGCTGCTGATGGAGAACCAGCTCGACTGGATCAACGGGAACGGTGGCCTCGCCTGGGCGTCCGCGCGCACCGCGGAATCCTCGTCGGTGTTGTACGACTGGGCCGCGACCGTGGATTACGCGACGCCGTTCGTGACCGACCCGAGCGACCGCTCGCAGGTCGTCGCCACGATCGACTTCGACGACAGCATCGACGCCGCCGCCATCGCCAAGGTGCTGCGCGCCAACGGCATCGTCGACACCGAGCCGTACCGCAAGCTCGGCCGCAACCAGCTGCGCGTGGCGACGTTCACGGCGATCGAGCCGGCGGATGTGCGAAAGCTTGTCTCGTCGATCGAGTTCGTTGTGGCCAACCTGGGCTAACCTCAGGCCATGCGGTTCTGGCTCAAAGACAGCGAACGCCGGCCAGACCCGCTGCCCGCCCGCGCGAATGCGCGGAAGGCGGTGGCAGCGGGGTCGGCGCTGTGGCTAGTCGCCCTGGCGTGCGCTGTCGTTTTCCGAGCTGAACTGCATGCCGCGGGCCTGGACTGGTGGCTGTGGTGCGCGGTCATCGGCCTGGCCCTTGGCCTGGCCGGTCTCGGCTTCGTGCTGCTCCGGCGCCGCTGACGGCTCGCTCAACTGGGAAGCGGTGAGCGCCTCGTCGAAGTCGATGCCGTCGAGTACGTCCACGCCGTCGTCGGCGACGTCGTCGGATTCGGCGCTCTCGTCGTCGGTGTCCTCGTCGCTGTCGTCGTCGTCCTCGTCGCCGTAGTCCTCGTCGACGAGCTCGACGGCGGCCAGTTCCTCCGCGACCTTCACATCGGCCAGCCGGTCGCTCCACGGCACCCACTCCGGTGCCAGCAGCGCGTCGTCGCCGGGCATCAACTCGGTCTCCAGCACCTGCGGTTCGGCGTCGCCGTCCACCCGGGACAGGCTGACCGTCCACCGCCAGCCCGGGTAGCCGGTCATCAGGCAGTCGAAGAGCAACGACAGCACGTGCTCGCCCTCCACGATGTAGCCGAGCGGTTCACCGATCGTGTTGGCCGGCGTGATCAGTTCCAGAGCGGTCCTGGCCTGGTCGGTTGCGCCGGCGAGCACCTCGTCGGCCTCCCACACCTCGTCGACGTCGGCTTCGACCGCGGTATCGCTCGGCGCATCGGCGGGCGAGGCCGTAGCGGCCTCCTCCGTCGGAGCCGTGGCCACCGGTGTCTTCTGCGGCGGGGTGGGATCGAACGGATCAAGCATCCAGTTCCTCGGCAACCTTGCGCAGCATGGCCGCGATCTTCTTGCTGTGCGAGCTGTCCGGGTAGCGTCCACGGCGCAGGCTCGCGCCGATGCCGTCGAGCAGCTTGACCAGGTCCTCGACGATGATCGCCATGTCATCGGCCGGCTTACGGCTGAGCTTGGCCAGGCTCGGCGGTGCCTCCAGGACGCGCACGGACAGCGCCTGTGCGCCGCGTTTGCCGTCGGCGATGCCGAACTCGAGTTTCATCCCCGCCTTCACCGTCACTCCGGCGGGCACCGCAGATGCGTGCAGGAAGACTTCGTGGCCGTCATCGGAACTGATGAAGCCAAAACCCTTCTCCTCGTCGTAGAACTTGACTTTGCCGGTGGGCATCTGAACCTCGCTGTGATTTTGGGGCGCGCAGAATGCGTGCCAACCAGATACAGCTTATTCCGTTGTAGCTGACCGTGCCCCGTATCCTTGGACTGTGACCACTCAAACCCCACACGATCCCGGCCGTCTCGAGAAGATCCTGGCGTACATGGTCGCGGGTGTCGTCGGGCTGTCGATCCTGGCCTTCCTAGCCGTCATCCTCGGCACCGCCGCCGGTGTCGGAGACAACGACGGATTCAGCCAGGGCGTCTGGCCGGCCGTGCTCACCCTGCCCCTGTTCGGTCTACCCCTCGGTTTCCTGCTGGTCATCACCCTGATGATCGTCAGCGGACTCCGCCGCGCACGCGAGGCCCGACAGAAGCAGGAGTAGCCCACATGCTGACGCTCGCCTCACGCCTCCGCGCCCTGGACGACGCAGCACTGCGCCGCACGATCGCCCTGCGCGGAGTTCCCGCGCACGGCATCCACGACTTCTTCGACCTCGCCGAGGCGCTCCTGGCTCCCGACGCCCTCGAGTCGACGCTCTCCCGCCTGGACCGCAGCACCCTCGCGGTGCTGGCCGTGGCCGGCGAACTCGGGGAGCCCTCGATGGCAGAGCTGATCGAAGGGCTCGCCGACCTCGGCCACGACACGCTCGACGCCGCCGACATCGCCGCCAGGGTCGCGCGCCTCGAGGAGCTGATGCTGGTGAGTGCCGAGGACGGTACCGTGGTGCCTTTCGCCGCGGTGACCGCGCAGCTGCGCGGCTGGCCCCAGCGCGGTCTGCCGAGCGCCGCGGACCTGGCCGGGGTGCCGGCGCCCGCCCCGCTCGCTCCGCTCTCAGCCACGGACAATCGCTTCACCGAGCGCCTGGCTGCGGAGCGCGCCTTCGCTGCCGTGTCATCGATCGCCGAGCTGCTCACCGAGCTCGGCCAGGAACCGGCCCGCGAGCTCAGCCGTGGCGGTCTGGGCCTGCCGGACACCAAGCGCCTCGCCACGGCGATGGGAATCGACGTCGATGAGGTCGCCCCTCTCGTCAGTGTCGCCGAACGGGCCGGCCTGGTCACCCTCGGCGGCGGTTACTGGGTGCAGTCCCCCGCCGGCGAAACCTGGCCGATCGACGGCGCCGCGGCGCGCTGGGGAGTCCTGGCCGCATCCTGGCTCGACGCTCTGCCACCGGATGTGCGTGAGATCCTGGCCCAACGGCCCGGTGTCGCCTGGGGCGATGCCATGCACCGTTTCGTGGCGTGGCTCTACCCGGCCGGCGGCGCCTGGATGGACGAACGGATCGCCGTCTTCGCCCGGGATGCCGAACTGATCGGGATCACCGCGCGCCAGACGACGAGCGCGGCGGGCGCGTTGGTGCTCGTCGGCGACATCGACGCGGCCGTGGGCATCATCGCCGCCTCGCTGCCCGCCGAGGTGGCGACCGTGTACCTGCAGCACGACCTGTCCGTCGTCGCACCCGGACCGTTGTCGCCGTGGATCGATGCCCGGCTGCGCACCTTCGCGGATGTCGAGAGCCGCGAACTGGCCGCGACGTACCGGCTGAGCGGAGCATCGGTCAACCGCGCCCTCGCCACCGGTGACGACGCCGACTCGCTGTTGGCATTCCTCGCGTCGATCTCCGTCACCGGGATTCCGCAGCCCGTCGACTACCTCATCCGCGACGCCGCCGACCGGTACGGGCGGGTGCGGGTGGGCAGCTCGCGCCCCGACGAGCAGGCCGGCGCCAGCTACATCGCCTCGGACGACATCGAGCTGCTCGCCGCCATCGCCGTGGACCAGACCGTCGCCCCGCTCGGGCTGACGCCGGTGTCCACCACCCGGCTGAGCAGCCCGTTGCCGGCCGATACCGTGTTCTGGGCGCTCACCGACGCCCGGTACCCCGTCGCCGCCGAGAACGCGGCCGGCGAGATCGTGCATCCGCGCCGGCACGCGGTGAGCCCCCTTCCGCGCACCCCCGTGCCGGATCCCGGCATCGCTCTCGTGCAAACGCTGCGCGCCACCGACGGGGGCGAGGCCAAGGCCGCCAACGCGTGGCTCGCCCGGCAGCTCGATTCGGCGATCAAGCACCGGCGGTCCGTGCTGGTCAGCGTCCAGATGCCCGGCGGTGAGGTTGTCGACTACCTGCTCGAACCGGCCAGCGTCGGCAACGGGCGGTTCCGGGCCCGCGACCGGCACGCCGACATTGAACGCACCCTGCCGCTGTCCAGCGTGGTGAGCATCACCCCTGCCCCGTGATCGGTCGGGCGGGGCGACGGACGGCGCTTCCCTGAACGCGGGTGCTGAGTCCGACGGCCCATCGGCGTACCATTGACGGTTATGTCCGTTGGCCCGCTGATCGTCCAAAGTGACCGCACGGTTCTGCTCGAAGTCGCGCATCCTCTCGCCGAGGATGCCCGGCACGACCTGGCCGTTTTCGCCGAGCTGGAACGTGCGCCGGAGCACATCCACACCTACCGCATCACCCGGCTGGGCCTGTGGAATGCGCGAGCGGCCGGCCATGACGCGGCGAACATGCTGGCCACCCTCGAGAAGTATTCCAAATTCGCGATCCCGCAGACGGTGTCGGTCGACCTCGAGGAGACCGTGGGCCGGTACGGCCGCCTGGTCATCGACCGCGACGCCGACGGCCAGCTGGTGCTGCGCAGCCTCGACGCCCCCGTGCTCACCGAGGTCGCCGCCGCCCGGCGCATCGCCCCGCTGCTGATCGGCCAGCCCACTCCGGACTCGTTCCTGGTGGCGCCGTGGGCGCGCGGCCAACTCAAGCAGGAGCTCGTCAAGCTCGGCTGGCCGGCAGAGGACCTCGCCGGGTACACCCCGGGAACCCCGCACGACATCGCCCTGCTCGAAGACGGCTGGGCGCTGCGCGACTACCAGAACAAGGCCGTGTCGAACTTCTTCGACGCCGGCTCGGGCGTTGTGGTGCTGCCCTGCGGGGCCGGCAAGACCCTCGTCGGCGCCGGCGCGATGGCCACCGCGAAGACCAACACCCTGATCCTGGTCACCAACACCGTCTCGGCGCGGCAGTGGCGCGATGAGCTGCAGAAGCGCACCACCCTCACCGCAGAGGAGATCGGCGAGTACTCCGGCCAGGTGAAGGAGGTCAAGCCCGTCACCATCGCGACGTACCAGATCCTCACCGCGAAGCGGAAGGGCGAGTACGCGCACCTGGAGCTGCTCGACGCGATGGACTGGGGTCTGGTCATCTATGACGAGGTGCACCTGCTGCCGGCCCCGGTGTTCAAGCTCACCGCCGAGTTGCAGGCCCGTCGCCGACTCGGGCTCACCGCCACCCTGGTGCGCGAGGACGGCCGGGAGGGCGACGTGTTCAGCCTGATCGGGCCCAAACGGTTCGACGCCCCCTGGAAGGAGATTGAGGCACAGGGCTTCATCTCCCCCGCCGCATGCTTCGAGGTGCGCATCGACCTGCCCCAGTCCGAGCGGCTCAGCTACGCCGCCGCACCCGACGATGAGCGCTACCGGATGGCCGCGACCGCGCCGGCCAAGCTGGACGTGGTCAAGCAGCTCGTGGCGATGCACCCGGGCGAACGCATCCTGGTGATCGGCCAGTACCTCGACCAGATCGACGAACTCGCCGAGACGCTGCAGGCGCCCAAGCTCACCGGCGCCACGCCGGTCGACGAACGGGAACGGCTGTACCAGGCGTTCCGGGTGGGTGAGGAGAATCTGCTTGTGGTGTCCAAGGTCGCAAACTTCTCCATCGACCTGCCGGAGGCCTCCGTCGCCATTCAGGTCTCCGGCTCCTACGGGTCCCGCCAGGAGGAGGCCCAGCGCCTGGGGCGCCTGCTGCGCCCCAAGGAGTCCGGCCTCACCGCCACGTTCTACACCCTCGTGGCCCGCGACACGGTCGACCAGGACTTCGCCCAAAACCGCCAGCGCTTCCTAGCCGAGCAGGGGTACTCCTACACGATCCTCGACGCCCACGCCCTGGAGCTGGTCCGCGAACCCTGACCAGACCGCGCCTCGTGGGAAGGACAAAGTGCCCGGACAAGGACGGAAGCCGGCAGGTGGTCCTTATCCGAGACCGTTGTCCTTACCCACGGCAGCGCGCAGGTAGCGCAGCAGGAGGGTGTCGCCGGCCGGGAGGGCGTGGGCCAGGCGCATCCGGCGGGGGGACGCCTCCCGTGCGCCGGCTATGCGGGGAGCGCGTCCGGACTCCAGCAGGGGCGCAAGGGTGAGGCAGAGCTCGTCCACGCGGTCGGCGGCCAGCAATGAGCCGAACAGGCCCGGCCCGCCCTCGCAGAGCACCTGCGGGTAGCCGCGTTCCGTCAAAGTCGTGACCATCAGCGCGTGGTCCACGGCTGAGTCGCCGCAGACCAGCACGTCGGCCACCTCGGCGAGCGCTGCGCGCCGGTCGGCCGGGGCTCCGGCGTGCGTGATCACCATCGGCCGGCTGGCCGCCCGCGTGAATACCGGATGCGTGGCGTCCAGGTCGAGCCGGCCGGACACGATCGCCACCGGCGGGTGCTCCGGCAGGCCGTGGGCGAGGCGCCAGGCCACAGCGTCGTCGGTGAACCGGATGCCTCCGTACCCCTCGGCGCGCACCGTGCCGGCGCCCACCAGGATCACGTCGCTGAGCATGCGCAGGGTGTCGAAGACGAGCCGGTCGGCGTCGTCACCGAGGCCGCCGCTCAGCCCGTCGTGGGTGGCGGCGCCGTCCAGGCTGCTGATGAAGTTGACCCGCAGGTGCGGGGTGCTCCGATCGGTCACGACGTACCGGCGGAGCACGTCGTCCGGGTCGAGCGTTCCGGCGGCGGGCGTCATCAGGTGAGGTTGTGGCGCAGGTAGGCGGGCTCGCGGAAACCGAGGATGGCTTCGACCATCCGCACGGCGTCGACGGCGGCGGGAACGTTGTGCACCCGCACGATCCGGGCTCCCTGCAGGATGCAGAACACCGCGGCGGCGAGTGTGCCCTCCACCCGCTGGTCGCGGTCCCGGTCGAGGGTCTCGCCGATGAAGTCCTTGTTCGACACCGCCACCAGCGTGGGCAGCCCCAGCGTGGTGATCTCGCCCAGCCGGCGGGTGAGTTCGAGGGAGTGCCGGGTGTTCTTGTTCAGGTCGTGGCCGGGGTCGATGACCAGCCGGTCGGCCGGCATCCCGTGCCGCACCGCCCGGTCCACCCGGTCCAGGAGGAACGCGGCGACCTCACCGACCACGTCGTCGTACCGCGGCGCCGGATACGGGGTGCGCGGCCGGGCCAGGCTGTGCGTGATCACGAGTGTCGCGGCACTGTCGGCGACGACTTCCGCCATCCGCGGATCGTGCACCCCGGTGGTGTCGTTGATCACGTGGGCGCCGGCGCGGATGCTGGCCCGGGCCACGTCCGGATCGAAGGTGTCCACAGAGATCACGACGCCGGCGCCCCGCAGGGCCTCGACCACCGGCACGACCCGGTCGATCTCCGCCGCCACCGGAATGGCCGGCCCCGGCGCGAACTTCGCCCCGCCGATGTCGACCCAGTCGGCGCCATCGAGAACGGCCCGGCGGGCGGCGGCGACGGCCGCGTCGAGCGTGAAGGTGGCACCGCGGTCGTAGAAGGAGTCCGGCGTGCGGTTGATCACCGCCATCACCGCCACCTCGCGGTCGAAGTTGAAATCGCGCCCCCCGATGCGGCGCACGGGCACGTCGAGCCGGGGCAGGATGACCCCGGTGGCGGCGGTCGAGCTGGGCATCTGGCTCCTCGTGCTGGGCCGCCGCGACAAGCGACGGGTATTCGGCAAGGCCTACCCCGACAACGGGAGAAGCAGGTCTTCCAAGGCTATGTTCTCATCCGTGAGCCGGTTCGCCTCCACCCGCACGCCCGAGCGGATGAGGCGCTGCACGGTCTCGTTCACGCCCCAGACGTTCACGTTCATGCCTGCGACGACCTGCCCGTCGGCGAGCCAGAAGGCCACGAATCTCCGCCCCGCCCGGTCACCGCGGAACACGACGTCCGCCTGCGCGGCGAGCTCGCCGAAGCCCGAGTACTCCATCCCCAGGTCGAACTGGTCGGTGTAGAAGTACGGGATCGCGTCGTACTCGGTGGTGTCGCCCAGTATCGCCCGACCGGCCGCGGCGCCGGCGGTGTCGGCGTTGGCCCAGTGCTCCACCCGCATCCGGTGGCCCAGCCTGGGGTGGAAGACGTTGGCGACGTCGCCGACGGCGAAAACATCGGGGTCGCTCGTGGCAAACGTCGCCGAGGCGGCGATGCCGTTCTCCACGCTCAGGCCGGACCCCAGCGCCAGCTGGGTGTTCGGGGTGGCGCCGAGGCCCACCACCACGAGATCCGCGCGCACCAGGGTGCGATCGCTCAGCCGTACCCCGGTCACCCGGGTGCCGCCGCTGCGGCTCTCCCCCTCCAGCTCGACCACCGTGGTGGAATTGCCCACGTGAACGCCGTGGTCGCGGTGCAACTGCTCGAAGACCGCGCCGACCTCGGCGCCGACCGCGGAGGCCAGCGGAACGGCGCCACGCCCCAGCACGATCGCCTCGTTGCCGTAGCCCCTGGCCGCGGCGGCGACCTCCAGCCCGATCCAGCCGGTACCGATGATCACCACCCTGCGGCCGCCCGCCGCCAGCGCGGTCCGCAGGCGCTCGGAATCGGCCAGGCTGCGCAGATAGTGCACGCCGGGCAGGCTCGCCCCAGGCCCGGGAAACGGCCGCGGCGACGCGCCCATGGCCAGCAGCAACCGGGAATACCGGACGGTGCGGCCGTCGTCGAGGGTCAGCCGGTGCCCGCCCCGGTCGAGCACCGCCGCCCGGTGCCCCGCGATCCGCTCGATCCCGTTCTCGGCATACCAACCGACCGGATGCACGTCGACGACGTCCCGCCCGGCGGTGCCGGCCAGGTACTCCTTCGACAGCGGCGGGCGGATGTACGGGGCGTCGATCTCCTCCCCGATCAGCAGCACCCGTCCGGTCGAGCCCGCGCGCACGGCCTCAGCCGCCCGGGCTCCGGCCAGGCCGGCGCCGACGATCACCACCGGCTCGTCCGCAGGGTCCCCCGGGGTGCCCGATTCTCCGATTCCCCGCTCCACCATGGCTTCCCCTCGCCCCGGTTGGTTCCCGCACGACCCGTCGAGGACGACGGTATCGGCATCAGCCCCGCACCGGAAGGGCTACCGGCCCGAGACTGCGCGGGCATACCGCCCACTCTCAGGGAAGCATCAGCTAACGCGCAGATACTAGGGGCATGACTGACGGCCCCCGCATCCTTATCGTTGACGACGAACCCAACATCCGGGATCTCCTCACCACCAGCCTCCGCTTCGCCGGTTTCGCCGTGCGCGCCGTCGGCAACGGTGCCCAGGCGATTTCCGCGGTCCTGGAGGAAGAGCCCGACCTCATCATCCTGGACGTCATGCTGCCGGACATGAACGGCTTCGGCGTCACCAAGCGCCTGCGTTCGGCCGGTTACACCGCCCCGATCCTGTTCCTCACGGCCAAGGACGACACCGAAGACAAGATCACCGGCCTGACCGTGGGCGGCGACGACTACGTCACCAAGCCGTTCAGCCTCGACGAGATTGTCGCCCGGATCAAGGCGATCCTGCGCCGCACCATGCACGCAGATGAAGACGCGGTGATCCGTGCCGGTGAACTCACCATGGACCAGGACACCCACGAGGTCCTCGTCGGCGACCAGCCCATCGAGCTCAGCCCCACCGAGTTCAAGCTGCTGCGCTACCTGATGCTCAACCCCAACCGGGTGCTCTCCAAGGCGCAGATCCTCGATCACGTTTGGGAATACGACTTCAACGGCGATGCGGGCATCGTGGAATCCTACATCTCGTACCTGCGCCGCAAGGTCGACATGCACTCCAGCGAGCCGCTGATCCAGACCAAGCGCGGCTTCGGATACATGCTCAAGGCCGCGAAGGCTTAGACGCTCAGGATCGTTTCCTAGACTGGAACAATGCATGTGGCCCTGATGGACCGATGGAGCCGGGTTTCGCTCCGCTCCAAGATCACCGGTGTCACCGTGCTGATGCTCACGCTCGGCCTGCTCGTTTCCGGTGTGGGGACCATGGTGATCCTGCGCAACTACGTGGTGCAGCAGGTGGATTCCAGCCTGCAGACCGAGGCGCAGACCCTCCTGACCAATTATCTGTCGTCCCCGCTGGACGAGGGCAGCGCCAACGTGGACTCGGACTACTTCGTCGCGGTCTACGACCAGAACGGCGTCCTCAAGGACCGCACCTGGCGGGACCGTCCGCGCGCGAGCCTGCCGGTGGTCACCATGCAGCTCGACCTGCACAGCGTGATCAGCCTGGACGGCACCGTGCAAAAGCTCTCCGACGCCGAGGGCGACACCGAGTTCCATGCCGTGGCGGTGCCCTTCGTGATCAACTCCACCGGCACCTACGGCACCCTGCTCATGGCCGTGTCGATGCAGCCGACCCAGAACACCGTCAACACCTACCTGAGCATCTTCCTCGGCTTCGGCGTCGGCGTCGTGGTCGTGGGCGCCATGCTCACCCGGCTGCTGGTCACCACGACGTTCGTCCCGTTGCGCGAGGTGGAGCGCACGGCCGCCGCCATCGCGGACGGCGACTTCAGCCAGCGCCTCGGCGGCGCCACCCCCAACACCGAGGTCGGCCGGCTCAACCGGTCCCTCAACACCATGCTCAGTCGCATCGACCGGGCGTTCAAGGACCGTGCCCGCACGATCGACCAGATGCGCCGGTTCGTCGGCGACGCCAGCCACGAGCTGCGCACCCCGCTCGTGTCGGTGCGCGGCTACGCGGAGCTCTACCGGATGGGCGCCCTGCAGAGCCCGGAAGAAGTGGCCCAGGCCATGCAGCGCATCGAGAAGGAAGCCATCCGGATGGGCGGCCTGGTTGAAGACCTGCTCGAACTGGCCCGACTGGACGAGACCAAGCCCCTGGTGCTCACCCGCGTCGACCTGCTGCCCCTCGCCCAGGACGCCGCCCTGGATGCCATGGCCTCCTCGCCCGGCCGCCGGGTCAGCGTACTCACCAGCCACCCCACCGTTTACGATGACGCCGACCCCGAACCGCACATCGACCTGGGCCACTCCACCGGCGAGGTCCTCGGCGCCGCGCCGACGCCGTCGTCACCCGAGCTGCCGGCGGCGCCGGCACCCACGGCCAAGGCCGCCGCAGCCGCCGCCAAGGCCGCCGCGTCCGCTTCCGCCAAAGCTGCGGCCGCCGCGGCCGCCAAGCCCACCGCCCGTTCGGACCAGTCCGGGTCCACGACCGGCACCGTCTCCTTCGCCGGTGCCACGCTCGCCCGCCTGCGCACCCGCCGGCCTCGCCGAACGGATGTGCCCGCATCCGTCGCCGACCCGTCCACCGCGCCGATGCCGGAACCGCCGCCCCTGGAGGCGGTGATCATGGCCGAGGAGAACAAGGTGCGCCAGGTCATCACCAACCTGATGGGGAACGCCCTGCGATTCAGCCCCGATGACAGCCCGGTGGAGCTTGAGGTGACCGTCGACCGGCGCAATGAGCGGGCGTCGATCTCGGTGATCGATCACGGCGAGGGCATCCCGCCGCAGATCCGCGACAAGATCTTCCAGCGTTTCTGGCGTGCGGACACGTCCCGTGCCAGGGAGACCGGTGGCAGCGGCCTGGGGTTGGCGATCGTGGCGTCGATCGTGGCCAGCCACAACGGTTCGGTCGAGGTCCTGGAGACGCCGGGCGGCGGTGCGACCTTCCGGGTCTGGTTCCCCCTGGCGGACTCGTCGGCGGCCCCGCAGGCGCTGGCTACGCCCACCCTGTCCTGATCCGGACGGGTTGCGCGGCGTTCCGTCCTCCCCAGGCCCGGCGCGGCGCCGTTTCTCCCCTGCCGGTGCCCGTCTCAGCAGTGCGCGCCCGCGGCGTCATAGCGTCGCCATGAGCGTCCGACCGGACGCCGCACCCAGCGAACGGAGAAGACGATGACGCAATTCCAGGTAGACAGCGACGCACTGCTCAGCACCACCGGGGCCGCCCGGGCCACCATGGGCCGGATCCAGGCGGAGGTCGCGGCCCTCCTCGGCCAGCTCACGGGCCTGGAGGGGTCCTGGACCGGGCAGGCATCCGCACAGTTTCAGGCGGCCGTCTCCGCGTGGCGCACGACCCAGCAGCATGTCGAGCAGAGTGCGGATGTGCTCAATCAGGCGCTCGGGCAGGCCGGCCAGCAGTACGCCGACGTGGAGCAGGCCAACGCCCGGCTGTTCGCGCGGTAACCGGCCTGCGGGTCCTGGCCGGCCGGGAGGTGCGGGCACAAGAAAAGTGGGCGCCCCTAGAGGGACGCCCACTTGTCAGTGCTGGTGAGGCAGGACTTAGAAGTCCATGCCGCCCGAGGGGTCGCCGGCCGGAGCCGGGTTCTTCTCGGGCTTGTCGGCGACAACGGCCTCGGTGGTGAGGAACAGTCCGGCGATCGACGATGCGTTCAGCAGCGCGGAGCGGGTGACCTTCACCGGGTCATTGATGCCGGCGGCGATCATGTCAACGTACTCACCGGTTGCGGCGTTGAGGCCGAATCCGACGGGCAGGTTGCGCACCTTGTCCGCGACAACGCCCGGCTCGAGGCCCGCGTTGAGCGCGATCTGCTTGAGCGGTGCGTCGATGGCGACGCGCACGATGTTCGCGCCCGTTGCCTCGTCGCCGACGAGGCTCAGGATGGCCTCGCCCTCGAATGCGGTCTTTCCGGCCTGGATGAGCGCAACGCCACCACCGGCGACGATGCCCTCTTCGACGGCTGCCTTCGCGTTACGGACGGCGTCCTCGATGCGGTGCTTGCGCTCCTTGAGCTCAACCTCCGTCGCGGCGCCGGCCTTGATGACGGCAACGCCACCGGCCAGCTTGGCGAGACGCTCCTGGAGCTTCTCGCGGTCGTAGTCGGAGTCGGTGTTCTCGATCTCGTTACGGATCTGCTGAACGCGACCGGCGATGGCCTCGGCGTCGCCGGCACCCTCGACGATGGTGGTCTCGTCCTTGGTGATGACGACCTTACGGGCGTTACCGAGCAGGTCGAGGGTGACGTTCTCGAGCTTGAGGCCGACCTCCTCGGAGATGACCTGGCCACCGGTGAGGATGGCGATGTCCTGCAGCTGCGCCTTGCGGCGGTCGCCGAAGCCGGGGGCCTTGACGGCAACCGACTTGAAGATGCCACGGATCTTGTTCACAACGAGCGTGGCCAGGGCCTCGCCGTCGACGTCCTCGGCGATGATGAGCAGCTGCTTGCCACTCTGGATGACCTTGTCGACGATCGGCAGCAGGTCCTTGATGTTGGACACCTTGGAGTTGACGATCAGGATGTAGGGGTCTTCGAAGACCGCTTCCTGACGGTCGGGGTCGGTGACGAAGTACGCCGACAGGAAGCCCTTGTCGAAACGCATGCCCTCGGTGAGCTCCAGCTCGGTGCCGAAGGTGTTCGACTCCTCAACGGTGACAACACCTTCCTTGCCGACCTTGTCGATGGCCTCGGCGATGATCGCGCCGATTTCGGCGTCACCGGCAGAGATGGAGGCGGTGGCCGCGATCTCTTCCTTGGTCTCGATTTCCTTGGCGCTGGCGATGAGCTCGGCGATGACCGCAGCGGTGGCCTTTTCGATGCCGCGCTTGAGGCTGATCGGGTCGGCGCCGGCTGCGACGTTGCGCAGGCCTTCGCGAACCAGGGCCTGGGCGAGGACGGTGGCGGTGGTGGTACCGTCGCCGGCCACGTCGTCGGTCTTCTTGGCGACCTCCTTGACGAGCTCGGCACCGATCTTCTCGTACGGGTCGTCGAGCTCGATCTCCTTGGCGATGGACACGCCGTCGTTGGTGATCGTGGGGGCGCCCCACTTCTTCTCCAGCACGACGTTGCGTCCGCGCGGGCCGAGGGTCACCTTGACCGTGTCAGCGAGGATGTTGAGGCCGCGCTCAAGGCCGCGACGGGCCTCTTCATTGAAAGCAATGATCTTTGCCATATGTGTTTCTCGTCCCTCCCGGACGTTACCAAAACGATGATGGGTTAGCACTCCGAACAGCAGAGTGCCAAGTCGATTCTGGCACTCTGGGGTCGAGAGTGCAAGTGAACGGACGGGTGCAGACCCCATCGGGTCACCGGGAGCGTCGACCCCGAAACACAGCAAACGCCACCCACCGGGTGCGCCGGGCAGGTTTGCCCGGCGAGCGCGGTGGTGGCGTGGCTGTCACATCTCGGTGTGTAGTTGTCGACGCGTGAGTTCTAAGCCGGACGAACCGACTCGGCCTGCGGGCCCTTGGCTCCGGTACCGAGTTCGAAGATGACATGCTGGCCTTCTTCGAGAACCTTGTAGCCGTGCATGTCGATGGCGGAGTAGTGGACGAAGACGTCCTGCCCACCTCCATCAACAGTGATGAAGCCGAAACCCTTTTCAGCGTTGAACCATTTAACGGTTCCGTTCGCCATGTGAAACTCCCCTAATGCAGTGTTGTGTAGTACGGCACTCACCCGTTGGTGTTACCGGGCCTGGCGCAGATGCTGCGTCCACCGTCTGTGAAAAATCGTTCTCTGGTGGAGAGCGCTGAGCACATAAAATGAGCGACCACTGCAGATATTAGTGACCTCGGGCAAGTTCAATAGGGGGTTGACGGGGCGGCCCGATCCCGATAGGAAAATCGCCCGCGAACGGCTTATTCCGCCGGCATCACGTAATCGGTGCCCACCACGACGGTCAGGGTCGCGCCGGAGCCGGCGAAGGTGTCCGACAGCTCGACGACCGAGCCGGGGAGCAACGCCGCCACTCCGCGGGCAACCCCCTCCTGGGTGGCGTCGGCGTAGTAGACCGTCGTCGTCACGACGTCTTCGGAGTCCGCGTTGCTCGTCGCAGCGACGGTCCAACCGTTGCCCGTGAGCATCTCCCCCACCGAACGCGCCACGCCGAAGCCGGCGGTGCCATTGAGCACGGTGACGCTGGCGGCGGGGTCGGTCGTGGGTTCCGCCGCCGGAATCGCCTCTTCCGTAGGCGTCTCGGTCGTGGTGGTCGCCTCGATGCCGGGGAACGTGAAGTTCAGCCGGTTGTTCAGCACCGTCAGCCCGACCGCGCCGAGCGCGATGAGCACGGCCGTCGCAGCCAGGGCCCACCAGAATGCCACCCACCGACGACCCTTCTTCGCGGGAGCCCGGTGCGCCCCGACCCGGTCGAGGTGGTGCGGGAGGTCGTCGAAGCGGTCTTTCGGGTAGGAAGGGGGCATCGTGGGTGTGGTTCGATCCTCGGTTGTCGTGAGCAAGCGGCGGGTCCTACTCGATGGGACGGATGGCTCGACGCGACCGGGCAAGCGACCGGGCGTCACGCATCCGTTGCAGGCGTTTGACCAGCATCGGGTCGTGGGCCAGGGCAAGTGGGGAGTCGAGCAGGGCACCCAATACCTGATAGTACCGGGCGGCCGAGAGGCCGAACTCGGAGCGGATGGCCTGTTCCTTGGCGCCGGGATGCGACCACCACCGCCGTTCGAAGGCGAGCACGGCTTCGTCCCGCTGGCCGAGAGCGCGAGTGGCGCCGTCGTCCCGCTCGCTCTCGTCCTGCCCGCTGGTCGCCATACGCGTCATCTTATTTGCCGCGGACTGGGTTTTCGCTGACCGACGCCGCCTGTCGCGGGTCCGTGGCCGCCGCGTGAACGTGGGAGTCGGCTGGGCAGTGGCGCAATCGGGAATTCCGGGCGGGCCCGGCGAGTTTAGGCTGGAGGCAGTCGCCTGCCGCACGAGACGCATCGAAAGGACGCACCATGGACTATGAGGTCACCAAGTCTGACGCCGAATGGAAGGCCGAGCTTTCCGCAGAGCAGTATGCAGTGCTGCGCGGCGCGGCCACGGAACGTGCCTGGACCGGCGAGCTCCTCGACGAGGGCCGGGCCGGCGTATACACCTGCGGCGCCTGTAACGCCGAGCTGTTCAAGAGCGGCACGAAGTTCGACTCCGGCTGCGGCTGGCCGAGCTTCTATGAATCGGTACGCCCCGAGGCGGTCGAACTCCTCGAGGACCGGTCGCTCGGTGTCCTGCGCACCGAGGTGCGCTGCGCTGCGTGCGGGTCGCACCTGGGCCACGTGTTCGACGACGGCTTCGGCACGCCTACCGGCGACCGCTACTGCATGAACTCGATCTCGCTGAACTTCACGCCGGGCGAGTAACTGCGTCAACTGTTCCCCATGCGGACAATTGCACCCGGCACGCCGGGCGCAAAAGTCCGCATGGGGAACGTTTGGGTGGGCGCACCCTCAGGCGAAGGCGTTCACTCCGGTGAGCCCGGCGGACAGCGTCCAGAGGCGAGCCGCCGCATCCGGGTCGATCGGGTGTGGGTTCACGCCGCGCAGCCGGGCGGCGGCGCTGCCGGGCACCGTGGGTTCGGCGATGTCGCAGTCCTCGCAGTAGACCCCGCCCATTCCGTCCAGCTGCGGTGACGTGGCCGCCCAGACGGACGTGGCGGCGCCCTCAGCAGGGGACTTGAACTGTTCGTTGACCTCGCCCTCCTCGGTCATCCACCCGGCGGCGATCATCTCCTCGCGGGGCAGGTGACGTTGCAATTCGGTCATGATGCCACCGGGATGCACGGCGAACGCGCGCACACCGTGATCGGCACCGCGGGCGTCCAGTTGCACCGCGAAGAGGCTGTTGGCGGTCTTGGCCTGCCCGTACGCCAGCCATTTGTCGTAGCCGCTGGTGAAGTTCGGGTCATCGAAGCGGATGCCGCTGAGCTTGTGCCCCGTGGACGACAGCGCAACGACCCGGGCACCGCTGCCGGCCGTGAGGGCGCGCCAGAGCAGGTTGGTGAGCACGTAATGGCCGAGGTGGTTGGTCGCGAACTGGGATTCCCAGCCATCACCGACCAGGGCCTGGGGGGCGGCCATGATGGCCGCATTGTTGATCAGGATGTCGAGGCCGCGCCCGGTGGCCAGGAAGTGCTCGGCGAAGGCGCGCACACTGACCAGATCGGCCAGGTCGAGGGTCTGGACCTCCACCGACTCCAGGCCGCCTCGGGGCGCCGGGCCGGCACGATCACCTGGGCGCCGGCGCCGGCCAACGCCGCGACCGTCTCGATGCCGAGGCCGGAGTAGCCGCCGGTGACGATGGCGGTCCGTCCCGTCAGGTCGATGCCAGCGAGCACCTCGGTGGCGGTGGACCGTGCGGTGAATCCGGAGGACAGGGCGTGCTGGGCTGTGGTGGTCATCGTTCCAACGTACGCTCGGCGCCGCCGGCTCCGGTCAGAAGGCGAGCGCGACGATGATCACCAGAAGCGGCAGTCCCGCCTCCGCAACGCCGCTTTTCCTTCCAAGGCGCGCGGCGAGTTCTAGGCCGGGGCCATCCGGTCGTCCGGGCCGATCGCCCGCACGACCCTGGCCGGGTTGCCGGCGGCTATGACGCCCGGCGGCACATCGCGGGTGACCACCGATCCGGCGCCGATGATGCTGCCCGCGCCGATGGTGACTCCTGGGCAGACCACGACGTTGCCGCCCAGCCACACGTCGTCTTCGATCACCACCGGGGACACCCGCTCGTAACTCGCGCGGCGCTCCTCGACATCGAGGGCATGGCTGGGGGTGTACAGGCGGGCGCTGGGGCCCACGAGCACATTCGCACCGACGGTGATCTCGCCGCCACCCAGGGTGAGGAAGTCGGCGTTGATGAAGGTGTTGGCGCCGACGTGCAGCCGGGAGCCGTAGTCCAGGTACATCGGCGGCCGAAAATCGACCCCCTCGCCGACGCTGCCGAGCAGGTCGACGAAGAGGCGCCAGCGTGGGCTGCATCCCGCCCCATCCGGACCGAAGAGGACCGCGACATGCCCGCGAACCCCGGTCCGCCGGCGCCCGCCGCCCCGGCCCCCGGCCCCGTCGTGGTGATCCGTTCGCGCGGGTACCTGCGACTTCTGGTTCTGGCCGGTCTAATCGGTGTGCCCGTGTCGGCAGTCGCGTACGGTCTCCTGGCCCTGGTCGACCGGTTGCAGAACTACCTGTACGACCGGCTGCCCGTTCTGCTGGGATTCGGCGACGCCCCGCTGTGGTGGCCGCTGCCGTTGCCCGTAGCGGCCGGGTTCTTGGTCGCCCTGTGCATCCGGCACCTGCCGGGCACCGGCGGACATCCGCCATCGGAGGGCTTCAAGGCGGGCGGCGTCCCGAACCCCGTCGACCTGCCCGGCGTGGCCCTGGCAGCGCTCGCGACACTGGCCCTGGGCGCGATCCTCGACCCCGAGGCCCCGCTCATCGCCCTCGGCGCGGGCCTGGGCGCCCTCGCGATCCGTCTGATCAGGAAGGACTCGCCGCCCACCGCGGTGGCCGTGATCGCCTCGGCCGGAAGCTTCGCCGCGGTGAGCACCCTGCTCGGTTCTCCCCTGCTCGGCGCGTTCCTGCTAATGGAGGCCTCCGGGCTGGGCGGCGCGATGCTCGGCGTCGGCCTGCTCCCCGGCCTGCTGGCGGCGGGCATCGGCTCCCTCGTCTTCGTGGGCCTGGATTCCTGGACCGGGCTCGGCACATTCTCGCTGGCGATCCCCGACCTGCCGGCCTTCAGCACGTCCACGCTGACCATGTTCGGATGGGCACTGCTGCTCGGAGCGGCGTGCCCGCTCCTGGCTTGGGGCATCCGAGCGGGGGCCCTTCTGGTGCGCCCCGCCGTGCATGCGCAGCGGCTCGGCGTGATGCCCGCGCTCGGCGCCGCAATTGCCGCCCTGGCCATTGGTGACGGGGTGGTCACCGGCCAGGACGCCACCGACGTGCTCTTCTCGGGCCAGTCGGCCCTCCCCGCATTGATCAGCGACGGCGCGGCCTGGCCGGTGGGCGCCGTAGCCCTGCTCGTGGCCTGCAAGGCGCTGGCATACGCATTGTCGCTGGGCGCGTTCCGCGGCTGGCCGGTTTTCCCCGCCATCTTCCTCGGTGCCGCCATGGGGGTCGCGGCCTCGCACCTGCCCGGGATGGCGCTGGTGCCCGCCGTGGGTGTCGGCATCGGCGCGATGTGCGTCTCGATGCTGCGCCTGCCGCTCACCAGCGTGTTGTTGGCGACGGTGCTGCTCAGCAGCGACGCCGTCGCGGTGACGCCGCTGGTGATCGTGGCGGTCGTGGTGGCGCATGTGGTGACCGGCCGGTTGCCCGAGCCGCCCGGTCGGCGGCTCAGCTGGCGGCTGACCCGGCCGGCACCGGGTACCGCGGTCACGTGAGCGGGGTCAGCCCCTGGTCTCCCAGAAGCCGGTGTGCACCTGGGCGGCTTCCTCAACCAGCGCGGGACCCGCCACGCTCACGGGGGTGCCGCCGCGCGCGAAGACCTCCCGCAGGGCAGGTCCATGGTGGGCGCGCCATCCTGGGCCGGCACCATGCGGGCGAGGTCCTCTTCCGGCAGGCCGTAGACGACCCGGCCGATGCCGGCCCAGTAGATGGCGCCCGAGCACATGGCGCACGGTTCGGTGCTCGTGTACAGGGTGCTCACGCTCAGCTGCTGCCTTGACAATCGGACGCCGGCCCGGCGAACGAGGATCAGCTCGGCGTGGCCCGTCGGATCGCCGGTCGTGACGACGCTGTTCTCGGCGGTGAGCACCGTGCCGTCGCCGGCGACAAGGATGGCCCCGAACGGATGGTTGCCCCGCCGCCGGGATTCTCGGGCCACCTCGATGGCGTGCCCGAGGTGCACGACGTCCGCGCTCGACACCGTGGTCCGGTCGGCAGGCTCCTCAGCGGCCATCAGCTCTCCTCGGCTTCGTGTCTGGTCAACGCTGCCGGGCAGCACACCGCCTGTCAACCGGGAGACCGAAGCGACGTGCTCTCGACGGTCTCTGCGAGCCGCACCGTGGGATTGCGCAGCATGGCCGAGGCCGGACCGGCCCACAGGTCCTGGAGCGCGGTTTTCATCCGGGCCGCTTCCGGGCGGTCATCGAAATCCAGGTCCATCCAGACGGTGTCCGGGTCGGCGTCCGTGCGGAGAACTCCGAAGGCCGTGACGCCGGCGGCCGCACGACCCAGCGGATCCGCGTCGAACAGGTGCTTCCACTCGTCGTAGTTCCCGACGGAGTGCTCGATGTGCAGGGTGAACACGGCGTTCTCGATTCCGCCGACGCGCGGCGCACCGGCACGCGGTCAGCGCAGTCCGACGCCACCGATCTGCGCGTCCGGCGCGGCCACGCTTCGATGCTCCCGAGGTGCCTCGAAGCGGAATATCGGGGCCGGCCACGGGACTTGAACCCGTAACCCCCACTTTACAAGAGTGGTGCGCTACCAATTGCGCCAGGCCGGCATGAGGCAGACGAACCGCCTCGAGCATTCATCCTAAATCACCCGGGCGTCCCGCCGGGACGAAATCTCCACAGCTGCCGGGGCGGCCGGCGCCGAAGTGACGCTAGCCGACGGGCGTGGGGGTGGCGGTGGAGTACGTCTCACTCGCGGCCTGCAGCACGAATGCCGCGAATTCCTTGGGGTCGTCGAGCGCGCCCACGTACTGCTTCCCGTTCACGAGCACCGTCGGGGTACCGGTGATCGCCTTGAGCGACGAGTTCGGGATGGGACCGCTGAGGGCCCGGTCCGTGGCCGACTTCACCCAGGACCGGTAGGTGGTCTCGTCGATGCACTCGTTGATCGAGGCCAGTTCCGTGGACACGCCGGCGTCCTTCACCAGGGCCTTGAGCTCGTCGTCGCTGAGTCCGGCCGTGCCCTCGACGGGCTGGTCCTCGAACAGGGCCGAGTTGACGGCGAAGAAGTCGTCCGGCGACCAGTTCGCCACGCAGGCTGCCGCGTTGGCGGCGCGCAGGGAGTACTGGGTTCCCGCCGATTTGCTGGTCAGGATGGAGATCGGGTGGATCTCCAGGGTCGCGGCGCCCGATTCGACCCACTGGGACATCTGGTCGCTGTTGGTGGTTTCGAAAATGCCGCAGAACGGGCACAGATAGTCGAGGTAGACGCGGATGTCGGCGACAGTGCCGGATGCGTCCGGGGCGGACGGCACCAGGTCGTCGTCGGGTTGCAGCGCGGGGGTGGTGACTGCGGCGAGGCCCGTGCCGAGGAGCAGGCCGTCACTGGCCATGTTCTTGGGGCCGGGGCCCGCGGGCTGCACGGAATTCACGATGATCAGGACGATCGCGGTGACGGCGGCGACGGCGAGGACCGCGATGCCACCCTGCAGGAAGACCCGGTTGCGGCGATCGCGTTTTTTCTGCTGAACCCGAAGCTTTGCGGCCTTGGTGCGTGCGGCGTCACGTCGCTTGTTCTTCGCGGGACGGGAGTCGCCTGGGCCGCCAATTGTCATGGATGTTCGCTCCGAGTTGAGGGTGCGCTCGCGGAAGTACGCGCTAGCACTCAGAATATTAGGACTCCAGTCTGGGAAATGACCAACCGGCGGCGCACAGCCTGCTCGCTGCCGGTTCACCGGCCGCCCACTGCCGCCCGCCGTCCCGGTGCAGCGCTTCCACATCCGCGCCGTGCCATACTAGGAAGGTCTTGCGCTGGTGCTACGTCAGCCGGACAGATAAATCCCATCACAACGGATCGTCCGGCACGTACCTGCCGGTGAAGGAGAATAACGAAATAATGGCTTCAGTAACCTTTGACAAGGCCACCCGTCTGTACCCGGGTTCCACCCGCCCCGCAGTCGATCACCTCGACCTTTCGGTCGCCGATGGTGAATTTCTCGTCTTGGTCGGCCCGTCCGGCTGTGGAAAGTCCACCTCACTGCGCATGCTCGCCGGCCTCGAAGAGGTCAACGACGGCGACATCTTCATTGGTGAGCGCAACGTCACCGACGTTCCCCCGAAGGACCGTGACATCGCCATGGTCTTCCAGAACTACGCCCTGTACCCTCACATGACCGTCGCCGAGAACATGGGCTTCGCGCTCAAGATCGCCGGCGTCAACAAGGACGAGCGCGCCACCCGCGTTCTCGAA
The DNA here is from genome assembly GCF_025463825.1 of Cryobacterium sp. Classification (GTDB taxonomy): domain Bacteria; phylum Actinomycetota; class Actinomycetes; order Actinomycetales; family Microbacteriaceae; genus Cryobacterium. The sequence continues at coordinate 87,316 of NZ_JAODBG010000119.1, forward strand.
GCCGCCAAGCTGCTCGACCTCGAGCCCTACCTCAGCCGCAAGCCGAAGGCCCTCTCCGGTGGCCAGCGTCAGCGTGTTGCCATGGGTCGCGCCATCGTGCGTCAGCCCCAGGTGTTCCTCATGGATGAGCCGCTGTCGAACCTCGACGCCAAGCTGCGCGTTCAGACCCGCACGCAGATCGCGTCGCTGCAGCGTCGCCTGGGCGTTACCACCGTCTACGTCACCCACGACCAGACCGAGGCGCTCACCATGGGTGACCGCATCGCCGTGCTCAAGGATGGCGTCCTCCAGCAGGTCGGCACCCCCCGCGACCTGTACGCCAAGCCGAACAACGTCTTCGTTGCCGGCTTCATCGGCAGCCCGGCCATGAACCTGTTCCTGGCCGACACCGTCGATGGTGGCATCAAGTTCGGCACCGCGACGGTCCCCGTGGCCCGCGACACCCTCGCCGGCTCCACCGGCGCGAAGGTCACCATCGGCGTTCGCCCCGAGGACATCCACCTCGCCACCGCGCAGGGTGAGGGCCTCGCGGTCGAAGTCGACCTGGTCGAGGAGCTCGGCGCTGACGGTTACCTGTACGGTCACTCCACCGTCGAGGGCAAGCGCACCGACATCGTCGCCCGCGTCGATGGCCGCTCGCACCCGTCGGCCGGCGACACGGTCTACCTGACCCCGACGCCGAACCACCTGCACGTGTTCGACGCCGAGTCCGGCGCCCGTCTCGGCGGCGCCGTCAGCGACTAAGCAGTACCCGACAAACTCGACCGCCGGCAGTTACGGCGGTCGAGTTTGTCATATCCCCGACCGGTTCCCCCTCCGGTCCCGTTCCGCGCCGCCGAGCCCCTTGTGGCCGGGGCACCCTGTGGCCCACCCGGGTCTTCTCGATAGTTAGGCTCCTCATGAGCGGTTCCCTCAACATCACCTCCGCCACGGCCGATCCGGCCCTGCTCGACCTCCCCTGGAACGTGCCGCTGGATGCGTGGCCGAACGAGAACATCGCCTCGCTGCCCAAGGGCCTCTCCCGCCATCTGGTGCGGTTCGCACACTTGAGCGGCCGGGTCGTGGCCATCAAGGAGACCACCAGCGAGATGGCCAAGCGGGAGTACGACATGCTCCGCACCCTGCAGGGGCTGGAGATCCCGTGCGTCGAACCCCTCGCCGTGATCACCAACCGCACCGACGAAGACGGCGACCCGCTCAACTCGGTCCTGGTGACCCGGCACCTGAAATTCTCCCTGCCCTACCGGGCGCTGTACTCGCAGGCCCTCCGCCCCGACACCGCCACCCGGCTGGTCGACGCGCTGGCCCTGCTGCTCGTCCGGGTGCACATGGTGGGCCTGTTCTGGGGCGACGTGTCGCTGTCGAACACCCTCTTCCGCCGGGACGCTGGCGCCTTCGCCGCCTACCTCGTCGACGCGGAGACCGGGCAGCTCTACCCCGGCGGTCTCTCCAACGGGCAGCGTGAGAACGACCTCGAGATCGCCCGGGTGAACATCGCCGGCGAGTTGATGGACCTGGAGGCCGGCGGCCGCGTGGCCGACGAGCTCGACCCCGTCAACGTGAGCAACGGCATCGTCGCCGCGTACCGGCTGCTCTGGAGGGAGCTCACCGGTTCGGAGTCCTTCGCCAGTAGTGAACGCTGGCGGATTACCGAACGCGTCGAGCGCCTCAACCACCTCGGCTTCGACATCGAGGAACTCGCGATCAAGACCGACGAGAACGGCACGACCGTGCGCATCCAGCCCAAGGTGGTGGATGCCGGCCACCACCAGCGCAGGCTGCTGCGCCTCACCGGCCTGGACGCCGAGGAGAATCAGGCCCGCCGCCTGCTGAACGACCTTGACTCCTATGGGGTCGCCTACGGCAACCCCGACGCCGACGAGGAGATGATGGCGCACGAGTGGCTGATGCGGGTCTTCGAACCCGTCGTGCGCGCCATCCCCCGGGAACTCAAGGGCAAGCTGGAACCGGCCGAGGTGTTCCACCAGCTGCTCGACCACCGCTGGTACATGGCGCAGAACGCCAACCGGGACATTCCGCTGGCCGAGGCGGTGACCTCGTACGTGCAGGATGTGCTCCGGCACCGCCGCGACGAGGCCACGGTGATCGACCCGCCCACCGCACCGATCAGCCTGCCGAATCTGACTGCCGAGGGCATCGACACCGACGAGGACGTCGACCTGGACGACTGGCGCCTGAACGTCTGATCCCCGCTCCGCCCTGCGGCTCCCCGAGTTGCTGCTGTGAGATGCCAGTTGGAGCCCTCTCAGCGCGCCGCAATGGGCCTCAACTGGCAACTCACCATCGGCGCCGGCGACAAGTTGCCAGTTGGCGCCCTCTCAGGGCGCAGCAATGGGCCTCAAGTGGCAACTCACGCGACCTGCCCCTCGGCGGCGCGCCCCAGGGGTCTCAGGGACGGAACCTGCGGCACTCACCCGGGCATTCGCATCCCTGTATTAAGCACCCCCTGAACGGGGCCACAGCACTCCGGCACCAACAAGAACGGCGCAGATCCTTCCCGATGTGAGGTTCTGCGCCGTTCTGAGAAAAACGACCTAGCCCTGAGCAGCAGCCTTGGTAGCCGCCTTCGCAGCAGCCGCGACCGCGCGCAGCTTGGAAATTTCGTACAGCGTGACACCCGCCGCGATTCCGGCGTTCAGCGACTCGGTGCTCGCATTGATCGGGATCGACACGATGGCGTCGCAGGTTTCGGTGACGAGGCGGGACAGGCCCTTGCCCTCGCTGCCGACGACCACGACGATCGGGCGTTCGGCGTAGCCGATGCCGAGCTCGGGCAGCTCGGTGTCGCCGCCGCCGTCGAGGCCGATCACGAGCATGCCGCGCTCCTTGAGCGCCTTGAGCGTCTGGGTGAGGTTGCTCGCCATGGCCACGGGCAGGCGCGCGGCGGCACCGGCCGAGGTCTTCCAGGCCGACGCGGTGACGCCCACCGAGCGACGCTGCGGCACGATGATGCCGTGGCCGCCGAACGCCGCGGTGGAGCGGATGATCGCACCGAGGTTGCGCGGGTCGGTGATGCCGTCCAGCGCCACGAACAGCGGCTTGTGCCCCCGGCTGATGGTGAGGTCGAGCAGTTCGACGGGGTGCGCGTAGTCATAGGCGGGCACCTTGAGCGCGAGGCCCTGGTGCACGGCGTCCTTACCGGCGAGCCGGTCGATCTCGGGACGCATGACCTCGAGCACCGGGATGTTGCGGGTGGTGGCGAGCTTGAGGACTTCCTTCACCCGGTCGTCCATTTCGATCCGGGTCGCCACGTAGAGCGCAGACGCGGGGATCTTGGCGCGCAGCGCCTCGAGCACCGAGTTGCGGCCGGTGACGACCTCGAACTCGGCATCCGACTTCGCCTTGCGGGTGGACGAACCGCCGCCGCCGGTGTTGCCGGTGCCGGTGCTGCGTCCGGTGCGCGGGGCGCCGGATCCGCTCGGGGCACGACTGCGGCCGCCGCCGGCCGCGGCGAAGCGGTCCTTGGCGGCTTTGGCCTTGCCCGCGGGGTGGTACGGGCGGTCTTCGGCCTTGGGCGTGGGCTTCTTGCCTTCAAGAGCCTGACGGCCCTGTCCGCCGGAACCGACCTGCGGGCCCCGGCTTCCCTTGCGCACCGCGCCGGTGCGCGACTTTCGATCTGTGTTCTTCATCAGTCAAAACTCCAATGTGCACCCGATGGGGTGTCTTCGATGGTAATACCGGCGGCGACGAGCTCGTCCCGGATACGGTCTGCGGCGGCGTAGTCGCGGTTGTGCCTGGCGGTCTCGCGGTCATCGAGCAGGCGCTCGACGAGGGCGGTGAGGGCCACCATGGCGGGTTCGTCCGTTGCCACGGCCCAGCCGGGCGACAGGGGGTTGATGCCGAGGACCTCGCTCATGGCCAGCACCTGGCCGCGCGCGGCCGCAGCGGCGTGCAGGTCTTCGGCGTCGAGGGCGGCGTTGCCGGCGCGCACGGTTTCGTGCAGCACACCGAGCGCCTGCGGCACCGCGAGGTCGTCGTCCATGGCCGTGGCGAAGTCATCCGGCACGATCTCGACCCCGGACCCGGCGAACCGGGTGTCGGCCAGGCGCCGGTCGGCGCGGTCGAGGAAACTTTCGATGCGCTCGAGGGCGGCTTCGGCCTCGGCGAGGGAACCCTCATGGAAATCGAGGGTGGACCGGTAGTGCGCGGCGCCGAGGTAGTAGCGCACGACGATCGCCCTGGCCTGGCCGAGGAGTTCCGCGGCGTACACCGAGTTGCCCAGTGACTTCGACATTTTCTGGCCGTTCGTGTTGACCAGGCCGTTGTGCACCCAGAAGTTCGCGAAGGCGTCACCGGCGGCCGTGGACTGCGCCAGTTCGTTCTCGTGGTGCGGGAAGCGCAGGTCCAGACCGCCGCCGTGGATGTCGAAGTGCGCACCGAGGTAGCGCGCGGCCATGGCGGAGCACTCGATGTGCCAGCCCGGGCGGCCGGCGCCCCACGGGGAGGCCCAGGCGGCGGAGGCCGGTTCGCCCTCCTTGTAGCCCTTCCACAGGGCGAAGTCGCGCGGGTCGCGCTTGCCGCGCGGGTCGGCGTCCGCTGCCGCTTCCATGTTGTCGGGGTTCTGCCGGGTGAGCTCGCCGTAGGCGGGCCAGCTGCGGGTGTCGAAGTACACATCACCGGAGCCGTCGTCGGCCGGGTAGGCGTGCCCGTTGTCGATGAGCCGGGAGACGATGTCCTGCATCTCGTGCACGCTCGCGGTGGCGCGCGGCTCGTAGGTGGGCGCGAGGATGCCCAGTTTCTGGTAGCCGGCGGTGAACTCGAGTTCGTACCGGTAGGCCAGCGCCCACCATTCTTCGGTAGTGCCCTGCGCGTTGATCAGGATCTTGTCGTCGATGTCGGTGACGTTGCGCACGAAGGTGACATCGTTGCCGCGGTAGCTGAGCCATCGGCGCAGCTGGTCGTAGACCAGGGCGCTGCGCAGGTGGCCGATGTGGGGCGAGGACTGCACCGTGGGTCCGCAGACGTAGATTCCCACCTTGCCCGGCACGATCGGCAGGAAATCGCGAAGGGCCTGGGCCTTCGAGTCGTATAGTCGCATGCTCACTGGTTCAGTTTAGGCGGGGCCGGTTGGCTGCTCGGGTAGATGACGACGGTGGCCAGGGCGGCGATGCCCTCGCCGCGGCCGGTGAAGCCGAGCGCGTCGGTGGTGGTGGCCGTTACCGCCACCGGGGCGCGCAGGATGCCGGTCAGCAATTCTTGCGCTTCGGCACGCCTCGGGGCCAGCTTGGGCCGGTTGCCGATGATCTGCACGGACACGTTGCCGACCCGGTAACCGGCCTCGGCGACCAGGCGCAGGGTCTCGGTGAGGAACACCTCGCCGTGCGCGTCGGTGAGGCGCGGGTCGGCGGTGCCGAAGACCTGGCCGATATCGCCCAGGCCCGCGGCGGCCAGCAGGGCGTCGCAGATGGCGTGCACGGCGGCGTCGCCGTCGCTGTGCCCGGACAGGCCCCGCTCGCCCGGCCAGTGCAGTCCGGCCAGCCACAGGTCGCTGGTGTCGTCGAACGCGTGCACGTCGGCCCCGGTGCCCACGCGGGCCTGGCCGGTGGAGCCGGTCGCGTCGCCGAGCAGCAGTTCGGCGCGGCGCAGGTCCCAGGTGGTGGTGACCTTGAAGGCCAGCGGGTCGCCGGGGATGCTGCTGACCGGGTTGCCGGCCGCGGCGACCAGGGCCGCGTCGTCGGTGAGGTCCCGGCCGGCGGCATCCGTGGCCGGCAGGGCGTCCGCCCAGGCGAACGCCGCGTCGAGCATGGCGCGGGGAAAACCCTGCGGGGTCTGCACGGCGGTCAACAGCGACCTGTCGACGGTGCCCAGGATGCTGCCGCCCGCGTCGACGCTCTTGATGGTGTCGACCACGGGGAGGCCGGGCACGATGCCGTGGCCGGTGCGGCGCACGGCGGCGATCACGGCGTCGCCGAGGCCGGCGGGCGTGAGCGCCCTGGCGGCGTCGTGCACGAGCACCACGGTGACGCCGGGGCGCACCAGGGCGAGCCCGCGGGAGACCGAGGCCTGCCGGGTGTCTCCCCCGGCCAGGACGTCGAGGTACCCGGCGGCGGCACCGGCGACGCGTGCGGCGATGGCGGTGGCGTCGGCCAGTTGGGCGTCGGGCGCCACCACGATCACCTGGGCCGGTTCGGCCAGGCCGAACACACCGGTGAGGGCGTGCTCGAGGATGCTGCGGGGGCCGAGCGGGACGAACGCCTTGGGCAGCTCACGGCCCAGGCGGCTCCCGCTGCCGGCGGCGACGACGATGACCGCGACCGCGGGATCCGGGTAAACAGGCATGTCTGAGGCTATCTGGTGGGGCGCGGTGAAGCGGGGCGGAAACGGGCGGTGCTGCTGGAGCGGATGGTGCGAGGCCGGAACATGCGACAGGCGGCACCAGCCGGTGCCGCCTGTCGCACGAACAGGTTGTTCGGTAATCGTCAGGAGGCGAGGACCTCGTCGAGCACGGCGGAGGCCCGGTCCTCGTCGGTCTTCTCGGCCAGGGCCAGTTCGGAGATCAGGATCTGCCGCGCCTTCGCGAGCATCCGCTTCTCCCCGGCCGACAGGCCGCGGTCCTGGTCGCGGCGCCACAGGTCGCGAACGACCTCCGACACCTTGATCACGTCACCGCTGGCCAGTTTTTCCAGGTTGGCCTTGTAACGCCGTGACCAGTTGGTGGGTTCCTCCGTGAACGGCGCCCGTAGCACTTCGAACACCTTGTCGAGGCCGTCCTGGCCGATCACATCGCGCACGCCGACCAGGTCGACGTTCTCCGCGGGTACCTCGATGGTGAGGTCACCCTGGGTAACATTGAGCTTCAAATAGAGTTTCTTTTCACCCTTGATGATGCGCGTTTTCACTTCGGTGATCGTCGCAGCGCCGTGGTGGGGATAGACGACTGTTTCGCCAACTTCGAATAGCATGTATTGATATCCCTTCAGCAACGTCTATGATACCACCCCTGTCCGACGCACTCCCGGGCGAGTATCCGGTGTCTGACCCGATCCGCCCGGTCAGAACTATTTCGTAAGGTAAACTCGACGGAAATATGCAGCGTTCACGCCACTTCGGCTGAACGCTGAACTCTTGTGGAGGTCTTGTGAGAGCGCGAACCATGGCAACCGTCGTTGTGGCGGCCGGCGTCCTGTTGGGAACAACAGGGTGCAATCTGTACGCTCCCCAGGCGACGACGATTCACTACGACGCCAGCGACGGCGTCAGCGGGAACGTGGGCGACCTCGCCATCCGCAACGCGATCCTGCTCACCGAGGATGGTGAGAACGCCAACCTGCTCGTGCACGTGGTGAACTCCAGCGACGAGGACATCGACCTGATCGTGCAGTATGAGGGCGTCGACGACGAGGTCACGACCACGCTGACCATCGACGCCAACTCGACCGGCGAGATCGGTGTCGAAGGCGGCGAGAGCGTCGCCGTCGAGGGCGACGTCAGCGCCGGCTCGTTGTTCCCCGTGTTCTTCCAGTACGGCGACCTCACCGGTACCGAGCTGCTGGTACCCGTGCTCGACGGCACCCTGGCCGCGTACTCCACCCTGGTGCCCACCGAGAAGCCCGCCACGACGCCTGCCGAGACCCCGGCCGAGACGCCCGCTCCCTCGGCCACGCCGGAAGCCACCACGGCCCCTTAACGCTGTGAACGGCGCAATGCCCCTGGAGTCGAAAGCCGGGGGCATTGTGACGTACGCGGGCCGGGCGGGCCCGCCGGTCAGGCCTCGAAGCGGTAGCCCAGGCCGCGCACGGTGACGAGCATCACCGGTTCGGATGGGGTCGCTTCGATGCGGGAACGGATCCGCTTGATGTGCACGTCGAGGGTCTTGGTGTCCCCGAAGTAGTCGCTGCCCCAGACCCGGTCGATCAGCTGGCCGCGGGTGAGCACCCGGCCGGCGTTGCGCAGCAGGAATTCGAGCAGCTCAAATTCCCTCAACGGCATGTTCACCACCTCGCCGGACACGGAGACGGTGTGCCGTTCGATGTCCATCCGCACGGTGCCCGCGGAGAGCTGGCCGTCCTCTTCCTCGGTCGGGTCGGTGTGCCGCCGGGACACGGCACGGATGCGGGCGAGCAGCTCCCGGGTGGAGTACGGCTTGGTGACGTAGTCGTCGGCGCCCAACTCGAGCCCCACGACGATGTCGACCTCGGAGTCCTTGGCCGTCAGCATGATGATCGGCACGGCGGAGCGGGTGCGGATCTCCCGACACACCTCGGTACCGGGGATTCCGGGCAGCATCAGGTCGAGCAGGATCAGGTCCGCGCCGGCGCGATCGAATTCGGCGAGCGCGGCTGGACCGTCCTCGGCCACGGCTACCTCGTATCCCTCGCGCTCGAGCAGGAAGCTCAACGGTTCGCTGAGCGCCTGCTCGTCTTCAACCAGAAGGATTCGAGTCATGGGGTGTCTCCTGTCGCCGCTAGCGCGGGTTGGGTCGCCTCTGGCAGGCGAATGGTGAAGGTGGAGCCGGAGCCGGGCTGGGACCAGACCCGGATGTCACCACCGTGGATCTGCACGACGTGCTTGACGATGGACAGGCCGAGGCCGGTGCCGCCGGTGTTGCGGGCGCGGGCCTGGTCAACGCGGAAGAAACGTTCGAAGATGCGGTCCAGATCACCTTCAGGGATGCCGACGCCCTGGTCGGTGACGGTGACCTCGACGACCCCGCCGGTGACGCGCGCGCCGACCCCGACCCGTGAGCCCGGCGCCGAGTAGTGCACCGCGTTGGCGACCAGGTTCTGCACGGCCATCACCAACAGGCGTCCGTCGCCGTAGACCCGCGCGCGGGACTTGCGGCCCACCGCGATGGTGATGCGGTCGGCCTCGGCGACAACCCGGTTCTGGTCGACGCCGGCGGCCACGATGTCGTCGATGTCGATCAGCTCGGGCTCGCGCAGGGCGTCCTGGGCCTGCAGCCTGGACAGTTCGATGATCTCTTGGGTGAGCCGGGCCAGGCGCCCGGCCTCGGTGGTGAGGCGGTCGGCGAAGCGGCGCACCTGCGCGGGTTCGTCGGCGGCATGACCGAGGGCCTCGGCGAGCAGGCCCACCGCGGCGATCGGGGTCTTCAGTTCGTGGCTGATGTTGGCCACGAAGTCCCGGCGCACCTCGTCGAGCCGGAACGCCTCGGTGCGGTCTTCCGCGAGCAGCAGCACGTAGCGGGTGCCCAGCCGTGCCAGCCTAACCCGCAGGTGCATGCTCGCGTCACCGAACGGACCGCGCGAGAGCACCAGGTCCTCCGACACGGCCTCGCCGGAACGCCGGACCCCGCGGGCCAGCTCCAGCAGCTCGGGGTGGGCGAGCTGCTGGTGGACGACCAGGCCCATGCTCACCGCGCCCGGCGACGTCTTGATCACGTTGTTCGACGGATCCAGCACCAGGCCGGCGCTCTCGAGGGCGTCCAGCACCTGGTCGATCCCGTCGGGCACCGCGGGGTTGACCACCTCGGCGGCCCGCTTCCCGTGCCGCTCCGCGACATGGAGAAGGGTGACGAACCCTGCTCCGACGGTGAGGCCCAGTGCCAGGGACAGCAGCACGAGCCAGGTTGATTCCATTTGACCAGATTAGTGACTATCCCACGGGGCAATCGCCCCGGCAAGGGTGGTCACACGCTACTTTAGGAGTTGTTCAATCGCAGGGCACCTGCCGTTAACCTCCGGCCGCCAGAATTGCTCGGGGGCCAGGCGGGCCTCATGCGTTCGCGCGCTTTGGCGCGACCAGGAAGGACCACAGATACATGCGTGAAGTATTTCAGCAGGAGCTCGCCGAGGTTCAGGACCGCCTCGCCGAGATCGCTCGCCTCGTGGCCATCTCCATTGAGAAGGCCACCAAGGCTTTCAACGAGTCCGACGTTGCACTGGCCGAGGAGGTCATCGCCGACGACGACAAGATCGACGCGCTGACCGTTGAGCTGGATGAGCTGGCGATCACCATCCTCGCGCGGCAGCAACCGGTGGCGCGTGACCTCCGCATCGTGGTGAGCGCGCTGCGGATCAGCGCGTCGCTCGAGCGGATGGGCGACATGTCCACCCACATCTCGCAGCTGGCCCGGTACCGGTTCCCCGACAAGGTGATCCCGAAGAGCCTGCGCCCGACGTTCGCCGAGATGGGCGCGGTCGACGTGAAGATCGCGAAGATGCTCGCCGAGCTGCTCACCACCGAGGACATGAAACTGGCGGAGGCCATCCGCAACGAGGACGACAAGGTGGACGCGCTGCACCTGAGCGTGTTCGACGCCGTGCTCGGCGAAACCTGGAAGGGGCAGGCGGCGGACACCGTCGACGCCACCCTGGCCAGCCGGTACCACGAGCGGTTCGCGGACCACGCCGTGTCGATCGCGAAAAAGGTGCAGTACCTGGGCACCGGCGACTGGCACCAGCCGTCGTCGCCGGAGGCCTGAAGCACACCTCGCGAACCGTGAGCTGAGCACCTGGATTCCCGACGGGCTCAGGTCACGGCTCGGGAACTGGAAAAGCCCCCGTCGGAGACGGGGGCTTTTCTCCGTGGGGCCAGGGTTACTTCTTGCCCTGCGCGGCAACGGCGGCGGCACCGGCGGCGGCAGCGGCAGGGTCGAGGTACTCACCGGCGCCGGTGGGCGTGAGGTCCTCGTCCAGGCGGTACACCAGCGGGATGCCGGTGGGGATGTTCAGCTCGGCGATGTCGGCGTCGGAGATGCCGTCGAGGTGCTTGACCAGGGCGCGCAGCGAGTTGCCGTGCGCGGTGACGAGCACGGTCTTTCCGGTGCGGAGGTCCGCCGCGATGTCGGACTCCCAGTACGGCAGCATCCGGGCGATGACGTCCTTGAGGCTTTCGGTGCGGGGCACCTCGTCGCCGAGGTCGGCGTAGCGGGCGTCGCCCACCTGGGTCCACTCGGAGGAGTCGTCGAGCAGGGGCGGCGGCACGTCGAACGAGCGGCGCCAGGTCTGGAACTGCTCCGGGCCGTACTTGGCGAGGGTCTCGGCCTTGTCCAGGCCCTGCAGGGCACCGTAGTGGCGCTCGTTGAGGCGCCAGGAGCGCTTGACGTCGATCCAGAGCCGGTCGGCCGCTTCGAGGGCGATGTCGGCGGTCTGGATGGCGCGCGTGAGACGTGAGGTGTGCAGGATGTCCGGCAGCAGTCCGGACTCGGCCAGCAGCTCGCCGGCGCGCAACGCCTCGGCCCGGCCCTGGTCGCTCAGCCGCACATCCACCCAACCGGTGAAGAGGTTTTGCTGGTTCCAGGTGCTGTTGCCATGGCGGAGGAGGATGAGGGTATAAGGAGCAGACATAGCTCAACTCTAGCGAGGCGCGCGGGCGCACGCGGTCCCGGCCGGCGTGACGAAAGTCCCGCCGGACGGTGGGCCGTCAGCCGCGCGGGGCCCGCACACCCAGCCGCGGCAACCGTGGGACCTCGGCCACCGACCCGGCCGATTCCGGCACGATGACCTCCTGGCTGGCGGTGATGGAGATGCCCTGCGAGAGCACGTGCAGGGTCACCGTGCCCGGCACGGTGCGCTTGATCACGGCGAGGGCGATGGGTCCCAGTTCGTAGTGGATGGCACTGGAGGTGATGGTGCCCACGGTGCGGCGCTCCGGCTCGCTGTTCGCGACGAACCGATCGCCCTGCACCTCGTCGCCGTGCACGGGCAGCACCGACTCCGAGCCGTCCAGGTGCAGCAGCACCAGGCGGCGCGGCGGGTGGCCGAGGTTGTGCACCTTCGCAACGGTCTCCTGCCCGCGGTAACAGCCCTTGTTCAGGTGCACGGCGGTGCGGAGCCAGTCCAGTTCGTGTGGGATGGTGCGGTCATCGGCGTCGAGGGCGCCGCGGGGCCGCCAGGCGGCGATGCGCAGTGCCTCCAGGGCGAGGAGGCCGGCGGCGGTGACCGTACCCGCCGAGACGGCATCGCGAAGGGCCGGCAGCGCGGACCGGGTGATCAGCACCTCGGTCCACCGCCAGGTGGCGGCGGGGTGCGCGGTGTTCGCGGCGTACTGCCAACCGCCCGGGGCGACCTCGGTCCACGGGTCGTGCCAGACCAGCGGCACCCCGTTGGGGGCGGCCGCGCTCAGTGCGACGGCAGTGGGATCGGCGGCCATGGTGCCGACCGTGGCGTAGGCCAGGGTGTGATCGACGACCTGCACCCGCAGGGTGAAGCGCATCCGGTCGAGCCAGGCGTGCAGGCCGGGCAGCTCGGCGGCCTCGATCAGCAGCCAGGTCTCCACGCCGTCATCGAGCAGCGCGATGGCGTACTCGAGGTGGCCGGTCGGGTCCAGCAGCAGTGTCTCGGTGGACTGGCCGGGAGTGAGGCCGCGCAGTTCCTGGCTGGACATCGAGTTCAGCCAGGTGAGCCGGTCGGCACCGGAAATGGACAGCACCCCGCGGTGGGAGAGGTCCACGACGGCCTGGCCGGCCAGGAGCCGGCGTTGTTCGGTGTTCGGGCTGCCGTAGTGGGCGGCGACACCCGCGTCGATGCCCTGCGCCTGCACGGCCCCGTCGAGTTCGAGCAGGGGCGACCCCGCGGCGGAAACGATCGGTTCGGCGGTGCTGGTCATGAGGGCTCTCCTTCGGGGAAGCTCCGGGAATGCTGCCGGGGAGCGCCAGGGCAGTCGACAGCGTGGAACTCCGGCCCATATGCTAACCCAACGGCCTGTATGACATCCCGTATTCCCGCCAGGGCCGGCTGCCCGCCCCGACGAGGAGTCACCGATGACTGTTCCCGCCCCGCTGCCCGCCGCGCTCCGCCTGTCCATGGGGGCGCTCACCCTGGTCGCGGTGGCGGCGACCTTCGTCTCCACCGCCGCCCGCGCCACGATCAACCCGTTCAATTTCTTCGGGTTCTTCACCATCCAAAGCAACCTGCTGGCCGCGGGGGTGCTGCTCGCCACGGCGCTGTTGGTGCTGCGGAGCCGACCGGTCCCGGACTGGCTGGTCCTGGCCCGGGCGGCGGCGACGGCGTACATGATCGTCGTCGGCGTCGTCTACAACACCCTGCTCACCGGACTGGCCGGCGGCGTCGACCTGCCCTGGGCGAACACCGTCCTGCACGTGCTGTTCCCGCTCTACTGCCTGCTGGACTGGTTGGTCTTCGCCGACCGGGACCGGCAGCCGTGGCGCCGCCTGTGGCTGCTGCTGGCCTACCCGGCGCTCTGGTGCAACGTGGTGCTCCTGCGCGGAGCGACGGACGGCTGGGTGCCGTACCCGTTCCTCAACCCTGTGGCCGGGTATGACGTCGTGTTCGGTTGCGTGCTGCTGATCGCCGGAACCGTCCTCGCCGCCGGCGCCGTGGTGTTCGGGCTCAGCCGGGTGCGCCCGATCGGTGTGGTGCCGGTCAGGACACGCGGCTGAGCCGGCCGGAGGCGTGGGTGCGCAGCTCCTCGCCGAGCGCGGCGATGTCCCACGCCCAGAGCAGGTGACTGTCGACGAGGCCGTAGAGCCGGGTGGCGGCCGCGTACGGTTTCGCGCCGCTGGTCTGCACGATCGCGTCCGTGGCCAGGTCGATGCGCGGGCCCTTCACCTGGCCGAGGTAGAGCTCCATGATGCCGCCCGGATGCACCAGGCTCACCTCGATGTCGAAACCATTGTCGGCATTGCGCAGCGTCTCCACCGCCTCCGCGGTCTGGAACGGTGCGGGGCCGACACCGGGGAGGAGGCCGGGCCCGGGGTCGCCGGCCTGCTGCGGGCGGCTGAGCCGCCAGTAACCGGTCTCGGTCATCAACGGGACGGCCGCGCCGGCCGTCGCGCCGGCGCCCGGATTACCGGTCGCCGTCGGCGCCTCGGGCTCCAGCCAGGTGTACGAGCTGTAGTTCAGGTGTTGCATGCCGTCATGGCTGAAGCTGATCCGGTGCCCGAATTCGCCGGTGACCTTCTTCCCGCCGACGGTGTAGTCGAGGATGCCCGAGCCTTCCCAGACGCCGAGAAGCCACGACAAAGGAACGAGCTCGGACGGCAACCCGACCGGAAGTTCGTACACTTCGGTTACCGCTGGCCCCGGAACAGCTTGAACAGCACGACGCCGGAAACCCAGGCGATCGACAGGCTGGCCAGCGCGAGGAGGCCCAGGAACAGGATTTCGAGTGCGAGCGTTGACATGCCCCAACTCTAGCCTCTGGCGCGCGCCCCGCGGCCGAAACGCCGAACCGTGCCGAACCGTTATCCGAGGCCGACGAGGCCGACGAGGCCAAAAATGCCGGTGGCCGCGGCGAGGACCAGAACAGCGCCGACCAGGCTCTGGGTCACCCGGCTCACGTATCCCTCTTTCTGCCCGGTGGACAGCTGGGCCGCAAGGGTGAGGATGGTGCAGCCCGCCAGGGAGAGGCTGGTCCAGACCAGCCGATTTTCCGGGGCGACGAGCACGCCGATCAGGACCGCACAGACGGCGGCGACCAGCCAAATCACTCCAACACTCACACGCTTCCAACTCACAAACCCATTCTGCACGCCAGAGTCGCATTCCGTGGCACGCTAGGATTACCGGGAAGATACTTGGAGGACCTGCGTGGCGCAGCTGTTGATCCTGACCTCGGCGGTGAACGACGAAGTTCTCCCCGCCCTGGCGTTGCTCTCACACAGCACACGATTCATTCCGGCGCAGCCGGATCAGCTCATCACCGCGCCCGATTCCGATTTGATCCTGGTCGACGCACGGTCGAACCTGATGGCCGCCAAGTCGCTGTGCCAGATCCTGCGGACCACCGGAAGCAGCGTGCCGCTGCTCCTGGTCATCACCGAGGGCGGGCTCACCGCCGTCAGCCCGGACTGGGGCGTCGACGACGTGGTGCTGAACACCGCCGGTCCCGCCGAGGTCGACGCTCGCATCCGCCTCGCCGCCGGCCGCACCTCGCACAACGAACCCTCCCCCACGATTCGTGCCGCCGGCGTCGTCATCGACGAAGCCAGCTACTCCGCCAAGGTGCACGGCAAGCCGCTCGACCTCACCTATAAGGAGTTCGAGCTGCTGCGGTTCCTCGCCGCGCACCCGTCGCGGGTGTTCACCCGTGAGCAGCTGCTCAGCGAGGTCTGGGGCTACGACTACTTCGGCGGCACCCGCACCGTCGACGTGCACGTGCGGCGGCTCCGCGCGAAGCTCGGCGACCAGGAATCCCTGATCGGCACGGTACGCAACGTCGGCTACCGCTTCAACGTCTACGAGGAGGACGGCGAGCGTGTCGTTCACTCTGTCGGCACCTGACCTGGCCGACGCCGCTTTCGCGGCTCGCTTCCACGACGTCGCCGACGCGGCCGCGCACACCGACGGGCACCGGCCCTTCAACGAACAGGCCCTGCTCGACGTGCGCTCGGGCCGCCGCCGGCCGCAGCTGCTGCTCGAGGGTGAAGACGCCGTCGGCGCCGCGATCCTGGGCGCCGGCGAGATCGACTTGGTCGTGCATCCGCGCTACCGCCGGCGTGGGCACGCCACCGCCGCGCTCCGCCGCGTGTTCGAGGACGAGGGCGGCATGTCCGGCGACCTGACCGCCTGGGCGCACGGCGACCACCCCGGCGCCCGTGCCCTCGCCGACCGGTTCGGCTTCAGCGCCGCGCGCACCCTGCTGCAGCTGGAGCGGCCGCTCAGCGCCGCCGACGACTCCCCCGAGCTTCCGGCCGGCGTGGTCATCACGGCGTTCCGCCCCGCCACGGCCGGCGACCCCGGTGACGCCGCCGAATGGGTGCGGTTGAACGCCCTGATCTTCGCCGCGCATCCGGAACAGGGCGCCCTCACCGAGGCCGACCTGGCCGCCCGCCAGGACGAACCCTGGTTCGATGCCGGAGACCTGCTGCTGGCCCGGACGAGCCGGCCGGACTCCGCGCCGGACGACGCCGCGCCCGGGCCGATCCTCGGCTACAACTGGCTCAAGATCGAACCCGGCTCATCGCTCGGTGAGATCTACGTCCTCGGAGTGCACCCCGATTCCGCCGGCGCCGGCCTCGGCCGCGCCCTGATGCTGGCCGGCCTCGCCCGCCTGCGTGAGCGGGGCTGCACGGCCGTCGAACTGTATGTGGAGGCCGAGAGCACCGCCCCGGTGCGCCTGTATCGCAGCCTCGGATTCGCCGACCGTACGGTGGATGTGCAGTATCACCGCTGGCCTCGTTAAGGTTCCGTTCACCGTGATCGTCGCGCCCGCTCGGCGCCGGGTGTCAAGATGGACAGATGGACGGCGACAACATCCCAGGCACCTCAGGGCTCGAGAGCGAACTCGACGACGATTTTGACCCTCAGATCGGCAAAAACGATCCCGCACTCCCGATCGAGCGGTACCTCGACCGAGAGCTGAGCTGGCTGGCCTTCAACCAGCGAGTGCTCGAGCTGGCCGAAGACCCAGCCCTGCCGGTCCTGGAGCGGGCGAACTTCCTGGCCATCTTCGCCAGCAACCTCGACGAGTTCTTCATGGTGCGGGTCGCCGGGCTCAAGCGCCGCATCCTGACCGGCCTGGCGGTGCCCACCAACGTGGGCCGCGCCCCGCAGGATGTGCTCACCGACATCTCGAAGGCCGCGCACGTGCTGCAGGACCGGCACGCGCACGCCTTCCAGGAGCTGGTGCGCCCGGCCCTGGCCGAACACGGCGTGGACATCGTCACCTGGGACAGCCTCTCCGACGTGGACCGCCGGTCGCTGCGCGGCTACTTCGGCAACCAGATCTTCCCGGTGCTGATGCCGTTGGCCGTCGACCCGGCGCACCCGTTCCCGTACATCTCCGGCCTCTCGCTCAACCTCGCCGTGCGGCTGCACAGCTCCAAGACCGGCAAGCAGGAATTCGCCCGGCTCAAGGTGCCCTCCATGCTGCCGCGCTTCGTGCGGGTGGACCGCACCGAGTCCGTCGACAAGGTGCGCTTCATCACCCTGGAAGACCTCATCGCCAACCACCTCGAGGATCTCTTCCCCGGCATGGACATCCTCGAACACCACGTGTTCCGGGTCACCCGCAACGAGGACGTCGTCATCGAGGAAGACGACACCGAGAACCTGATCAAGGCCCTCGAGAAGGAGCTGCTGCGCCGCCGGTTCGGCCCGCCCATCCGCCTCGAGGTCACCGAGGACATGGACGAGGTGACGCTTGGACTGCTCGTGCGCGAGCTCGACGTCACCGAGCAGGAGGTCTACCGCCTGCCCGCACCGCTGGACCTCGGCGGGCTGTTCGATCTGCGCATCGACCGGCCGGACCTGCACTACACCAAGCACGTGCCCACCACCGCGGCGCAGCTGCTCACCGGCGAACCCAACCAGGAATCCGATATCTTCCGGGCGATCAGCCGGGGCGACGTCCTGCTGCACCACCCGTACGAATCGTTCGCGACCAGCGTGCAGGCGTTCCTGGAGCAGGCCGCCGCCGACCCGAACGTGCTCGCCATCAAGCAGACCCTGTACCGCACCTCGGGCGACAGCCCGATCGTGGAGGCGCTGATCGCCGCCGCGGAGTCCGGCAAGCAGGTCTTGGCGCTGGTGGAGATCAAGGCCCGCTTCGACGAGCAGGCGAACATCTCCTGGGCACGCAAGCTCGAGAAGGCCGGCGTGCACGTGGTGTACGGCCTGGTCGGGCTGAAGACGCACTGCAAGCTCGCCCTCGTGGTGCGCTACGAGAAGGGCGTGCTGCGGCACTACAGCCACATCGGCACCGGCAACTACAACCCCAAGACCAGTCGCATCTACGAAGACATGGGGCTGTTGACGGCGGATGACCAGGTCGGCAAGGACCTCACCCGGCTGTTCAACGAACTCTCCGGGTACGCCATCGAGAAGAAGTTCAAGCGCCTGCTGGTGGCGCCGCTGCACCTGCGGAAGGCGCTGCTCAAGCGCATCGCCGACGAGACCACGAACGCGCTGGCCGGCAAGCCCGCCGGCATCCGCATCAAGGTCAACTCGATGGTCGACGAGGACATCATCGACGCGCTCTACCGGGCCAGCCAGGCCGGGGTGCCCGTCGACGTGTGGGTGCGCGGCATCTGCAGCCTCAAGCCCGGCGTGCCCGGCCTGAGCGAGAACATCCGGGTGCGGTCGATCCTCGGCCGGTACCTCGAGCACTCGCGGATCTTCTGCTTCCACACCCTGGGCGAGACGCAGGTGTTCATCGGCAGCGCCGACATGATGCACCGCAACCTCGACCGCCGCGTCGAGGCTCTGGTGCGCCTCGTCGACCCGCGCCACCTCAACGAGGTGGATGCCCTCTTCACCCGGGCCATGGACGAGCGCACCTCGTCGTGGTGGCTGGACGGCAACGGCGAATGGACCCGGCACCACCTGGATGGTGACGGAGCGCCCCTCGACGACATGCAGAACCGGTTGATGCAGCAGATCGGCCAGCGGAAGCGCCCGGTGAGCCGCCGATGACCGACACTGCCACCGTTTACGCGGCCGGTGCGGTCCTGTGGCGGCTCATCGACGGCAAGATGCACGTGCTGCTGATCCACCGCACCGTGCACGGCGACATCACCATCCCCAAGGGCAAGGTCGACCCCGGCGAGACCCTGCCGATCACGGCGGTGCGGGAGATCAAGGAGGAGACCGGCCTGGCCATCGCGCTCGGGGTGCCGCTCGGCGTCTCCGAGTACCCGATGCCCAACGGCAAAACCAAGGTTGTGCACTACTGGGCGGCGGAGGTGCTGCCCGAGCACATCCTGCACTCCACCTTCGTGCCCAACGGCGAGGTCGCCGCCCTCGAATGGGTCACCATCAAGAAGGCCAGGACGTACCTCAGCTACGCGCCGGACGTGGAGATCATCGACGCCTTCGCCGGGCTGGTGACCCAGGGCATCACCCGCACCTTCGCCATCATCGCGCTGCGGCACGCCAAGGCCACCCCGCCGCACGACTGGTCCGGCCCCGACGCCACCCGTCCGCTCAGCGAACGGGGGGTGGCGCAGGCCGCCGCGCTGGTGGGCACGGTCAGCGCGTGGCGGCCGCAACGGATCTTCGCCAGTACCGCCACCCGGTGCGTCACCACGGTGGCGCCGCTGTCCGCGTCGACCGGGGTGCCGTTCAAACGCACCGACCTGATCAGCCAGGACGCCTGGGAGGAAGGCACCTCCGATGTGCGGCACGCCGTGGGCAAGCGTATCCGCGCCCGCAAGACCGCGGTGCTGTGCAGCCACGGACCGGTGCTGCCCGACATCCTGCGGGAGATCGCCCTGGCGACGGGCTCCCCGGTGACGCACCGGCTCTCCAACGCCGCCGTGCTGGCGCCCAGCGGGTTCTCGGTCGTGCATCTCTCCAGCGACAATCCGAGTGCGGGGATCCTGGCGATCGAGAGCCACCCGCCGCGCCTATAGCCCGCCCCTGCCCTCCCCCGACGCCCGCACTCCGACCGGACTGCGGGCGTTGTCGTGTGCGCACCAACCGTCGGCATCCGTTTACCTGCCGTTCACCCAGGAGGGGGAGTGTCGTTAACCACAAGGAATAGCGTCTGTCGAGGGCCAGCACCGGCCCGAAGTTCGCAGGGTTCTCCTGTGATCGCATTCCCTGTAGTTGACCTGAAAAGGATCCTTGTGAATCTCATGCGTTATGGCCGCCCGGCGGTCATTGCCATTGCCGTAGCACTCGTTCTCTCCTCCTGCGCGTCGAACGAGGGGGGCGCCAGCACGTCCACCGCCGGTGCCGCAGCTGAGACCGCCGTCGCCGGCACCATCAACGTCGCGGGCGCGTCCTCGCAGGGCTCCGCGCAGGAAGCGTGGATCTCCGCGTTCCAGACCGCCAACCCCGACGTCACCATCAACTACGACCCGTCGGGCTCCGGCGCCGGCCGCGAGACCTTCATCGCCGGCGGCACCGACTTCGCCGGTTCGGACTCCTACCTCAGCGACGAAGAACTCGCCGGCACCTTCGCAGCCTGCGCGCCCGACACCCTCGCCGTGGACCTGCCGGTCTACATCTCCCCGATCGCCGTCATCTTCAACGTCGAGGGCGTCACCGACCTCAACCTGGATGCCGACACGCTCGCCAAGATCTTCACCGGCGCCATCACCACCTGGAACGACCCGGCCATCGCGGCGCTGAACGAGGACGCCACCCTGCCGGCCACCGCGATCACCGCCGTGCACCGCTCGGACGACTCCGGCACCACCAAGAACTTCGCCGACTACCTCTTCCAGGCCGCACCCGACGTGTGGACCGAGAAGCCGGCCGACCCCTTCCCGTACCAGACCGGTGAGGGCGCCCAGGGCACCTCCGGTGTCGTCGACGCCGTCACCAACGGCACCGGCACCATCGGCTACGCCGACGCGTCGCGCGCCGGTGACCTCGGTGTCGCCAAGATCAAGGTCGGCGAAGAATTCGTCGAGTACACGGCCGAGGCCGCTGCCGCCGTCGTCGACGGTTCGCCGCTGGTCGAGGGCCGCGCCGACAACGACCTGGCGATCAAGCTGGACCGCCTCACCACCGACGCGACCCACTACCCGCTCGTGCTCGTGAGCTACGCGCTCGTCTGCACCGAATACGCCGACGCCGAGCAGGGCACCCTGGTCAAGGAGTACGTCAGCTACATGGCCAGCGAGGCCGGCCAGGAGGAGGCTGCGGCATCCGCCGGCGCCGCCCCGCTGTCCGCCGACCTGCAGGCCAAGGTCGCCGCGGTCCTCGAGACCGTCAAGTAAACATCCGCTGAGCCTCACGCCTCAGTAACACTGCCCGGCAGGGCGGCCGCGTTGCACGCGGTCGCCCGGTCGGGCACACTGAGGCTTGGGGTCTGGCCCACGAACCACCCTTTTACCGGTACCACCTCACCCCTCCAGGGAGACGCTCGGAATGACGACCGCAGTTGACCGTATTGCGATCAAGGCCAAGGAACGACCGGGCGACCGTATCTTCTCCACCGCAACGGTGGTCGCCGGAAGCCTGATCCTGGCCGTGCTCGCCGCGGTCGCCTTGTTCTTGTTCGTGCAGAGCATTCCCGCCTTCGTGGCCCCGGCGGATGCCTTCAAGGGTGACTTCACCAACTTTTGGTCCTACGTGGCACCGCTGGCGTTCGGCACGGTCTGGTCGGCCTTCCTGGCCCTCCTGATGGCCGTGCCGGTGGCCATCGCCGTGGCCCTGTTCATCTCGCACTACGCCCCGCGGAAGCTCGCGCAGGGCCTGGGCTACCTCATCGACCTGCTCGCCGCCGTGCCGTCCGTGGTCTTCGGCCTGTGGGGTATCGGTGTCCTCGCCCCCCTGGTGCAGCCGTTCTACGCCAGCCTGGTCGACTGGTTCGGCTGGTTCCCGCTGTTCGCCGGCCCGGTGTCCGGAACCGGCCGCACCATCCTCACCGTCGCGATCGTGCTGGCCGTGATGGTGCTGCCGATCATCACCGCCATCTGCCGGGAAATCTTCCTGCAGACGCCGGTGCTGTACGAAGAAGCGTCGCTGGCGCTCGGCGCCACCCGCTGGGAAATGATCACCATGGCCGTGCTCCCGTTCGGCCGCGCCGGCATCATCTCCGCCGCGATGCTGGGCCTCGGCCGGGCTCTGGGCGAGACCATGGCCGTGGCCATGGTGCTCTCCCCCAACCCACAGGTGATCTTCCAGCTGCTCACCTCGCAGAACTCCAACACCATCGCCGCGAACATCGCACTGAACTTCCCCGAGGCGCACGGCGTCGGGGTCAACATCCTGCTGGCCACCGGCCTCGTGCTCTTCGTCATCACGCTGATCGTGAACATGATCGCCCGCGTGATCATCAACCGCCGCAAGGCCTTCTCTGGAGCGAATTGATGAGCACCATGACCGTCTCGGCTCCCGTCACGAACTCCCTCACCGCCGGCAAGCTGCCCAAGAACTCCCCGCTGATCGTGCTCGCCGCCAGCTGGGTCGTCGCGGCAGCATTCTTCGCGGTGATCTTCCTTGCCGGCGCCACCGAGACCTTCAACTGGGCCGGTGCGCTGTTCTTCGGTACCGTGCTGCACTGCGTGGCCCTGTTCCTGTTCTCCTACTTCGTGGAGGGCGTCCGCCGGGCCAAGGACCGCTTGGTCACGGCGCTGGTCACCATCGCCTTCGTGGTGGCGCTGATCCCGCTGATCTCCCTGGTGGGCACCACCGTGGTCAACGGCCTGCCCGCCTTCCTCACCCCGAGCTTCTTCACCGAATCCCAGCGCAACGTCGTCGGCGCCGGCGGCGGGGCACTGCACGCCATCGTCGGCACCCTCTTCGTCACCGGCCTGGCCACCCTGATCTCGGTGCCGATCGGCCTGCTCACCGCGATCTACCTCACCGAATACGGCCGTGGCCGGCTCGCCCGCGGCATCACCTTCTTCGTCGACGTGATGACCGGCATCCCCTCGATCGTGGCCGGCCTGTTCGCCTACGCGCTGTTCTCGCTCCTGTTCGACGACCCGGGCATCCGGTTCGGCTTCGGCGGCTCGGTGGCGCTCTCGGTGCTGATGATCCCCGTGGTGGTGCGCTCCAGCGAGGAAATGCTCAAGCTCGTGCCCAACGAGCTGCGGGAGGCCGCGTACGCCCTCGGCGTGCCCAAGTGGCTGACCATCGTGAAGGTGGTGCTGCCCACCTCGCTGGCCGGCATCGTCACCGGCGTGATGATCTCCATCTCCCGCGTGATCGGCGAGACCGCCCCGCTGCTGATCATCGCCGGCTTCACCGCCAGCATGAACTATGACCTGTTCAGCGAACGGATGATGACCCTCCCGGTGTTCGTGTACAACCAGTACGCCAGCCAGGGCGCCGACTCGCAGGCGTACATCGACCGGGCCTGGGCCGGGGCGCTCACCCTCATCGTGATCGTGATGCTGCTCAACCTGGTGGCCCGCCTGGTCGCCCGCACCTTCTCCCCCAAACTCGGCCGCTGACGCCGCCTCCGCCCCAGATCTCCTGCTTTCCCAGATTCGAAGGAACCCATGTCCAAGCGCATTGAAGTCAACGACCTCGACGTCTACTACAGCAAATTCCTCGCCGTCGAAGGCGTATCGCTGACCATCGAACCGCGCACAGTGACCGCGCTGATCGGCCCCAGCGGCTGCGGCAAGTCCACGTTCCTGCGCACCCTCAACCGCATGCACGAGGTCATCCCCGGCGCCCACGTGGACGGCGAGGTACTCATCGACGGCAACAACCTGTACGGCCCGGGCGTCGACCCGGTGCTCGTGCGCCGGCAGGTCGGCATGGTGTTCCAGCGGCCCAACCCGTTCCCCACCATGTCGATCGGCGACAATGTGCTCGCCGGCGTCAAGCTCAACAACCGGCGGATGCCCAAGAACGACGCCGACGCGCTCATCGAGAAGTCGCTGCAGGGCGCCAACCTGTGGAACGAGGTGAAGGACCGCCTGGACAAGCCAGGGTCGAGCCTGTCCGGCGGCCAGCAGCAGCGCCTCTGCATCGCCCGCGCCATCGCCGTGCAGCCCGACGTGATCCTGATGGACGAGCCCTGCTCTGCCCTTGACCCGATCTCCACCCTCGCGATCGAGGACCTCATCGAGGAGATGAAGACCGACTACACGATCGTCATCGTCACGCACAACATGCAGCAGGCCTCCCGGGTCTCCGACCGCACCGCGTTCTTCAACATCGCGGGCACCGGCAAGCCGGGCAAGCTCATCGAGTACGACGACACCACGACGATCTTCTCCAACCCCACCGTGCAGGCCACCGAAGACTACGTCTCCGGCCGCTTCGGCTAACCCGCACCACCTCGCGAGAGCGGCCTGACGGTCACCTCACATCGGCGAAGCGGCCACACCGCCGCTCTCGCGGGCCCGTCAGGACCCGGTGCGGGCCAGCAGGGACGCGTTCAGGGCGCGTGTGAGCTCGGTGTCGTGCGGGAACTCCTCGCCGTCCAGGGCGGTCACGGCGACCGCCAGGCGCACGCTGGAGACCAGCCACGCCGCATCCGCCGCCCGCAGCTCGTCGACGGTGATGTCGCGGTACTCCACGCTCTCGCCGTGGGCGGTGAGGTACTCGAACACGCTCTGCTGGGTCGTGCCGTGCAGGATCGCGCCACTGGGCGCCGGGGTGACATAGCGACCGTCGATGCGCAGGATCACGCTGGAGGTGGGGCCCTCCATGACGTAGCCGTCGTGGGTGAGGAAGATGGTGTCGTCTGCACCGCGGCGCTGGGCCTCGCGCAGGGCGGCCATGTTGATGGCGTAGCTGAGCGTCTTTGCACCCATCAGCAGCCACGGCGCCTGCTCGGCCACCCCGCGTGGGTAGCCGCGGTCGAGGGTGATCACCCTGATGCCCCCCTCGCGTACGGCGGTGAAGTCGGCCGCGCGGGTGGCGTGCAGCCAGGCGGTGGGCGCCGGGCCGTGCTCGACCCCGCGGCTGAGCACGAACTTGAGCGCCAGTTCACCCTCGCCGGGGATGCGCGCCACGGCATACGCGATCGCCGCCCGCCACTGGGCGGGGTTGGGCACCGGCAGGTCGCAGATCTGCGCCGAGTTGATCAGCCGGCTGAGGTGCGGCTCGACCTCCTGCGGATGCCCGTTGACCACGCTGAGGGTCTCGAAGATGCCGTCGCCGCGTTGGGTGCTCAGCTCGGCCACTCGCAGCGCCGGGGCGCCGGAATCGATCTCGTGGAACGTGTCGACGAAGTCGGTGCGGGTGGAGTCGGCCGGCTCCGGGTCGATGAGCAGCGTGAAAGGCAAGGTCATGTACCGAGACTACCCATCCGTCCCGGACGTGCCCGGAGCGACGCGGGTCAGCTCTGGATGGCGACGATCGGGTCGGTCGTGGGCTTCTCGGAGCCGCCGGAGGGCTCGACGGTCACGCCGACGGCGTCGCCGGCGGACATGGTGCCGTCGAGGACCCGGAAGACCGTGCCCGACCCGGTGGAGTCGAACGTGCCGGCGGGAACCGGGTCGCCCTCACCGATGTACCAGAGCTGGTAGTCCTGATCGTCGGCGAGCGCGGGCAGGTCGTCGACGATGATCGCGGACAGGCCGAGTTCGCCCGACCACACCAGGGTGGTATTCTGCCCGTCGACGGTCTCGGTCGACGCGCGCTGCGTGTCGGGGGCCGCGTTGATCTCGGCGAGGCCGGCGGCCTGCTCCTGGGCGAACTGGTCGTCGGGGTTGCCGTAGATCGCCTGCCCGGCGAAGGTCCCGCCGACGAAGAGCGCCACAGCGGCAGCAGCGGCCGCGAGGTATCCGGCGGGCCGCTGGAACCAGCGGCGCTGGGCCCGGTCGGCGGCCGAGCCGGCGCGGACGTCGGAACTGCCGGGTGCAGGGGTGGTGGGCGTCGAGGGGGCGGATGTCGCGGCGACGGGAGCGACCGCGGGCGGCGCATCCGCCGTGGCGGCCGGGGTTCCGGGCCGGGCGGCGTTGTGCGCGGCCAGCTGCGGGGTGGACGCGATCTGCGCCATCAGGCTGGCCTTGAGAGCGCTGGAGGGCTGCACCGGCGCCGTCGCGAGGCCGAGCGCCACCGCGGTGTCGCTCAACTCGGCGGCCTCGATCCGTGCCTGCTCGGAGTGCTCCAGGTACCGCTCGTACTCGGCGGTCTCGGCGGCACTGAGCGCGTGCACGGCGTAAGCCCCGGCCAGGTCGGCCGGGTTCTGGGCGGACCCGTTGCCGGTCGGGCCGTTTCGTGGCGTGTTGGTGTCGCTCATGACGCCACCCCCAGTTCGTCTCTTAAGCGGATTAACCCGTCCCGGAGCCGGGTCTTCACGGTGCCGAGCGGGATGTGCAGGTGGTCGGCGACTTCGCGGTGACTGAAACCGCTGAAGTACGACAGGCTCACGGCCTGGCGTTGCAGTTCGGTCAGTCTGGACATCGCCTTTTCCACCCTTTCGTGCTCGAGTTTCACTTCAACGGTCTCTGCGACCTCGTCGTACGGCACCGCGAGGTCGCGGATGCCGATCTTGGTGTCCCGGTCACGGCCGGCCTGCGACGACCGGATCCGGTCGATCGCACGTCGGTGCGCCATGGTCATGATCCAGGTCGAGGCCCCGCCACGCTGCGACTCGTACCGCGACGCCGTCTGCCAGATCTCCAGGAAAATCTCCTGGGTCACTTCTTCGGACTGTGCGTGATCGACCAGCACGCGCTTGACCAGGCCAAGCACACGCGGAGCAATCTGGTCGTATAGCTCTCCGAACGCCGTTTGGTCCCCGTCCGCTACCCGGGCGAGCAGCTCCTCTTTCGAGGGCGCTGTCGACGAGGCGTCGAGGTTGAACTCAGCAGTCATAAGATCCAGCATGTCAGGTTCGGTCCCCTTCCATGCAAAGGGTTCGGTGCCGAGTCCTCGCCGGATTGGTCTGGGCGAAAAAAACCGGGCCACCCGGCCTCATCCGCCCCTGGCCGAGGCCGTAGGCAGAGAGAAGGCCGGACCGCAGAACGCCTCTCGGCGCGAGGCCGTTCTAGACGGCGAATATTGGAGCCCGGGGTTACTGCGGTCCGGCCAGCATCCAGTGTAAACGACAAGTGCCGGATGTTCATTCCCTTACCGGGTATCCGCTGGAGAAGTTATTCGAGGGAGTCGCTGCGCCACAGCCGGGCACAGGAGGCGAACTCCTGTGCGGTGGTGGAGAACCGCAATGCGCGGGTGGTGAGCTCGCTGGAGCGGCCCGGTGCGGTGCTGTCGAAGTCGTCGGCGACGCTCGCGCAGCCGGCGCCGATCACGCGGCAGAAAGCCGCCGCCCGGTCCAGGGCGACGGCGAAGTCGCCGGTGAACAGGCCGCGCAGGATCTCATCGGCCAGAACGATGATCTCGGCCGGGCCGGTCGGTGCCGCCGCTCCCGCCACGACGGGATCGATGCTCACGGCCACGTCCAGGCCGCGCTGGTACAGGAACGCCGAGCCCTCCGCGTCCTGGCGGATCAGCAGCCGGACCAGGTAGATCCGCCAGAGCGCTCCGGGCAGGCTGCGCGGCGTGGCCCGCGACCACAGCTCGGCCACGGCGTCGATGCCATGCTCGTCGGTGTACGCCACCAGCCGGTCCACCACGTCGGGGTCGGGGCTCTCGCGCACCCGGGAGATCAGGGCCTGCGCGGTCTCGTGGGCCACCCGGCTGATCTGCGCGGGGTCCTCGCCGCCCATCATCGACTCGAACTTGGCGCCCGAGAACTGGGTGGGCTTGTGAAAATCGTCGGCCATCGCTCTCCTCTTGGGTTTCTCGGCCGCGGCACGGGTGGGGCCGCCGCAGGGAACGGCAGTGCGTCGACGGCCCCGGCCGCTGCTTCTACGGTAGACAAGAAAAACCGCTTCGCAATCCACGCTAAGTTATTAACCGCGGGCCTCTAGCTCAGTTGGTAGAGCAAAGGACTTTTAATCCTTGGGTCGTCGGTTCGAGCCCGACGGGGCCCACCCTTGTCGGGACAGTGCGCGGCGGACCGGGTAACCGGGTCGCCTCGGCTCAGGCCGAGCGTCAGTCGGCGGCCTGGATGGCCAGGATCATGGTGCCTTCCGGGTCGCGCAGGTACGCGACCCGCTCGCCCCACGGCATGTCTGCCGGCGGTACCACGACGGCCGCGGCCGCCGACTCGACGACGGCGGCCAGATCCGGCAGGTAGAGGCACAGGTCCACCGGGTGCCCGGCAGCGGGCAGGGACGTCTCGCCGTACAGGGCTGGCGCTGTCCCCCGGCCGAACGCGACCTGTCCAGTGCCGATCCGCACAGCAACATAGTCCGGCTCACCCTCATCGGGGAAGCTGTAGGCGACGGTTCCGGAGAGCACCCGCTGATACCAGGTCACTGTGGCCGACAGCTGGCGACAATTGATGATCGGGAACACCTCTCCTGGAACCATGATGCCCGGGACCGCCGTCAGGAAATGGCGCTGGACACGGCCGTTGGGCCGTCGAATTCCTCCTGGGAGGCGGATTCCAGAGCGCCCAGCAGGTCGTCGGGCGCTCCATTGGACTTGGCGACCTCCAGCAGGGTGCTCTTGCTCGCCGGATAGTCAACGCCGGCGAGGTACTTCTGCAGTTCGATCGGAGTGGGTTTCTCGGCCATGGCACTGTCCCTTCGTCGGCCGACCGTGAGTCGGCGCCTTCGCTGAGTTACCGGTCTATCCCCGCTCCGTCGCCGCGTCACGGCGGTTGACGCGGCGGCCCCGGCGGGGTAGCGCCCGCCGAACAGCCGCTCCCCCTGCGTGGCCGGCCATTCGCCGGCCTGAGCGCGGACACGGAATGTCCTGCGAGTTTTCGGTGTTTCTTCCTGCGTTGACGCTCATTCTGATGTGCTGAATTCCGGCCTCGGGCGCGTGACCCGCGCTTCGGCGCCGGGCGGCGCACACAACGAGCGTCACGGGAGGAGCCCCAGTGCGAAAGAACATCGACGTCGAAGTCGAAACCGGCGTCATCGAGAAGTACCGTCGGCACCCCAACGGAAACGGGTGGGTGTCCGGCAAGTCGAGCGTGCAACCGAGCGCGTTCATCTCGGAGTCCGCCTACATCGAATCTGGAGCCGAGATCGGCCGGGAGGCCTGGATCGGGCCGGGCAGCTGGATCGACCACGATGTGATCATCGGCGACAAAGTCTTCATCGGCCAGAACGTGCACATCGGCGAGGGCAGCCTCGTCAGCGGCGGCGCCCATCTGGGCAGCCACGTGCGCATCGGCCGGAACGTGCGCATTGCCGTGGGCGTGCGCCTTGACCGGGACACCCAGGTTGCCGATGGCGCCGTAGTGGCTGCCGGCAACGTGGGCGCGGACGGCCGCCGCACGCACGGGCTGGCCGCGTGAGCATCCGTTCAAGCCGGTAACCGCGGCAAACCGGTCGCGGTGGTCCGGATGCCGCGGCGACAGGAGCAGGATGGCTCATGACACGTCGCGCACCGGTCACCGACAGCAGCGAAGACCTTCGGCGGGCACGCGCGCCGGGCCGACAAGTTCCAGCTCGTGGACTACCCCGCGCGGCTGCGCGGCAGCCTACTTCCCGGAGGCGAACCAGCTGATGCACCGGGAGGTGGCGCGGGAGTCGAAACGCCCGGCTACCAGGCCATGAGCGTGCGGTTCATCCCGCACGAGGCGCGGGTGCCCGCGCTGTCCTGAGTTGTGTCGAGGGCAGGGTCGGGCGGCTGGGTCACACCGCGGCGAGCGCGCCCTGAACGATGCGTTCCTCGCCGGCGTAGATCACCATGGAGTCGCCGCGGAGGAACCCGACGAGGGTCATGCCCACCTCGGCGGCGAACTCCGCCGACAGCGACGACGGCGCCGACACGGCGGCGAGCACCGGGATGCCGGCCATCAGCGCCTTCTGCGTCAACTCGAAACTGGCCCGGCTGGACACCATCAGCACCGTCCCGCGGAGCGGCAACAGGTTCTCCTTGACCGCCCAGCCGATCACCTTGTCGACGGCGTTGTGCCGGCCCACGTCTTCCCGCAGTGCGAGCATCTCGCCGGTCTCGGCGGTGAACAGGGCGGCCGCGTGGATGCCGCCGGTCTTCTCGAACACCGCCTGCGCCTCGCGGAGCTTGTCGGGGAAGGTGGTGAGCAGTTCCGCGTCGACTCGCACGGCATCCGCCCGCACGTCCCAGGTGGACTTGGTCCGCACCGCGTCGATGCTCTCCTTGCCGCACAGGCCGCAGGAGCTGTTGGTGAGGAGGTTGCGCTCCTGGCTCGGGGACGGCGGTGTGACACCGGGCGCCAGGTGCAGGTCGAGCACGTTGTAGGTGTTCACGCCCTCGGCGGTGGCGCCGGCGCAGTACCGGGCGGCGGCGAGGTGTTCGCCGGCACTGATGATGCCCTCGGAGACCAGGAAGCCCGCGGCGAGGTCCACGTCGTGGCCGGGGGTGCGCATGGTCACGGCGAGGGAGCGCCCGTTGACCCGCATCTCGAGCGGTTCCTCGGCCGCGAGCACGTCTTCGCGGCGGATGGGCGGCTGGCCGATCGTCAGCCGGGTGATCTTGCGTCGCGCTGTGACTCTACCCATGGTGGCCCTCCTCGAGCGTGTGCCGCCAGCGGTTCCGGGTGCCGCCAGCCCCTCCTCCGAGCCTAATCCTCCCGCCCGC
The DNA here is from genome assembly GCF_025463825.1 of Cryobacterium sp. Lineage (GTDB taxonomy): Bacteria > Actinomycetota > Actinomycetes > Actinomycetales > Microbacteriaceae > Cryobacterium. The sequence goes on from NZ_JAODBG010000119.1 coordinate 117,144, forward strand.
ACTTCCGCCGCTCTCTCGCGAAAGGTCACCCTCGCGAACGCGGGAGTGTGGCTGCCTCCGGTGCCGCGAAGCCGCCACACGACCGCTCTCGCGAGAAATGGCGCGTACCGTTGACGCATGGCACTTCCCCCACTCCTCGAGCCCACCGGCCCGCTCAGCCCCACCGAAACCGCGCGCCTGGAACAGGTACAGAACCTGCCGCAGCTGCGGCTGCCGCCGATCGACGAGCTCGGGCACCGGCGCCTCGCGGCCGCCCGGGTGCTGGTGCTCGGCACGTCTGGGCTCAGCGCGCCCGCGCTCCGTTCCCTGGCCGCCGCCGGCGTGGGCACGATCGGGCTGGCCGACGTCGGCCCGCTGGATGTCGACGGCCTGGTGCTGGCGACCACCACCATCCTCACCCTCTCTCCCGACACCGCCGTCAGCGCACACGATGAGGAACTCACGGCCGAGTCGGCGCCGCGCATCCTCGGCGGCTACGACCTGATCATCGACGGCAGCGACCTGAGCCCGCAACCGTTCCTGGTGGGCGACACCTGCGCCGCGCGCGGTCTGCCGCTGGTGTGGGGGTCGGTGGCGCGCGGCAACGCCGAACTGTCGGTGTTCTGGTCCAGCCCGCCGCGCCGGAGCGGCCAGCGCGCCACCCGGTTGCGGGACTTCTTCGCCGCCGGCCCGGACGCCCTGGCATCCCGCCCGGCCGACCCCGGGGTGCTCGGGGCGTTGCGCGGGCAGGCCGGCGCGCTCCTGGCCGCGGAAGCCATCCGGCTCGTCACCGGCACCGGCGAGCCGCTGATCGGCCGCGTGCTCACCATCGACGCCGATACCGGCCGGTTCGACGCCGTCCCGCTGCCCGTGGCGCAGCCCGGCGATGCCACGATGGGAACCGACGACGCCGCACCCGGCAGCGCCGCCGCCGAAAGCCCGGTCCCCGAGGAGAACTCATGAGCACGAACGTCCCGCTGCCGCCCGAGGCCCTCGACGAGTGGCTGGCCGCCCTCGCGGAGCGGCTCGGCATCGACGCGGAGTTAGTGCCCACCGGGTTGCTACTCGACGTGGCCCGCGACGTGGCCCACAACGTGGCTCGCCCGGCGGCCCCGTTGAGCCTGTTCCTGGTGGGGCTGGCCGCGGCCCGGTCCGGCGGCAGCGCCGAGGACATCGTCGCGGCGAGCGCCGCCGCGACCGACCTCGCGCTGAGCTGGCCGGCCGCACCGCGGTAGCGCGCCCCACGGCATCCGCCGAGTCGCCCGCCTGCGGACGAACGGGGCAACGGCGGGGTCAGGGGCGGCGCTTGGCGACGGTGAGCAGGATGGCGGCGTCCTCTTCGGCCTCGAGGCTGTGCCGGGCATCGGGCACGATGAGCAGGTCGCCCGTGCGCGCCTGCCAGGAATCCTCCCCCACGATCAGGCGTACCCGCCCGGTCACCACGTAGACGGTGGTGTCGCCGGGGCTGGCGTGCTCGGCCAGGACGGTGCCCTTGCTCAGGCCGATGACGGTCTGGCGCAGGACCTTCTCGTGCCCGCCGAAAACGGTGTCGGCCGCGCGGCCGCTGCTGGCGGCGGTGGCCGCGGCGAGTTGCTGCCGGGCGAGGGCGTCAATCGAGATCTTCTGCATGCCGCCAGCGTACGACTCCGACGCCGGTCCGGGTCGAATTGCCCTCTTTCGGACGAGTTGCCCCGGTACACCGGGGCAACTGGTCCGCACCGGGGCAACTGCGCGCGACGCTAGGGCGCCGGGTTCGACGCCCGAATGACCTCGTTGAGGGTGTCCCGCAGCACGATCAGGCTCTCCGGGGACATCTCCAGCGTGCGCGCCACCCGCGCCGGGATGGTCTCGGCGATGGCGCGCAGCTGCTGGCCATGCTCGGTCAGCGTCACCTGCAGCGCCCGCTCGTCGGTCGTCGAGCGCTCCCGGCGGATGTGCCCGGTCGCCTCGAGCCGTTTGAGCAACGGCGACAGGGTCGCCGGCTCCAGCCGCAGCGCGTCGGCCAGACTCCGCAGGGTGCGCGGGTTCTGCTCCCATAGCGCCAGCATCACCAGGTACTGCGGATGCGTGAGGCCGAGTGGCTCGAGGATCGGCTTGTACAGGGCCACCGTGGTGCGCGCCGCCACGGTCAGGGCGAAGCAGACCTGGTTCTCCAACGCGAGCAGGTTCGGTTCGGTCGTCGTTGCCGGGTTCGTCATCCACGTGCCCTTCGTTAGTGCGCTAACCATTTCGCGGTTTTAGTTAGTACACTAACAAGTATGACAGCGAAGAAACGCAGACCGACTATCAAGGAAGCCGGCGGGTTCACCGCGTGGCTGAACGGTCGCCTGTTGCCGATTATCGGCCCGCCGCCACTGGGCCCCTACGACGACGAGGTCCCCGTGCAGGAGCGCCCGGTGGCCCGCTGCCCGCTCTGCGGAGCCCCCATGGCCGAGCACGACATCGACCGCAGCGGCGAACGTACCCAGCTGCGCTGTCCCCTTCCCACGGTCGACTAGGTCGCAGCCGACCCCCGCGGCCAGGGTACGCGGGTGCGGCGCCGTTGCGCGGGTGGCGCGCCACCCGCGCCACGGCGCTTGACCCGGGCGGCGCATCCGTCACCCGCGCAACGGCGCTTGACCCGCGCGGCGCATCCGTCACCGGCGTCAGAACTGGGCGTCGATCTCCACCACGAGATCCCAGGCGCCCTCTTCGGCGTTGCTGAGCACCACGACGTCCAGGCCCGACTTCGGGTAGTGCCGTAGGATGCCGCTGGCACCGGCGTTGACGCCGTCCTTGTAGTACGAGCGCACCGTGCCGTTGTCGTCGAGGTCGAACTCGAGGCCGAAGCCGTACTTCACGTCGTCGTCATAGTCCACCTGCGGGGTGAAGAACTCCTCGGTGTACTCCTTGGAGAGCAACTGGCCGCCGCGCACCGCATTGAGGAAATTCATCAGGTCCCCGGCCGTCGTGTGCGCGCCGCTGTCGGGTGAGCCGATCGCCGGCGAGCTGTAGATGTTCGAGATCCAGCTGCCGTCCTCGCGGCGGTCCCAGCCCTCGGCCACCCGGTCCACGGCGTCCCGGCGGTCGAAGAAGCCGGAGTCGGCCATGCCCGAGCGGGCGAAAACCTCCTCGCGCACGTAGTCGCGGTAGGTCAGGCCCGACACCTTCTCCACCGCCAGGCCGGCGAGGATGTAGCCGACGTTGCAGTCTTCGACCTGCACTCCGGGCGGGGCCAGTCTAGGCTTGTCGGCGAACAGCGGCAGGAAGTCGCGGGTTTCGACCAGCGAGTAGTTGGGCGTCGCCGCCCAGAACGCGTCGTAGTCCTCACCGGCTTCCTCATCGACGTCGTCGGCGATACCACTCGTGTGGGTGAGCAGATGCAGCAGGGTGACGTCGGTGCCGATGCTGCTGCCGCCGAGGTCCACATACTCGTGGATCGAGGCCTCAAGGTCGAGCCGGCCGGCATCCACCTGCTGCAGCACGGCGACGCTGGTGAAGAGCTTGGTGATCGACGCGGTGTCGAACCGGGTGTCCAGGGTGTTGGGCACCTTCCAGCGGGGGGTGGCGAACCCCCGGGCCGCCTCGAAGACGGTGCGGTCGCCATCGCGCACCAGCACCACTCCGGAAAAGTCGCTGTTGTCGAGAAAGGTCTGTATTGCCTGGGTATCCACCCTTCGAGCGTAGCGAACGGCGGCCGGTCACGCGGTGCCGGATCCGGCGGCGGCGGGTCAGTCGGTGCTGCGGGTACGCTTGGCCAGGGCCTTGAGGTCGATCGCCGCGACGGCACGCATCCGCTCGGCACGCGCAGCCGCGTAGCCGGGCTGGCGCGGGTCGATCCTCTGGGCCAGGAGCCGGGTGGCGAGCGCCTCGTTGATCTCCTGCAGGGCATCCGCCCGCGCCTTATCCACCAGCTCGGCCACCCGCTCGTCGTCGGCGGCAAGGACGCGCAGCCGCTCGGCGACGTGATCGTGCAGGGTGCGCCGGCGGCCGAGCCGGATGACGTCGCGGCGTTTGTTCTCCACCTCCCGGCCCTTCCCGGTCTTGGTGGTGCGGGACAGGTAGGACCCGAGCCGTTCGACCCGGGTGGAATCCTCATCGTTCTGCCGGGCGACCTCGTGCAGTTCCCGCCGGGCCAGGGCCGCGTAGTCCGCGTCCGCGTAGTCGGTGTGCTCCCGCAGGGCACCCACGATGATGCGGTTCTTCAGCGCCATCCGCACGGCGGCGAGGGCGATGAGCATGCCCTCGTCCACGATCCGCTCGGTGGAGGGCGTGGGGGCGCGGGCGGCGGCGGTGCCGTCATCGGTCTCGTGCGAACCATTCGTGCCCACACATTAAGTATGGCTCATCGCAAGGTCCGAAAACGGGGCACCCGAGGGCTGCCGGCCCGCCGGTCCGGTCAGAGCGCGAACAGGGCGGCGGCACCCTGGGCGAGCGAGAAGATCAGCAGCCCGGCGAGCGAGCCGACAACGGTGCCGTTGATGCGGATGAACTGCAGGTCCTTGCCCACCTGCAGTTCGATTTTCTCGGTGGTCTCGGCCGGGTCCCAGCGCTCCACGGTCTCGGTGATCACGCCGGCGATCTCGTGCCGGTACTTCTGCAGCACGTAGCCAGCCGCATCCGCCAGCCAGCGGTCGATGCGGGTGCCGAGGTGCTCGTCGCCGGCCAGCCGCGCACCCACGTCGAGCACCGTGGAGGTGATACCGGTGCGTAGCGCGCTCTCCGGGTCGGCCAGGGCCACGACCAGCGATTCCTTGAGCGACTCCCAGGCCTCGCCGGCGAATTCGCGCAGCTTGGCATTGTCGACCAGTTCGAGCTTGAGCATCTCGACCCGCTCGATCATCGGCGCATCGTGCTGCAGGTCGTCCATCAGCTCGGCCAGGTAATGATCGATGGCCTCGCGCAGCGGATGCTCGGGGGTGCCCTGCACCGTCGACACGAACACCAGGACCTCCCGGTAGGCCCTGTCGTCGACCATCTCGCCGACGAAGCCGGGCAGCCAGCGCGGCAGCCGGGTGGACACGGACTGGCCGAACGCCTCCGGGTGGGTCTCCAGCCAGCTCTGCGCCTTCTCGAGCAGCAGGTCCACGGCGGCGTGGTGCCGGCCCGCGGCGACCAGATGCTCGCCGAGCCGGCCCAGGCTGGGGCCCCACTGGGGCTCCAACAGGTGCTCGCGAGCGACACCCTCGAGCAGGTCCTTGATGTCGTCGTCACTGAGCAGGTCGAGCAGTCCGGTGCCGGCGTGCGAGATCTCGTCGGTGAGCCGACCTGCGTTGCCGGGCTGCGACAGCCAGGCGCCGAGCCGGCGAGAGATCCCGATCGATTCCAGCTTGCCGCGCACCACCGCGTCGGAGAGGAAGTTCGACTCCACGAACTCGCCCAGGCTCGCGCCGATCTCGTCCTTGCGGTTGGCGATGATGTTGGTGTGCGGGATGCGCAGCCCCAGCGGGTAGCGGAACAACGCCGTGACCGCGAACCAGTCCGCGATCGCCCCGACCATGCCGCCCTCTGCGGCGGCGCGCACATACTCCAGCCACGGGTAGCGCTCCTCCAGGGCGAAGGACACGGCGAAGATCACCGCCATCGCCAGCAGCAGGCCCAGCGCCAGCCGCTTCATGCCGACGAGGGCGATCCGACGCTCCTCGTCGGCGGCGCTCAGCGGCGCCCGGGTTCCGCTCTGATGCGGGGTGGGAGTGCTCAGGGAGGGCAATGCCATGGGTCTGGTCGTTCCTCGTCGGTCCGGGGGCGCCGTTCAACGCGCTCCCGCCACCCTAAGCCGGGTCGCTCAGTCGGCGAAACCCGCCGGGGCGATTCCCCAGCGAACCACCCATTCCTCGCCGGGTGCCAGCCAGCGAAGGCCCCGGCCGGAGTTGAAGGCATCCGCCGGCGCCGTCATCGGCTCGATCGCGACGGCCTGGCCCAGCCGGGTGGTGTCGCCGGTGCGCACCGGGAAGATGCGGGGGGTGAAGACCTGCACATCAGCCATGTTGTCGTCGCCCCACAGGGTGACCCGGCGGCCGTCCGGCGCGGTCAGCGAGTGTTCGCCGCGGCCGTCCTGGCTGATGACGCCGCCGAACCCGTCGTCCAGGTCTAGGTCGCCGACCCGCGCGCCGGCGCGCAGGTCGAAGCGGGTGCCGGCCACCGGGGTCTCACCGATCGGGTTGAGCCGGTGGTCGACGTCGATGTGGCTGGTGGCGGCCAGAGTGAGCACCAGGTCTTCGGTGGGCACGTCACCGATCTTGAGGTACGGGTGCGTGCCGAGCGCCACCGGGGCGTCGTCGCCGCCGGCGTTGCTGATGGTGTGGGTGACGGCCAGGCCGTCGGCGGTGAGGGTGTAAGTGACCGTGGTGTCGAGCTGGTACGGGTAGCCGACCTGCGGGTACACCGTGGCCAGCAGGGTTACCGACTCGGCGCTCTGCGCCGCCGGCCGGTACGCGGTCACCGCGAGCAGGCCGTGGATCGCGTTCATCAGCACCGGTTCGGTGATCGCGAGCAGGTGCCGCACGCCACCGTGGGTCCAGATGCCGTCCCGGATGCGGTTGGGCCAGGGCACCAGGACGGTCCCGGCACCCAGCGGCGGCACCCGGTCGGCGGCGAAGCCCTCCACTAGGTCTTGCCGTTCAGCGCATAGTCACGCAGCCCCGCGGCGACCTCGGTGATGGTCGCGGTGGCCGGTCCCTGCGGCGTGTCCATGCTGAGCAGGTACTGGGTTCCGGTGGCAGCGGGCAGCGGCATGGCGGCCTTTCGGGTTGGATGGTTCGTGAGGCGGGGTCGGTCGGCGCGAATCAGTGCGGCTGCAGCACGGCGAGCCCCGCGTCTCGCAGCGGGACCAGGGTGGCCGGGTCGGCCGCCGCATCCGTCACCAGGGTGTCAAAGGCGGCCAGCGGGCCGATCCGGCCCAGGTGCACGTGCCCCAGTTTGAAACCGTCGGCCACCACGACCGACCGCGCCGCGGCGGCGAGCATGCGGGTTTTCACGCCGGCCTCCGGCAGGTTGATGTTGGTGACGCCGCCGTCGACATCGACGCCGTTGCAGCCGATGAACGCCAGGTCGGCGTGCACCTGGCTGAGCACGGTGTGGGCGAGGGGGTCCACGAGCGAGTGCTGCAGCGGGCGGAGCGAGCCGCCCGTGACGATGACGGTGAAGCGCGGTATCGCCGGCTCAAGGGCGAGGGCGATGCTCAAGCCGTTGGTGATGACCACCACATCGGTGAGGTCGGTGCGCGCAACGAGCGCCCGGGCGACGGCGAGGGTGGTGGTTCCCACGTCGAGGATCACACTCTGGCCGCTCGAGACCAGCGAGGCGGCGAGTTCACCGATCTGCTGCTTGGGGAGGACCGAGGAGACCAGGGCCTCCTCGAAGGAGAACTCGCGGTCCGGTCGGCCGACCGGGGCGAGTCCGGCCGGCACCGCTCCGCCGTGGATTCGGGTGAGGGAGCCGGCGCTCTCCAACTGGTCCAGGTCGGCCCGCGCGGTAACCCCGGACACCCCGAACGTGTCACTGAGCTCGCTCACGCGCACGAAACCGCGCTCGTGGACGAGTCGCTGGATCTGTTCACGGCGCTGGTGCGCCGGCAGCACGTCCCGGTCGGTCGGATGTTCCGCAGAAGCCATGGCTACATCTTCGCTTAGTTTGTCTTGCTTTTCAATACGCAAGAACTGGTTTCAGTTACGCAAATCGGCTAGCGTTGAGGGACCATGACTCCCAGCACCCCGAACTTCGTCGCCGACCCCGGCATCACGCGCCAGGCCCACCTCCTGGCCGACGGGCGGGACCTCATCTACTTCGATGACCCCGACACGACCCTGGCGCCTGACCGCGCCCCCGATCTGCGCGACCTCGCGCCGCGCCCGGCCACCGCCCGCATGCGCCAGGACCCGCTCAGCGGCGAGTGGGTCTCCATCGCCGCCGCCCGTCAGAACCGGGTGTTCCTGCCGCCGGCGCACCTCGATCCGCTCGCACCGTCCACCCCGGAGAACCCGTCCGAGGTGCCCAGCAACTACGACGTGGCCGTGTTCGAGAACAAGTCGCCCTCGTTCGGGCCGTTGCTCACGGATGCCGACGCACCCGCCGGCCTCGACGACCTGCGCACGATCGGGCTGGGGCGCATCCGCACCTCGGTCGGCCGCTGCGAGGTCGTCTGCTTCAGCCCCGCCACCGAAGGGTCCTTCGGCAGCCTGTCGGTCACCCGGGCCCGCACCGTGATCGAGGCCTGGGCCGAGCGCACCCACGCGCTCTCCCAGATGCCCGGCATCGAGCAGGTCTTCCCGTTCGAGAACCGCGGCGAGGCCATCGGCGTCACCCTGCACCATCCGCACGGACAGATCTACTCGTACCCCTACGTCACCCCCCGCACCCAGCGGCTGATCGATTCGGTCGAGAGCTACGGCCCCACCCTGTTCGCCGACATCCTGGCCAGCGAACAGGCCGGCGACCGGGTCATCCTGCGCGGTGAACACTGGACCGCGTTCGTGCCGTTCGCGGCCCGCTGGCCCATCGAGGTGCACATGCTGCCGCACCGCCACGTCGCCGACTTCGCCGGCACCACCCTGGCCGAGCGCGACGAACTCGCGGTGCTCTACCGGCGGCTGCTGCGCGGCATCGACGCGCTCTACGCCACCGAGACCCCGTACATCGCCGCCTGGCATCAAGCGCCGGTGAATGCGCACCGCGATGAGATCCGCCTGATGCTGCAGCTCACCAGCCCGCGCCGGGCCGAGGACAAGCTCAAGTACCTGGCCGGCTCCGAGGCCGCCATGGGCGCCTGGATCGGCGACGTCACGCCCGAGCAGGCCGCCGCCAACATCCGCGCCGCCGTGGAGCGTTCCGACGCCGCCGACGCAACAGCAACAGCAACAGCAACAGAGAGCACCACCGGAAAGGCTTCCTCGTGACCGAGAGTACCCAGACCATCCTGACCGGCTTCCGCGAACGGTACGAGCGCGAGGCCGATGGCCTGTGGTCCGGCCCCGGCCGGGTCAATCTGATCGGCGAACACACCGACTACAACGACGGCTTTGTCTTCCCGTTCGCGATCAACCGCAGGGCCGTCGTGGCCCTGGCCGTGCGCGACGACCGGATACTGCGCGTCGCCAGTTCCTTCACCGAGGAGCTCGTCGAGATCTCGCTCGACGACCTCTCTCCCGAGACCGTGTCCGGCTGGTCGGCGTATCCGCTGGGCGTGGCGTGGGCGCTGGGCGTGCACGGCGCCGACCTGACCGCGGTGACTGGTTTCGACGCCTACATCGACTCCGATGTGCCGATCGGCGCCGGGCTGTCGTCTTCGGCCGCGATCGAGTGCGCCACCGCCGTGGCGCTGAACGAGGTCTGGAGCCTCGGCTTCGGCAAGCAGGTGCTCGTGCGGGTGGGACAGCTCGCCGAGAACCGGGTCGTCGGCGCCCCCACGGGAATCCTCGACCAGTCGGCGTCGATGCTCGGCCAGACCGATGCCGCCGTCTTCCTGGACTGCCGCAGCTTCGAGTCCGAGGTCATCCCGCTCGGCTTCGACGACGCCGGCCTCGAACTGCTCGTGATCGACACCAAGGTGACCCACGCGCACGCCACCGGCGGCTACGCCGACCGCCGCGCCTCGTGCGAGAAGGGCGCTGCCCTGATGGGCGTCGGATCGCTCCGCGACCTCACGGTCGACGACCTGCCCCGCGCCGTCGAGGTGCTCGACGATGAGACCTTCCGCCGGGTGCGGCACATCATTACCGAGAACCAGCGGGTGCTCGACACCGTGACGGTACTGCGCGAGCAGGGCCCGAGCGCGATCGGTTCGCTGCTGGATGCGTCGCACACCTCAATGCGCGACGACTTCGAAATCTCGGTGGCCGAACTCGACCTCGCCGTGGAGACGGCCCGTGCCGCTGGCGCCCTCGGCGCCCGAATGACCGGAGGCGGCTTCGGCGGCTCCGCCATCGCGCTGACCCCGCACGCGCTGATCCCCGCCGTGCAGCAGGCCGTGGCCGAGGCCTTCGCGGCCGCCGGCTACACCGCGCCCGACATGTTCGTGGTGCGCGCAGCGGCCGGGGCTGCTCGCCTGTCCTAGCCCTCGATCGACGCCCCAGGCCGCGCGCCGGATTGCACACATCCCGCCCTCGTTTCGACAACGAAGGCGGGATGTCTGCAAACCAGCGTGAGCAACTCCTGGATGTCGGTGGTGCGGTAGACACTGTGCGCATGGACGAGCGACGACCGAAAATCGACGAAGTAATCTCGACCGTCTGTGGCGAGGCCGCCGGCCTCAGCACCGGCATCAAACGCAGGCGCACTCTGCAGGTCGAACGGGACCTGCGCGCCTTTATCGAAGCCGAGGCCGACCGATACCTCACGGATGACGAACGCACCATCCTCGCCGCTGAGCAGGAATTCGATCCGACTGGCGCGGCCTGCCGTGCACTCGAGGCACGCTGTTCCGTGCCCGCCACGAGCTCAAGCGCGAACGGCGCGAGCAATCGTGGGCCAGGGAGGTGGCCAGGATGACGCCGAGAGAACGGGAGGGCATAGAGAGCCTGACAGATCGCCGAACTCACCGCACGCAAGCACGCGACGGTGGCGGCACAACCGGCATCGAACACCAGCGATCAGGAGCGGGACGCCCACGACTAGTCAACAACTGCACGGGCACCGGCAACCTTCGGAGACTAGGCGGGCGGAACCACCGGGGTCGGGGTGCCACCGGTGAGGCGCAGCAGCTCGGCGAACGTGGTGGGGAACACCGTGTGCGCGTGGCCCGCGGCTGCCCACACCACCGGATAGCCCGCGAGGTCCTCGTCGACCAGGGTGCGAATCGGCGAGGGATGCCCTACGGGCGCAACCCCGCCGATCACCTGCCCGGTAGCCTCCTTCACGAGGTCCTTGGAGGCCCGGCCGATGGTGCCGCCGAGCCGCTCCCCCAGCCAGGCCGTGTCCACCCGGTGCGCCCCGGAGGTGAGTACCAGCAGCGGTTCGCCGTCGAGGGTGAAAACCAGCGAGTTCGCGATCGCGCCCACCTCGATGCCGAGCGCCGCCGCGGCCGCGACCGCGGTGGTGGTGGCATCGTCGAACCAGCGGATCTCGGGGTCGACCCCCTGCTTGTTCAGCGCCAGGCGCACTCTGTCAACGGCCGGATGCGCGGTGTTCACCATCCGAGAATCCTAGACCCGCGCATCCGCCGCAAAAAAAGGATAAAGACCGGAAAGAAGGACGCCGTGGTGGATTCTGTCCTTTTTGGCTCACTATTTCCTATTTCGATGGGCAACGCGCACTCCGCGGATGGCTAGGGTGGGGCCATGACCGCCGACAGCGCCGCCCGCCTCCTCACCCTGCCCGACCGCCCGGGGCCGCACGTGGCCGAGAGCGCATTCGTCGCCGCCGGCGCCGTGCTGGTGGGCAACGTGAGCCTGGCCGAGGACGCGAGCGTCTGGTACAACGCGGTGCTGCGCGCCGAGGCGGAGCCCATCCGCATCGGCGCCGGCTCCAACCTGCAGGACAACGTCTCCTGCCACGTCGACGGCGGCTTCCCGCTGATCGTCGGCCGGGATGTGTCGGTAGGCCACGGCGCCGTGCTGCACGGCTGCACGGTCGAGGACGGCGCCCTGATCGGCATGGCCGCCACGGTGCTGAACGGCGCCGTCATCGGCGCCGGTTCGCTGGTGGCCGCCGGCGCCGTGGTGCTCGAGGGCACCATCGTGCCACCGCGCTCCCTCGTGGCCGGCGTGCCGGGCAAGGTCCGCCGCGAACTCACCCCGGAGGAGGTCGACGGCATCCGTCACAATGCCGAGAACTACCTCGACCACGCAGCCCTGCACCGGCTCGCGACCTGAGAGATAAGCACCAGGATCCGCGGGATTTCGGGGCTCAGATCGCAGCTCGCGGGAACTTTCGCGGGTGAGATTCTAGGGCTTGAGGAGCCGCTCGGAGGCCTTGACCACGTTGGCGAGCAGCATCGCGCGGGTCATCGGGCCCACGCCGCGCGGGTTCGGCGAGAGGTAGCCGGCCACGGATGCGACGTCGGGGTGCACGTCGCCGGTGAGCTGGCCCTTGCCCGTCTCCGGGTTCTCCACCCGAGTGATGCCCACGTCGAGCACTGCAGCGCCGGGCTTGATCCAGTCGGCCTGCACTAGGTGCGGCACGCCCACGGCCGCCACGACGATGTCGGCGCGGCGCACCTCGGCGGCCAGGTCGACGGTGCGGGAGTGCGTCAGCGTGACGGTGGCGTCCAGGCCCTTGCGGGTGAACAGCAGGCCGAGCGGGCGGCCCACGGTGAGGCCGCGGCCGATGACGACCACGTTCTTGCCGGAGATGGGCACGTCGTAGCGGCGCAGGAGCTCCACGATCCCGGCCGGGGTGCAGGGCAGCGGCGAGGCGAGTTCGCCCTCGATGCCGAGCACGAGGCGGCCGAGGTTGGTGGGGTGCAGGCCGTCAGCGTCCTTGGCGGGGTCCATCAGCTCGAGCATGGCGTTCTCGTTGTGGCCCACGGGCAGCGGCAGCTGGATGATGTAACCGGTGACCTCCCGGGCGGCGTTGAGGTCCGTGATCGCGGCGCGGACATCCGCGCTGGTGGCAGAGCCGGGCAGGTCGATGCGGATGGACTCGATGCCCATCTCGGCGCAGTCGCGGTGCTTGCCGGCCACGTAGGAGCGGGAGCCCGGGTCGTCGCCGACGAGGAGGGTGCCGAGCCCCGGCACGATGCCTTGGGCGGCCAGCGCGCGCACGCGCTCGGTGAGTTCAAGCTTGACCTGGGTCGCGGTGGCGACGCCGTCGAGGGTGAGTGCGGTCATGCGAAATCCGATCTGTCGGTGATAGTGCGCGCCGCCCCGGCTCGGGGCTCCGCGCCAATGCGGCAGCCGCGGCGCAACGCGCGCGGCAGAGCCGGGTGTGGGCGGTGACGGATGCGCTTGCGGGAGCAGGCGCATCCGTCACGGACCGTCCGGGCCTACTGGGAGAGGCCGGGGTACAGCGGGAACGCGTCGGTGAGGCCCTTCACTCGGGCACGGAGGCCCTGGATGTCGGCGCCGGGCTGGAGCGCCTCGGCGATGACGTCGGAGACCACGGTGAACTCGGCGTCGCCGAAGCCACGGGTGGCCAGGGCGGGCGTGCCGATGCGGAGGCCGCTGGTGACCATCGGCGGGCGCGGGTCGAACGGCACCGAGTTGCGGTTGACGGTGATGCCCACCTCGTGCAGCGCGTCCTCGGCCTGCTGGCCGTTGATCTCGGAGTTGCGGAGGTCCGCGAGCACCAGGTGCACGTCGGTGCCGCCGGTGAGCACGTCGATGCCAGCGGCGCGCGAGTCATCGGCGGTGAGCCGGTCGGCGAGGATGCGGGCGCCGCGAAGGGTGCGCTCCTGGCGCTCCTTGAACTCGGGCAGGGCCGCGAGCTTGAACGCGGTGGCCTTGGCGGCGATCACGTGCATCAGCGGGCCGCCCTGCTGGCCGGGGAACACGTTGGAGTTGAGCTTTTTCGCCAGCGCGGTGTCGCGGGAGAGGATGAAGCCCGAGCGCGGGCCGGCGAGGGTCTTGTGCACGGTGCTGGAGACGACGTCGGCGTACGGCACCGGTGACGGGTGCAGTCCGGCGGCGACCAGGCCGGCGAAGTGCGCCATGTCCACCCAGAGCTTGGCGCCGACCTCGTCGGCGATGGCGCGGAACGCGGCGAAGTCGAGCTGGCGGGGGTAGGCCGACCAGCCGGCGATGATGACCTGCGGCTTGTGCTCCAGCGCCTTGTCGCGCACGACGTCCATGTCGACGCGGAAGGTCTCCGGGTCGACGCCGTAGGCTACCGGGTTGTAGAGCTTGCCGGAGAAGTTGAGTTTCATGCCGTGCGTGAGGTGGCCGCCGTGCGCCAGCTCGAGGCCCAGGATGGTGTCACCTGGGGTGGCGATGGCGGAGAGCACTGCGGCGTTCGCGGTGGCGCCGGAGTGCGGCTGCACGTTCGCGTACTCGGCGCCGAACAGGCTCTTGGCCCGGTCGATGGCGAGCTGCTCGGCGACGTCGACGTACTCGCAGCCGCCGTAGTAGCGGCGGCCCGGGTAGCCCTCGGCGTACTTGTTGGTGAGCACCGAGCCCTGCGACTGCAGGATGGCGCGGGGCACGAAGTTCTCGCTGGCGATCATCTCGAGGTAGTCGCGCTGGCGACCGAGTTCCTGCTCGAGGATCGCGGCGATCTCGGGGTCGACGACCTCGAGCGGTTCGTTGAAGGTGGACGCTACAGGATTAGTCAGCACAGTATCGGACACGGGAAAACTCCTTGGGACATATCGATGGATGTGTCGTGGCCCAGGCGTGCGGCCACTAACCGTGTCAGTCGCTCCCCGATGGTGACCCATCTTTCGTGCTACGCCAGTTGCGACCCGGCCATACTATCAGCCGCGTGCGTCGCGTAGCTCGTCGAGGACGAGTAAATCGGGCCGCAGGTGGTCGGTCACATAGGCGGCGCGAGCCACGAGGTGCGCCGCCATCGGCGCGGTGAGGGCCTGGAAGAGCACGATGGCGAGCACCAGGGTGAGGGTACCGACGCTGAAGTTCGTCACGGCGATGTCCAGCGTGACCGCCATCAGCCCGAGGATCTGCGGCTTGGTGGCGGAGTGCAGCCGGGTGAGCACGTCGGGGAACCGCAGCAGGCCGAGCCCCGCCGCCAGACACATCAGCGCGGCGAGCAGCACCAGGACGGCGGTGACCACGTCACTCCACAGCGCGCTCATGCCCGGTCCCGCCCGGGCAGGAACCTGGCGACGCTGAGGGAGCCGAGCACGGCGAACAGGGCCAGCACCAGCAGCACCGGCAGGTTGTCGGTGTGCCGGTTGAACGCCATCTCGGCACCGAGGGCGCAGATGATGGTGGCCACGAGCACGTCGGAGGCGATCACCCGGTCGAGCACCGACGGTCCGCGGATGATGCGGTAGATGGCGGCCAGGCCGCCGACGCCGAACAGGATTCCGGCGACGACGGCCACGATGTCCATGGCGCTCATGACGGAGCTCCGTTCGTGTATTCGGGCGGTTCACCCGGCGTGATGCCGAGCCGTTCTTCCTCGTTCTGCACCCGGCTGACCCGTTCGACGTCTTCGTGCGAGCCGAACGCCATCACGATGCGCCGTTCGGTGGCGAGCACGGAGGCGCGGAACCTGTCGGTCTCAGACGTATCGTGCATGTTGATCACGTGCAGGAAGAGGGTGGAGTCGACCCGTTCGATGTCGACGACGATGGAGCCGGGAACGATGGACGTGGCCACGGCGGTCCAGGTCAAGATGAGGTCGCTGCGGGTGCGCAGGTGCACCGCGATGATGGCGTTGGTCGGCGTGTAGCCGGGGCCGACGGCCAACCACGCCACGTTCACGGAGGCGCGGCCGATGTCCCAGAGCAGCTTCCCGAACAGCCAGGCGCTGCGCCAGAGATTGACCCGGCCGCTCAGCTGCACCGCCGGCAGGTAGAAGACGACCGACACGATCGCGGCGAAGACCGCCCCGGTGACCAGGTTCAGCCAGGAGAACCTGCCCCACAGCGCCGCCCACAGCAGCACCAGGCCGAGGAACAGGGGCAGCTGGTTCACGGCCCCGCCGAGGCGTTCCTTCATCGGGCTCACGGGGTGCCGCCCGGGAAGACGGCGTCGATGTAGGTCGACGGTTCTTCGATGTCCACGGCGGCGCGGGCGGCCAGGTCGAACGCCGGGCCGGCGAAGATCGTCAGGCTCACTGTGAGGACCAGCATGGTGGCGGTGGCAGCGGTCATCAGGGGTGACGTGGTCTTGGTGGTGACGGTGCCCTCGTCGTGCGGGTCGTCCTGCAGGGCGTTGAGCATTGCGGAATCGTAGTTCTCCACGTCGCGACGGGGTCGCCAGAAGGCCATGTTCCAGGCCCGGGCCAGGGCGTACAGGGTGAGCAGCGACGTTGCCGCTCCACCGGCCAGCAGTACATAGTTCAGGCCGCCGCCGACCTGCACGCCGGCGTCGAACAGGGCGACCTTGCCGAGGAATCCGGAGAACGGGGGGATACCTCCGAGGTTGAGCGCCCCGATGAAGAACAGGACGGCGACCAGCGGCGTGGCCTTGAGCATCCCGCCGAGCCTGGCCAGCGATGTGGTGCCGCCGATGCGTTCGATCAGTCCGGCGCACAGGAACAGGGTGGTCTGGATCATGATGTGGTGCACCACGTAGTAGATGGTGGCCGCGATCGCGGCCTGGGTGCCGATCGCGATGCCGAAGATCATGTAGCCGATGTGGCTGACCAGGGTGAAGGAGAGCAGCCGTTTGATGTCGGCCTGCGCGAGGGCGCCGAGGATGCCGATGACCATGGTGAGCAGGGCCACGATCATCAGCGGAACCTGGAGCTGATTGTCGGGGAACAACAGCGTCTGGGTGCGCAGGATCGCGTACACACCCACCTTGGTGAGCAGGCCGGCGAACACGGCGGTGACGGGGGCGGGCGCCGTCGGATAGGAATCCGGCAGCCAGAACGACAGCGGGAACACCGCCGCCTTGACGCTGAACGCGATCAGCAGCATCAGCGCGAGGATCAGCTGCACGTCACCGGGCAGCGCCGGGATCCGCTCGGCCAGCAGCGCCAGGGTGACGGTGCCGGTCGCCCCGTAGATCAGCGCGATGGCAGACAGGAACAGGATCGACGAAACCAGGCTCACGATGATGTAGGTGACGCCGGCGCGGATGCGCGCGCCCGTGCCGCCGAGGGTGAGCAGCACGTAGCTGGCCGAAAGCAGCATCTCGAACCCGACGTACATGTTGAACAGGTCACCGGCGATGAACGCGTTGAACAGTCCGGCCGCCAGCACCAGGTAGGTGGGGTGGAAGATCGACACCGGAGTTTCCCGGTTGCTGTCGACGATGCCCTGCCCGACGGCGAAGAGCAGCACGCCGAGCAGCATCAGCGCGGACACGATGAGCATGATCGCCGAGAGCCGGTCGACGACGAGCACGATCCCCCATGGCGCCTGCCAGTCGCCCACGTGCACCACCGCGGGGCCGTTCTGGTCGACGAGGACCAGAAGGATGGCGCTGATCACGACGATCGCGGTGAGCGAGAGCACGCTCACCATCACCTGGTAGCGCGACCGGCGGCCCAGCGCCAGGGTGAGGGCGGCGCCGAGCAGCGGAATCGCGACGACGAGGGGTACCAGGATGTTCATCAGTTACCGCCCTCCCGGTCGCCGGTCGTGGGGGTGCGCTCGTCGGAGCGATCGGTGGCGTCGGGGCCGGAGCTGTCGTCGTCGCTGCCGTCCTCGCTGGCGTCGAGCGACGCCTGCACGGCGGCCTCGTCATCCGTGGACGACCTGAAGGTGACCTCGGAGTCTTCGCTGGTTTCCGCGGCGTGTTCATCGGTGAGGGTGTCGCCCTCGTCGCCGAGCTGCGCCAGCCACCAGGACCGGTAGATCAGCGCGAGCAGCAGTGCGGTGATACCGAAGTTGATCACGATGGCCGTCAGCATCAGCACCTGCGGCACCGGGTCGACCATGGTGTCGTCCAGGGCGGTGCCGGTCACGATCGGCGAGCTGCCGGGGCGGCCGCTCATGATGAAGATCAGCAGGTTGGTGGCGTTGCCGACGAGCAGGAAGCCGATCAGCACCCGGGTGAGACTGCGCTCGAGCATGATGTAGATGCCCGCGGCGTACATCACGGCCATCACCACCACCAGGGTCAGGGAGGCGCTCATCGGGATCCTCCTGCCGGGCTGGGCGCGTCGGCCGCATCGGCGGGCGCGGGAATCGGTGCGGTCTGGGGGCCCTCCCCCGGTGCGGGCGCCTCCGCCGGGACCCAGTCCGAGGATGCGGCGAAGCCGATGGCGTCGCCGGCGTCGCTGGACTCGTCGCCGGTGGCGGGCACTGTGGGGTGCTCCGGGTCCTCATCGCCGGGCTCGTCGAGCTCGCTCTGCCGGTCGATCTCGCTGCCGAGGCTGCGGAGGATGTCGAGGGTCAGGCCGATGACGACGAGATACACGCCGATGTCGAAGATGCTGGAGGTCCCGAAAGAGAGGTGGCCGAGCACGGGCACGTCCGCCTCGAAGTAGGCCGACTCCAGCGGGATGCCGGTGACGAACAGGGAGGCGACGGCGGTGCCGACGGCGAGGACCACCCCAAGGCCCAGGATCTTGCCCGGGTCGATGGGGGCAGCTTCGCCTAGTTCGTACCGGCCGCCGGCCAGGTACCTGGCAACCAGGGCGAGGCCGGCGAGCAGGCCGCCGGCGAAACCGCCGCCGGGCAGGTTGTGGCCGGCGAAGAGCAGGTAGATCGACACGACGATGGCCGGGTGGAACAACAGCCGCACCAGCACCTCGATGATGATCGACCGGTTCTCGGCGGCCTGGGTGCGCCCGCCGAGCAGCCAGGACTGCCGGCTCACAGCGTGGCCGGCGGAGCTGGCGTGCGGGTCGGCGACGACCCGGCGACGGTTCTTCGGCGCACGCCGCTTGCGGGATTCGCGCAGGCGGGGCATCTCGGCGCTGCGGCCGGAGACGAACAGCAGGCTGGCGACGCCGGTGGCCACGACGATGAGCACCGAGATCTCGCCCATGGTGTCCCAGGCACGGATGTCGACGAGCATGACGTTGACGATGTTCTTGCCGTGGCCCTCTTCGACGGCCAGCCGGGGCAGCTCGGCGGCGATGCTCTGCGCCTGCCGGGCGCCCAGGGAGATCACCGCGATGGTGCCCATCACGACGCCGACGAGGGCGCCGATGATCGCCCGGCGGCGGCGGCGCATGGGCCGGTTGTGCTGGGCGATGCGGCTGGGCAGCCGGCGAAGCACGAGGACGAAGACCACGAGGGTGATCGATTCGACGAGGGCCTGGGTGAGTGCCAGGTCGGGGGCGCCGTGGAAGGCGAACAGGGCCACCAGGCCATAACCGGTGACGCCGGCCAGCAACACCGCGGTCATCCGCTGGCCGACCCGGGCGGCCATGACGGTGGCGATGATCATGATCAGGCCGATGATCACCTGGGCCGGATAGTCCCAGAGCACGATGGCGTCCGGCCAGGTGCGGTTGACGAAGGAGGCGGCGCCCAGCGCCAGCACGAACACCACGAGGATGGTGGCGAGGTACTGCGGCAGGCCGCCCTTCTGGGCCACGTGGGTGCTGCGCGCGGCGGCCCTGTCGACGAACCGCACGGTATGGCCGTAGCCGTGGCCGGCGTCCACCCAGGCGGGCACGGCGGCCTGCCAGCGGGCCACGCGCTTCCGCTGGCTGAAAATGCCCAGGCCCAGCAGCACCACGATCGTGCTGAGCAGCAGCGCCGGCTCGAGCCCGTGCCAGAGCGCCAGGTGGTAGTGCCCCTCACCGGGCATGGTGTCGGCGTAGGCGGCCAGGACCGGGTCGATCAGGAAGACCAGCGGGCCGAGCAGCACCGTCGCGACGGTGAGGATGCCGGGGGCCAGGTTGAAGTCCCAGCGGGCGGAGTGCAGCGCGGTGTCGCTGATCGCGGGGCGGGTGCCGAAGGCGCCCCAGAAGAACTTGGCGCTGTAAGCGACGGTGAGCACCGACCCGAGCGCGGTGCCGGCCAGGGCGATCCAGCCCCAGCCGTCGCCGGCCAGGCCGGCCTCGAGGAACGCCGTGAACACGGCTTCCTTGGCGACGAAGCCGAGGAGCGGCGGCAGGCCGGCCATCGACGCGACGGCGATCAGCGCGATGAGCGCGAGCACCGGTTCCCGGCGGCCGATGCCGGAGAGCTTGCGCCAATCGCGGGTGCCGGCGCGATGGTCGATGATGCCCACCACGAGGAACAGGGTGGCCTTGTAGAGCGCGTGGGCGAGCAGCAGCGCCACACCGGCCAGGGCCGCGTCGCGGGTGCCGAAGCCGACGACCACCATCAGGAAGCCGAGCTGGCTGACCGTGCCGTAGGCGAGCATCAGCTTGATGTCGTGCTGGCGCAGCGATCGCCAGGCGCCCACGAGCATGGTCCAGACGCCGATGGTCACCAGCACCGGTAACCATCCGGGTGAGTCGGCGTAGCCGGGCGCGAACCGGGCGGTGAGGTAGATACCGGCCTTCACCATCGCGGCGGCATGCAGGTACGCGCTCACCGGGGTTGGCGCGGCCATCGCGGCCGGCAGCCAGAAGTGGAACGGGATGAGCGCGGACTTCGACAGTGCCCCGACCAGGATCAGCAGCACCGCCCAGATCGCGACCGGGGTATCTGAGGGGTTGGCGACGATGTAAGCCAGCGAGGTGGTGCCGGCGTCGACCGAGATCATCACGACGCCCACGAGCATCACCAGGCCGCCGAAGGTGGTCACCAGCAAGGCCTGCAGCGCCGCACCGCGGCTCTCCCGCCGGGTGGTGTAGTGCCCGATCAGAAGGTAGGAGAGCACACTGGTGATCTCCCAGAACATGAACATCACCAGGAAGTCGTCGGCGGTGACGAGTCCGTACATGGTGCCGGCGAAGGCCAGCAGCAGCGCCGCGAACCGGCCAAGGCTGGGCTCATCGGCATCGAAGTAGCGGGCGCAGTAGATCAGTACCAGGGCGCCGACGCCGGTGACCACCAGGGCGAGCAGCCAGGCCAGCGCATCCACCCGGAACGACAGGCTGATGCCCAGCTGTGGGATCCACGGGATGCTCTCGGTGACGGCTCCCCCGTCGGTGATCACGGAGGTCTGGGTGAGGGTGTACCCGAAGGCGATCGCGGGCAGCACGGCCACGACATAGAAAACGCGCAACCCGATCAGACGGGTCAGCGTGGGGGTGAGCACTGAAAGGAGCAGGAATGACAGAAGGATTGTCGCCATGCGGCCTCCCGGCTCCCTGTACAAGGGTGTCGTCTCTACGGTCAGAGTGTCGGGTTCAGTCTACAGGAGGGGTCTTTGGTCCCAGACCGTGCTACGACCGTCGACTAGGGTTGCCGCAACCCCCAGAACGGATGCTTCACGTGACAAGCAGCACCACCGGGCCGGACCGGCCGGAGGGTTCTTTCCTCCCCACCGGCGCACCGGCACCACGCGGTCCGCACGACGAAACCCCTCTCGAGCACATCGACGACGCCCTGAGCGTGCATGAGGACGAGGGCCTGCATAAGGGCCTCAAGTCTCGGCACGTGCAGATGATCGCGATCGGTGGCGCCATCGGCACCGGCCTGTTCCTGGGTGCAGGCGGGCGGCTGGCCAGCGCCGGACCCGCCCTGGTGTTCGTCTACGCGATCTGCGGTTTCTTTGCTTTCCTCATTCTGCGGGCGCTCGGCGAATTGGTGCTGCACCGGCCCACTTCGGGTTCGTTCGTCTCCTACGCCCGGGAGTTCTTCGGCGAGAAGACGGCCTTCGTCACCGGCTGGTTGTACTGGCTCAACTGGGTGATGACCGCGATCGTCGATGTGACCGCGGTGGCGCTGTACATGAACTTCTTCGGCACGTACTGGGCGCCGTTCGGTAACGTGCCGCAGTGGCTGTTCGCGCTGATCGCCCTCGCCGTGGTGCTCAGCCTCAATCTGCTCTCGGTCAAGGTTTTCGGTGAGCTGGAATTCTGGTTCGCGCTGATCAAGGTCGTCGCCATCGTGGCCTTCCTGCTGGTCGGCACCTGGATGGTCATCTTCGGCACCCCGGTGGAGGGCGCGGAGGTGGGCTTCTCCCTCATCGCCGACAACGGCGGCTGGCTGCCCAACGGCATCATCGCCTCGGTGCTGGTGGTGCAGGGCGTGGTTTTCGCCTACGCCTCGATCGAGCTGATCGGCACCGCCGCCGGCGAGACGGAGCACCCGGAGAAGGTGATGCCCAAGGCGATCAACACCGTCATCGTGCGCATCGCGGTCTTCTACGTCGGCTCGATCCTGCTGCTCTCCCTCTTGTTGCCGTACACGGCATATGAGGCCGGCGTGAGCCCGTTCGTCACCTTCTTCGGCTCCATCGGCGTCGAGGGCGTCGACGTGATCATGAACCTCGTCGTGCTCACCGCGGCGCTGTCGTCGCTGAACGCCGGACTGTATTCCACCGGACGCATCCTGCGCTCGATGTCGCTGGCCGGGTCGGCACCGCGTTTCGCCGAGAAGGTGAGCCGCAACGGGGTGCCGTTCGGCGGCATCCTGCTCACCGGTGTGGTCACCCTGCTCGGTGTCGGCCTGAACGCGATCGTGCCCGACGAGGCGTTCGAGATCGTGCTGAACATGGCCGCGATCGGTATCATCAGCGCCTGGGGCATGATCGTGCTCTGCCAGCTGCGCCTGCAGGCCTGGGCGAAGGCCGGCATCCTCACCCGACCGGCGTTCCGGATGCCGGGAGCGCCGTACACCGGCTACCTCACCCTGGTCTTCCTCGCGGCGGTGCTGGTGCTGATGGCCTTCGACTGGCCGGTCGGCACGCTCACCATCAGCTCGCTCGCCGGAATCATCCCGGCGCTGATCCTGGGCTGGTTCGTCTGCCGCGGCCGCATTCTCGCCATCGCGGCCGCCCGGCCGCCCCTGCCCACCGCCCAGCGCTAGCGGGTCAGGCGCGGCGGCGGCGGATGACGAGGTCGCTGGCCAGCACCAGGACCAGCGCTACCAGGATGATGCCCACGTAGACGAACGGCACCGTGCCCAGGCCCACCCGGTCGAGCAGGAACGCGCCGACGAAGGCGCCCAGGCCGATACCGATGTTGAACGCCGTGGTGTACACCGCGCTGGCGGTGTCGCGGATGCGCACCGACGCGGTGTGCAGCAGCCGGGTCTGCAGCAGCGGCGGGAACGAACCGAACGCCAGGCCCCAGACCAGGAAGGCCGCGATCGCGACCGGCAGGGTCTGGGTCGAGACGGCGAGCACGCTCACGCTCACCGCGGTGACGGCCAGGCCGAGCACCAGGCCGAGCTGCGGCCGCTTGCTGAACACGGCGCCGCTGATGAACAGGCCGGCGGCCCCGGCTATGCCGTAGGCGAAGAGCAGCGGCGCAACGACGTCGCTGCCGACCGCGAGGGTGTCGCTGAGGAACGGGGCGATGTAGGTGTAGAAGGTGTAGTGCCCGATCATGGTGAGAGCGGTGATCGCGCAGACCAGCGCCACCGGGCCGATCGTGGGGTCGCGCGGCAATCTGGCCGTGGTGACGGTGCCGGTCGCAGTGGTCACGGTTTCGGTGCGTTGGGCGGTGTAGTGCTCCACCTTGGGCAGGAAGCGCCAGATCACGACGGCGCCGACGAGCATCAGCCCGGCCAGCACGATGAACGACATCCGCCAGCCCAGCACGTGGCCGGCGAAGGTGCCCAACGGCACCCCGAACACGAAGGCCAGCGTGCCGCCGGCGATGGTGATGGATACGGCGCGGGCGATCTGGTCCTTGGGCACCAGGTGCGCGGAGTACGCGCCGACGACGCCCCAGAACAGGCCGTGCGCCAGCCCGCCGAGGACCCGGGAGATCACCACGAAGGTGTAGTCGGGCGCGATGGCGGTCAACACGTTGCTCAGCGCGAAGACGACGAGGACCATCACGATCAGGCCGTGCCTGGGCATCCGCTTGGTGAACAGCGCCAACGGCGTGCTGGTGATCACGACGGTGAACGCGAACCAGGATACGAGCAGGCCGACGTCGGACTGACTCACGCCCAGGGAGCTGCTCATTTCGGGCAGCAGGCCGGTCGGCAGCATCTCGGAGGTGACCGAGAGGAACACGGCGGCGGAGAGGGCGATCAGACCGATCCAGGGGAACGGGCCGGACGGTGCAGTTTCGCCCGGCCGGGGACGGCCGGACGAGGGCAGCGAGATGGGCGCGGTGAATGACATGGGTGCTGTGGCTCACAGACAGGATCCGCTTGCCCGCAGCACGGGCGGCTGGACCGGCCCGGGCTGCGCGGGTTCTTCAAGCGGTGCGCGCCGACGTGCGCGCCCGGGGCCGCGCGAAGTTCCGCCGACCGTAGACCAGTTTAGCCGGATAAGTCCTCGAGTGACGGGTACGCCCACCGCAGCCAGCCGACCGGCAGACCGCTGTGCTCGGCGAGCGCCTGGTGGGTCGGCGCCTGGCCGCGTCGGGCGCGCAGCTCCCGCAAGCCCGCGACCACGGCGGCCTCCCGGCGGCCCTGCCGTTCGGAGCGGCGTAGCGCCGGGTCCGCGCTCCCGGCCGGGGCCTGGCCACGGAGCGGGCGTTGTTTCCAGTGCACGGCCAGCGAAACGTCAGGCGGCGGCGCGCGCCCCGGCGGCGTACCAGTCGCGGGTGTCCTGCACGTCCACGGCGAGCTGGTCGACAAGGGCGGGGGTATCGACGAAGGCCACCTCGGCGCGCAGGATCAGGCGCAGCTCGACGGAAAGTTCCTGGCCGTACAGGTCACCGGCGTAGTCCAACAGGTGAGCCTCGAGCAGCGGGAAGCCGGCGTCGCCGTAGTACGTCGGCCGGGTGCCCACCGACACGGCCGCCAACACGCCGTCGGACGGCAGGGACTCGCCGTGCACGATCGCCGCCCAGATACCGGCATGCGCCGACAAACCCGGCACCTCGATGTTCGCGGTGGGAAACCCGATCACCCGGCCCCAGGCGTTGCCGTGGATGACCGTTCCGGTGATCGTCGTCGGCCGGGTATCGAGCGCCCGCAGGTGTCCATCGGTCATCGTGTGTCTGCCTTTCCGCATCGCAGTGGTGCAGGGTCCTTGGGGAGCCCGGCTATCTGGTGTCCATCTCAGCATCCTGCGGTTTCGGGGAGACAACCAAAACATTGCCGGATTATTGCGCCGCTTTACGCGCTCGCTCCGCCGCTGTTCCCGGGCGGCCGGAATCGGTAACGCCGTCGCTGCGAGTCCGGAGCCGGCTGCCGACCCGGCGCCAGCGGGGCGGGACCCGCCCAGCCGGGTAATCTGGAGCGATGAACCCCAGCCCTTCGATGCCCGCGCACCATCACCACCTGGTCGTCACCCTCGTCTGCCCCGACCAGCCCGGTATCGTGCACGCCGTCAGCGGTGCCATCGTCGACGCCCGCGGCAACATCACCGAGAGCCAGCAGTTCTCCAGCGCCGACACCGGCCGGTTCTTCATCCGCCTGCAAGTGGAATCCCCCGCCAATCGCGAGGAACTGCAGGCCGCCCTCGACCCGATCATCGAGCGCTACGGCATGGCCTCCGTCATCGACGTCGTGGGCCGGCCGCTGCGCACCCTCGTGCTCGCCTCCACCGCGGGCCACTGCGTGAACGACCTGCTCTTCCGCCAGCGTGGCGGCCAGCTCGCGGTGCAGGTGCCCCTGGTGCTCAGCAACCACGGCACCCTGCGTGACCTGGCCGGTTTCTACGGCGTGCCGTTCGAGTCGATGCCGATCACGGATGCGGCCAGCAAGGCCGCGTTCGAGGCTCGGGTGGTGGGAGCCGTGGAAGAGAACGACATCGAACTGGTGGTCCTCGCCCGGTACATGCAAATCCTCTCCCCCGAGCTGTGCGCGTACCTCGAGGGCCGCGCGATCAACATCCACCACTCGTTCCTGCCCGGTTTCAAGGGCGCCAACCCGTACAAGCAGGCCCACGCCCGCGGCGTGAAGCTCATCGGCGCCACCGCCCACTTCGTGACGAGCGACCTCGACGAGGGCCCGATCATCGAGCAGAACGTGGTGCGAGTCGACCACTCCCGCACCTCGGGTGAGCTCGTCGCGATCGGTCAGGACGAGGAGAGCCGCACGCTCACCCAGGCGGTGAAGTGGTTCGCCGAGAACCGGGTGCTGCTCGACGGGGCCCGCACCATCATCTTCAAGTAGCCCGGTCGGTAGGATTGGCAGGTGAACCCCACCCCCGCCTCTCCCACCGTCGGTGCCAACGACATCCTCCGCTTCCTGCTCGAACTGTTCGCCTTCGTGAGCCTGGCGCTCTGGGGGTTCCTGGCCTGGCCGCTGCCGTGGCCCGGCATCCTGGTGGGCATCCTCGCGCCGGCCTTCGCGATCCTGGTCTGGGCCCTGTTCCGCTCACCGAAGGCCGTGTTCAAGCTCGACCCGTTCGGCAAGGCGATCGTGGAGATCTTCGTGTTCGGCGCCGCCGCGCTGGCCTGGTGGGACCTGGGCCAGCCGATCGTGGCCGGGGTGTTCGCCGTGGTCGCCACCGTCAGCGGGATTCTCTCCGGCCGCAAGGAACTGGGCGCCTGAACCTCACTGCATCGCGCCGATGATGGCACCCATCACGGTGAACGAGACCACGTTGTAGGAGCCGTTGATGGCGAACAACACCGGGCTTCGTCGTTCGAACAGGTAGTTCACCCCCAATGCGGCGGCGACGAACGAGGCCCCGGTCGCGAACCCGGCGAACACGCCGAAGCCCAGGCCGTTCGAGCCGATGAACGCGGCGAGGCTGATCGCCATCACGATCGCCAGGATCAGCGATCCGCCGAAGACCCGCGCCGTGCCGTGTTTCAGCTGTTCGTCGGTGACGCCGGCGGCGCGCTGCCAGGGGCGGGCGAACACCACCGAATACCAGAGCCGGCCGATGATGAACGACGAGATCGCGGCCAGCGCGATGGCCAGCCAGTTGAATGACACGTCCATGATGGCTCCCGGGAGGCGGTGTCCCGGCCAGTCCGGGACACCGCCACGCTAGCGAGTCAGGGCAGTGGGGGTCTTGTAGAAAATTCCGGCACGCCCTCGAGCACCTCCAACGGCACGAAGGCGGCGTACTCGGGCCCGTAGCGGGTGACGATGTCGAGGTACCGGCTGGGCGAGAGGCCCGTGAACGCGCGGAAGACCCGGATGAAGTGCGGCTGGTCGTAGTAGCCGGAGGTGGCCACCAGGCCGGCCCAGCTGGGCATCGGCCCTTGCAGGGGCAGGGCCTGGATGAACTGGCGGAACCGGACGATGTCGGCGTAGGCCTTGGGCGTCACCCCGCACCAGGTGCGGAAGTTCTCGATGAGGTGATGGTGGCTGAGCCCGGCGGCCGCCGCGATCACCGGGATGGGCGCACCCGGGTCCCGGTGGATCGCCGCCCAGGCTCGCACCACCGCCGGTGGTGCGGCGCCGGGCAGCCGGTGCGCCCGGAGGTGCGCGCCCAGCAGCCCCACGGCGGCGGCGGGGTCCGTGGCGCGCCGGGCCGTCCGGCACAGGGCGTCGGTGTCGCCGAACAGCCCCTGGCTCTCCCGCACGGTTCCGGTGAGGGCGGTGGCGGGCAGTTCGAGGAACCGGGCGGCCGCGAACGGGGCCAGTTCGGCGGCGACGTGGCGGATGGCCGGCGGGCTCTGGGTCATCAGGAACCGCGGTTGCAGGCCGGAGAGGAACCCGGTTCGCAGCACGCGCACCGCCCCGGTCTGCAGGTCGAACAGCCGGTACGGGTCGGACAGGTTGAGGATCAGGTGCAGTGCGGGCTGCGGGAAGATGCGCTCGTAGCGCTGTTCCGCAGCCTGTTCGAGGTACCACAGCCGCTGCACGTCGGGCGCCAGGTCCGCCGGCACCGGCACCTCGAGGTAGTCCATGCCCCCACCGTAGAACCGGATGGGCATACCCGACACGTCAGGCGGACTGCACCGATGGTCGGGGCGGGTCGGGATTCGGGGGCTCCGGGGCGCTCTGGGCGGGCAGGCCGCCGGGCATCCGCAGGGCGTAGAGCGAGGTGGCGGCGAACAGCAGGCCGCCGAGCAGGAACGCGGCCGGGTACGACACCGAGTCGGCCAGCACCCCGGCGACGAGCGGGCCGACGATGGCGCCGAAGTCGGAGAACATCGAGAAGATCGCCACCGGCCGGCCGCCCGCGGTGCCGGCGGCGTCACCGACGGATGCGGCGGGCGCGGTGCCCATGAACGCCGCGGCGACACCGTAGACGCAGAGCAGCGCGGTGAGCAGCCAGATGTTCGGCGCGAACGGGATGACCGTGATCGTGACCGCCGCCACCGCGAATGCGCCGAAGATCGCCGGTTTACGGCCGACGGTGTCGACGAACCGGGCCGCGGGCGCCAGGGCAAGCGCCTGCGCCACGGCGGCGACCGCGAACGCGATGCCGGTCCAGGCGCTCGGGCCCTTGAGCACCTCGACGACGAGCACCGGCACGAGGGCGCCCCGCACTCCGAACGACGACCAGCCCTGCGCGAAGTTCGCCAGGCAGGCCGCGCGGAATCGGGGGTCGCGCAGTACCGTGCGCAGCGGCAGCAGCGGCGTGGAGGCGCCAGCGCCGCCGGCCCCGGCTCGGGTGGCCGGGCGCAGCAGCACCAGGCCGATCACCCCGGCGACGGCCAGGGTGCCCGCGTAGAAGAAGAACGGCGCGGTCAGCGAGATGGTGGCCAGCAGTCCGCCGAGCGCCGGTCCCGCCATGCCGCCGATGAGGAATCCGCCCTGGTAGAAGCCCACCGCCCGGCCGCGGATGCCCGGCGCGGTGGTGCGCAGCAGCAGGGTCATCGCCGCAACCGAGAACATCGCCGAACCGATGCCGCCCACGCCGCGCAGCAGCAGCAGGTGCGGGTAGCTGCCGGCGATGCCGAGCAGCCCGCTGGACACGGCGACGATGCCGATGCCCACGGCCAGGATGGTGCGTTCCCCGGCCCAGTCGATGAGCTTGCCGCAGACCGGGCTGGCGAGGAAGCGCATCAGCGCGAACGCCGACACCACCGCGCCGATCTCCAGGTTGCCCACACCGAAGCTCTTCACGTAGACCGGCAGCACCGGCACGACCACGCCGAAGCCCACCATCACGAAAAAGGCGATCACGCCGAGCACGTAGACGTCGCGGCCCAGCCGGGGTGCGTTCGCCGGCCGGCCCGGTCCGCGACCAAACGGTGAACGCATGCGTGGCATCCTCTCAGCGTAAACGGTCGGCGCCGTCCCGGCGGCGACCTGGCGCCGCGGATCCTCCGCGGCTCGGCCGTGCGACGACGGTCGGTGCGGGATGCGCGAGCGACCGGCCCGACCGTCAGATCCGCGCGGGCACCGTCCGGGTGGCGGGCGGGATCCGGGCGGCAACGCCGCGCGCGCGCGCGTCCCGGCGACCGCCGATCGCGCGCAGGGCGTTCAGGATGGTGGCCAGGTCGACGGCCTCCTGCAGCAGCGCGCCCGTCGTGGCCGGGATCAGGCCGAACGCGGCGACGATCATCAGGCCGATGCTCAGCGCGATGCCCAGCCAGATGCTCTGCAGGGCGATGCGCACGGTGTCCCGGCCGATGGCGACCGCTCGGGCGGCGCGGGACAGGTCGTCGAGCAGGATCACGGCATCCGCTGATTCGCTTGCCGCCGTCGCCCCCTTGGCGCCCATGGCGATGCCGACGTCGGCCACGGCGAGCACCGGTGCGTCGTTGACGCCGTCGCCGACCATGATCACCGGCCGCTCCCGGATGGCCCGCACGGCGTCGACCTTGTCGGCGGGCAGGCAGTCGGCGCGCACCCGGGTGATGCCCACCAGTCTGGCGATGTGGTTGGCGGCCGGCCGCGCATCCCCGGTGAGCATCATGGACTCCTGCACACCGAGCTTGGCCAGGGCCAGCACGGTGGCGCGGGCGTTGTCGCGCAGCTGGTCGGCAGCGACGAGGAAGCCCGCGAACCGGCCGTCCACGGCCAGGTAGATCGCGAGTTCTCCCCCGGCCAGGTCCGCCGGGTAGGCATCCGGGGCGTGCTCGGCCACGAACGCCAGCTTGCCCACGACCACCTCGCGGTCGCCGAACCTGGCGGTCACCCCGTGGGCGGGCACCTCCGCGGCTGACTCGGTGCGGAGCAGAGTCAGGTCGCGCCGGTCCGCGGCTGCGAGAACGGATGCGGCCAGCACGTGCGACGAATACTGCTCGGTCGACGCCGCCAGGGTCAGCAGCTCCTCCTCGGCGAACGGTGGCTCCGGGCTCACCCGGGCGATGGCCGGCGTGCCGTGGGTGAGGGTGCCGGTTTTGTCGAACACCACGGTCCGGGCGCGGTCGAGCTTCTCGAGCACTCCCCCGCCCTTGACGATGATGCCGGTTCGGGCCGCCCGGCTCATGCCGCCCATGAACGCGATCGGGGCGGCGAGCAGCAACGGGCAGGGCGTGGCGACGACGAGGACCTCGGCGAAGCGCACCGGGTCGTCGGCGACGTACCAGGCCAGGCCGGCGAGCAGCAGGGCCACCGCGGTGAACGGCACGGCGTACCGGTCGGCGAGACGCACGACGGGGGCCTTGCTGGCGGCGGCTTCGGCCACGAGCGCCACGATCTGCTGGTATTGGCTGTCCGCAGCCAGGGCGGTGGCCCGCACGGTGGCAGCGGCCTGGCCGTTGATCGATCCGCTGAGCACCGGGTCGCCGGCGCGGCGCTCCACCGGCAGGCTCTCGCCGGTGAGCGAGGACTCGTCGAACGCGGCCACGGCCGAGACCAGCTCGGCGTCCACGGGCACGATCTCGGCCGGCCGCACCAGAAGCAGATCGCCGACCCGCACCAGGGTGGCCGGCACGTCCTCCACGTCGGCGGACCCGTCGCGCAGCAGGTGCGCGACCTGCGGCACCCGGTCGAGCAGGGTCCTCAGCTCCCGCTGCGCCCGCCCCGCCGCAAAGTCTTCCAGCGCCGCCCCGCCGGAGAGCATCAGCACGATCAGCAGGGTGGCCACGTACTCGCCGACCAGGATGGTGGCGATGAGGGCCAGGATCGCCAGCAGGT
The DNA here is from genome assembly GCF_025463825.1 of Cryobacterium sp. GTDB lineage: Bacteria > Actinomycetota > Actinomycetes > Actinomycetales > Microbacteriaceae > Cryobacterium. The sequence continues at coordinate 147,529 of NZ_JAODBG010000119.1, forward strand.
CGACGCCGAACGCGCCGTGGCGCATCCGCCGGATCATGCCGGCGCTCTGGCTGCCGACCACGACCAGGCCGAGGCCGGAGAACAGCCACTGCACGGCGACGGGGAGCCCGGCGGCCCAGAGCAGCAGTCCGAGCAGGCCGATCAGGATGGTTGCCGCCACAACCGGATACCGACGGAAAGCTCCCGTGAGCGTGGACATGGCACCATTCTCGCCTCGCCTGCCCGCGCGCACCAGCAGTGGCCCGCGCCCGGGCGCACTCGATCCGGGCCGACTGTGCCCGGTGCGGACAATTGTGCCCGGCGCACCGGGTGCATTAGTCCGCACCGGGTGCCGTTGGGTACAGCGAAGGCCCCGCCGGATCGGCGGGGCCTTCATCAGGGGCGGGCGGGCGGGCGGGTCAGGCCAGGCGGGTCTGCAGGTTGTCGGAGATCGCGGCCAGGAATTCCTCGGTGGTGAGGAACGCCTGCTCCGGTCCGACGAGACCGGCGAGGTCCTTGGTCATCTTGCCGCTCTCGACGGTCTTCACGACGACGTCTTCGAGGGTGTGCGCGAACTCGGCCAGCGCCGGGTTCTCATCCAGCTTGGCGCGGTGCGTCAGGCCCCGGGTCCAGGCGTAGATCGACGCGATCGGGTTGGTCGAGGTGGGCTTGCCCTGCTGGTGCTGGCGGTAGTGCCGGGTCACGGTGCCGTGCGCGGCCTCCGCCTCGACGACGCTGCCGTCGGGGGTGGAGAGCACGCTGGTCATGAGGCCCAGCGACCCGAAGCCCTGCGCCACGGTGTCGGACTGCACGTCGCCGTCGTAGTTCTTGCAGGCCCAGACGTAGCCGCCCTCCCACTTCATCGCCGCGGCGACCATGTCGTCGATCAGGCGGTGCTCGTAGGTGAGGCCTGCGGCCTCGAAGCGCTCCTTGAACTCGGCGTCGAAGATCTCCTGGAAGATGTCCTTGAACCGGCCGTCGTAGGCCTTCAGGATGGTGTTCTTCGTCGACAGGTAGACCGGGTAGTTGCGCTCGAGGCCGTAGTTCAGCGACGCACGGGCGAAGTCGATGATCGACTTGTCCAGGTTGTACATGCCCATCGCCACACCGCTGCCGGGCGACTGGAAGACCTCGAACTGCTGCGGCTCGCCGCCGTCCTTCGGGGTGAACGTCATGGTCAGGGTGCCTTCGCCCTCGAACCGGAAGTTCGTGGCCCGGTACTGGTCGCCGAACGCGTGGCGGCCGATGATGATGGGCTTGTTCCAGCCGGGCACCAGGCGCGGGATGTTTGAGATGATGATCGGCTCACGGAAGATGGTGCCGCCCAGGATGTTGCGGATGGTGCCGTTCGGCGAGGGCCACATCTTCTTCAGGCCGAATTCCTCGACGCGGGCCTCGTCGGGGGTGATGGTGGCGCACTTCACGCCGACGCCGTGCTTCTGGATCGCGTGGGCCGCGTCGACCGTGATCTGGTCGTCGGTCTCGTCACGCTTCTGGATCGAGAGGTCGTAGTACTCGAGGTCGATGTCGAGGTACGGGTGAATCAGGGAGTCCTTGATGGCCTGCCAGATGATGCGGGTCATCTCGTCCCCGTCCAGCTCGACGACAGTACCTGCAACCTTGATCTTCGACAATGGATTCTCCTCAGTGAGTCGGGGCATGGTGGCCG
>NZ_JAODBG010000122.1 GCF_025463825.1 Cryobacterium sp.
CACCGGCTACTGCACAACCAAGGCTGGCAGATCTTCGAACACTCCGGCGCCTACTGGCTCAGGCCACCCGCGTCCGCGGACCCCGGCCAAAAGCTCATCCAGCTGCACAGCAAAAGCCCCGCCGCCCAGGAACAGCACGACCACTGATCCCACCAGCGCTGAGCCCACGTCACGCCGCCATCCGCTGGTCGAGCTTCTCAAGGCCCGGAGGGACGACCTACGAAGCGCAACCATCCGTGGGGGGATTGACAGGGGCGGAAAATGGGCGTTGTGCCGGTGGGGAGACCCGCCGGAGGGGGCATGGGGGTCTGACGGAAGGTTGCCAGCTTGAACTCTAGCCAAGCCCCATCCGCTGACGCATTATGGAAGGCAAGCGCGGGAGGCAGCATGTCTGAAGTGGTGGTGTTCGTCGGTGATGGTCTCAGCGCTGCCGCCGGATGGGAAGAACGATTTCCTGAGTTCCAGGTTCACAACCTCGGGGTGAACGGCGACACGACAGATGAGGTGATCGCCCGGCTCGACGATGTCGTGGCCGCCGCGCCCGACGCCGTCGTGCTGCAGGTGGGCACCAACGATGTGGGCTGGCACCGCTCCGATGAATACATCGTGCGCAACATCGAAACCATCCTCTGCGACCTGCGCAAGCAGCTTCCCACCGCCCGGCTGCTGGTCCAGTCTGTGCCGCCGCGGGAAGAGGACTTCACGTCGGTGATCCGGTCGGTCAATCGGCACCTGCGCCAGTTCGCGCCAACGGTGAAGGCTCGCTACCTTGACCTCTGGCCGGTTCTGGCCGACGCCGAAGGCCGGCTCAGTGCGGAGTGGTCAACCGACGGACTCCGTCTCACCGAGCCCGGTTACGACGTCTGGCACGCCGAATTGCGACCGGCGCTGGTCGAGGCCCTGGAACATCCGCTCACCGTGCCGGTCAGTACCCAGCCCGCCTGACCGCGCACTGGCCGCGGCGATGGCTAGCATGAAGGCATGCGCAGACGCCTTCGGCTCCTCACCAGCCTGACTGTGGGCGCGCTGACGCTCACGGGACTCCTCGGGTTCGCAGCATCCGGGGCGAGCGCGCAGACGATCGAGGGACCGGCGCAGGTAACCGAGCAACGCCTGCCGGCCGACGTCGACGACTTCAGCTTCGCGTCCCTGCAAGCCGACTACCGGATCGACCGCGACGACGAGGGGCGCTCGACCCTGGCCAGCACCGAAACTCTCGTCGCGGAGTTCCCTGAGATCGACCAGAATCACGGCATCCGCCGCAACATCCCCACCCATTACCGGGGCCAGCCCACCGGTATCTCCGTCGACTCAGTCACCGACGGAGACGGACACGAGCGGGACTACGAGACCGAGACCATTTCCGACGACTCCGACGCCGAATACCTCAGCATCACCATCGCCGACGACGGTTACGTACACGGCGACCAGACCTACGTCATCAGCCACACCCAACGGCACGTCGTCCTCTTCCCCGACGACGCCGCCGACCAGGAGTTCTACTGGGAAGTGAACGGAACGGGCTGGGCGCAGCCGTTCGGAACCGTGTCGGCGACCGTGCACGTTGCGCCGGACCTGGTGCCTGCCCTGACCGGCCAGACCGCCTGCTACCAGGGTGGCTCGGCATCCGGCACGGCGTGCGACACGCTCGACAGCTCCTCCGACGGTGACGAATGGGTGATCGAGGTCTCCGCACGCGACCTGGGCCCGCACGAGGGGCTCGCGTTGGCCGTCGCCTTCGCCGACGGAACCTTCGTGCCCAGGGACGACTCGTTCACCGCCAACCCGTTTCCCGCGATCGCCCTCGCCGCCGCGATCGCCTCGCTGGTGGCGGCGGCCCTCGCGGTGGTCGCCCGGAGCACGCGGTGGCGCAACCGGCCCGGCCGGCCCACCATCATCCCCGAGTACCTGCCACCTGCCGGAGCGAATCTGCTGCACGCCGGTGACGTGCTCGGCTCCCGCGCCGCCAGCCGGGCGCTCACCGCCCAGTTCCTGCAGTTCGCGGTGCGCGGCAACGTACGAGTGCTCGAGGGCGACGGCAAGAATCACTACCTGCTCGAGCTGCGCAGCCGCGACGGCCTTGACGCCACCGAGCGCAAGGTGCTGGATGCGCTGTTCCCTGCACGCCAACCGATCGGCGCCATCCGCGATCTCAAGAAGAAGAGCACCAAACTGGGCACCGCGCTGCAGAAGGTGCGCAGTGGCGCCCGCAAACGGATGATCACCGACGGACTGCGGGAGAAGAAGGGCGGTTCGCTACGTCGCTGGCTGATCGCCGCCGCCATCCTCTTCGGGATCCTCGCCCTCGTGGCCAGCATCATCTCATTCGCCACCGAGGTTGCAGGCGCCTGGCCCGCGCTGTTCCTGGTGGCGGGACTCGCGGCCACGATTGTTACGCTTGCAGTCACCGTCGAAGTGTGTCCGCTCACCGCTCGCGGCGCCGAACTCCGCGACTACCTGAAGGGCGTCATCGTGTACATTTCGCTGGCCGAAGCCGACCGGCTCCGGGTGCTGCAAAGCCCCGAGGGGGCGCTGCGCACGGCATACCGGCCCGATGGTGCCGGGCCCGTGGCCACCGCACCCGTCCAGGTGCTGAAGCTGTATGAACGGCTGCTGCCGATCGCCGTGCTCACCGGCGAGGAAAAGCAGTGGTCGAAGGTCCTCGGCGACTACTACGACACCACCCACGAACAGCCTGACTGGTATGTGGGCAACTCACCGTTCACCGCCGCATATTTCGCGACCGGGGTGGCCTCATTCGCCACCAGCACCGCGTCGGCGTGGTCGGGCAGCGCGGCGAGTTCCTCCAGATCCGGCTCTGGCGGCGGTGGATCCGTCGGCGGTGGCGGCGGCGGCGGCGGGGGAGGGGGCGTCTGATGGGCACCCCGGCAGAACCCACTTTCACCAGGTCCGCCCTTGCGCCCGGCCTGCTCGGCGCGATCGCGCTGCTGGCCGGGCTGGCGCTGCTGGACGTGGACAGCTTCGTCATCGTCCGGTATATCGTCAGCATCCTGGCGCTGATCATCTGCGTTTTCGTGATCCAGGCGAAGTCATGGTGGTGGCTCATCGGCCTGGTGCCCATCGTGGTGCTGTGGAACCCGATCGTGGTGCTCGACCTGCACGGCCAGGGTTGGGTGTCCGCACAGTTCATCGCCGCTCTGGTGTTCATCATCGTCGGGGTGCGCACAAAGGTCCCGGTGTCAATGCACCGCTGAATCCGGGCACGGGCATAGACTGAAGGCACGTCTGGAGAACCCAGTCAGTGTCTCGACCGTGGCCCTGCAGCGATCAGCGCATTCATGCCTGACCGATGCGGCGTCGTGTTGCTCGATTCTGGGGTTCGGCGTATCGATCGCAAAGGCATCCCGTGGATGCGCAACACGACGAGCGCGCATGTTTGTACGCGCTGGTGTGAAGTGGAGAGAAATGGCCTACACCCGCCCCAACGGAGCGGGCCGCGCTGGCGCCGGCAGCGGTCGAACTCGTCAACGTCCGCGTTCCCGCGACGATGACGCCCCCATCATCCCGATCCTCGCCCGCAAGGTGCGCGAAGTCGAGGCCAAGGCGCAGAGCGGGGCCAAGCTCGGCCCCACAAACCGCACCAAGTACCAGGTCATCGCGCTGCTCATGCGCGAGGAGCGCGCCAGGGTCAAGACCGACAGCGAACTCACCGACGCGAACCGTGCCGAGCTGCTCAAACGCCTCGACGGCATCGCCCAGATCCTGGCGAAGACCGCCGCCCGCGACACGAGCCTGATCACCCTGCTCGAGCCGGATGCCGGCGTCTCCACCGTCGCGCAGCGCTTCCGCCGCGACTGGCTGCTGGAATCCGGCGCCGAGCTCAGCCCGGATGAACTCATCATCACCCGCGAACCCGAGCCCAAGCCCGAGGTACCGCAGAACCAGGTCATCCCGCAGTCCGTGCGGGCCCGCCAGCTTGCCAACCCGTTCCTCGCCCCCGACTTCAGCGCCGTGAAGGCCGCCCCGGTCTCCTCCGCGCGCCGCCTGGCCAACTGGGAACTGCTCGGTCCCCTGTTCAAGTCGTTCGAGTACGGCTCCGGTGGCCAGGCCGCCAGCATGGACCTGCCCGAGGCCCCGATCGTCGACAGATTCTCCCCGCGCGGCATGGAGCTGATGCGGCACCAGGCGCGCTTCATCGAGAGTGCCCGCCTCGGCCACCGCAGCTACCTCCTCGCCGACGAGCCCGGCCTCGGCAAGACCGCGCAGAGCCTGCTCGCCGCCTCCGTTTCCGGCGCGTACCCGCTGCTGGCGATCGTGCCCAACGTCGTGAAGATGAACTGGGTACGCGAAGTAGAGCTGTGGACGCCGCACCGCCGCGCCACCGTCATCCACGGTGACGGCGACACCCTCGACGCCTTCGCCGACGTCGTCGTGGTCAACTATGACGTCCTCGACCGCCACCTCGCGTGGCTCGGCACCCTCGGCTTCAAGGGCATGGTCGTCGATGAGGCGCACTTCATCAAAAACCTGCAGTCGCAGCGCTCCAAGCACGTGCTCAGCCTCGCCGACCAGATCCGCCGCCGTACCCCGGGCAACAACCCGCTGCTGATGGCGCTCACCGGCACCCCGCTGATCAACGACGTCGACGACTTCCGGGCCATCTGGCAGTTCCTCGGCTGGATCGACGGCGACAAGCCCACGGCCAAGCTCATGCAGCGCCTGGAGGAAACCGGCCTCACCCCCGCGGACGCCGGCTTCTACACCGCGGCCCGCTCCGCCGTCATCGACATGGGCATCGTGCGCCGCCGCAAGGTCGACGTCGCCGCCGACCTGCCCGCCAAGCGCATCGCCGACCTGCCGGTCGAGCTGGATAGCGAACTGGGCCGGTCGATCCAGAAGGCCGAACGCGAACTCGGCGCCCGCCTGGTCAAGCGTTACAACGCCCTCATCGCCGCCCGGCACCCCGGCGTCAAGGCCCCGGTGCTCAGCGACGACGAACGCACCGCCTACATCCGCGCCGTCGCACACGCCGACCTCGAAGAGTCCAAAGGCACCAGCATCGGTGAGAACGTGTTCACCATGGTGCGCAAGATCGGTCAGGCCAAGGCCGGCCTCGCGGCGGACTACGCGGCGCAGCTGGCGCACTCGGTGGGCAAGGTTGTGTTCTTCGCCAAGCACATCGATGTGATGGATGCCGCGGAGGAGATCTTCGCCAAGCGGGGCCTTCGCACGGTGTCGTTGCGCGGCGACCAGAGCGCTTTGGCCCGCCAGGCGGCGATCGACTCCTTCAACACCGACCCCGAGGTCGCCGTCGTGGTGTGCTCGCTCACCGCTGCCGGCGTCGGCGTGAACCTGCAGGCCGCTTCCAACGTGGTGCTCGCCGAACTCAGCTGGACCGCAGCCGAGCAGACGCAGGCCATCGACCGGGTGCACCGTATCGGCCAGTCCGAGCCGGTGACGGCGTGGCGGATCATCGCCGCGCACACCATCGACGCGCGCATCGCCGAACTCATCGGCAGCAAGCAGGGCCTCGCGGCCCGCGCACTCGACGGCGACGACGACGAGCTCTCCCCGGCCGACTCGGTGCAAGCCAGCGCGTTGGCCTTCGTGCTCTCGCAGGCGCTCGACGGGGAGCTGTGACACCGGGCCGGAAGTCCCTACTGAGAGCAGCGCCGTCGGTGTTGACTTGATTCAGGCATCCACCCGCCGCCATGATGGGGACGGGCGACTGCCGCACCACAACATGCATGCACTAAAGGAGTAGCCAGAAAATGAAGATCGGTATCCTGACCAGCGGTGGAGACTGCCCAGGCCTCAACGCAGTGATTCGGGGTGCTGTCCTCAAGGGCGGCCGCGCCTACGACTCCGAATTCGTGGGCATCCGCAACGGCTGGCGGGGGTTGGTGCAGGGTGAGTTCATGAAGCTCGACCGGCACAGCGTTCGTGGCCTCTCCCGCCAGGGTGGCACCATCCTCGGCAGCTCCCGCACCAACCCGTTCGAGGGCGAGAATGCGGGCCCCGAGAACATCCAGAAGACCATGGACGCCGAGGGAATCGACGCCATCATCGCCATCGGCGGCGAGGGCACCCTCACGGCCGCCCGTCGCCTCACCGATGCCGGCATCAAGATCGTCGGCGTGCCGAAGACCATCGACAACGACCTCGCCGCCACCGACTACTCGTTCGGCTTCAACACCGCCGTCGAGATCGCCACCGAGGCCATCGACCGGCTGCGCACCACGGCCGACTCGCATGGCCGCTGCATGATCGTCGAGGTCATGGGCCGCCACGTGGGCTGGATCGCGCTGCACTCCGGCATGGCCGGCGGCGCTCATGCCATCCTGATCCCCGAGCAGCCGCAGACCATCGAGCAGATCTGCCATTGGGTCGAGAGCGTTCGCGACCGCGGCCGCGCCCCGGTCCTGGTCGTCTCCGAGGGGTTCCTGCTCGCCGAGATGGGCGAGGCGCACTCGCACAAGGGCCTGGACGCGTTCAACCGTCCCCGCCTCGGCGGCATCAGCGAGCTCATCGCCCCGATGGTCGAAGAGCGCACCGGCATCGAGGCCCGCGCGACGGTCCTCGGCCACACCCAGCGCGGTGGCGCCCCGTCGGCCTACGACCGGGTGCTCGCCACCCGTCTCGGCATGGCGGCCGTCGACGCCGTCATCGAGGGCAAGTGGGGCTCGATGGTCTCCCTCAAGGGCACCGACATCGCCAACGTCAGCATCGCCGACGCGACCATGGACCTCAACCGGGTCACCCAGGCGCGCTACGACGAAGCGGCCGTGCTCTTCGGTTAAACCCGGCGTCGACACAGAAATGCCCGGGCGGCTCAGGCCGCCCGGGCATTTCTGCTGCGGGAAAGAAGGAGGGCTGGTTCAGGCCGCCGGAGCGAGCTTGGCCTGCACCTGCGCGAGTGACGGGTTGGTGGCGGCGGAGCCGTCCGGGAACAGGACGGTGGGAACCGTCTGGTTACCGCCGTTCAGGCTCATCACGAGCTCCGGGGTGCCCTCGACCTCCTCGATGTTGACCTCGGTGTAACCGATGCCGTTCCGGTCGAGCTGCGTCTTCAGACGCGAGCAGTAGCCGCACCACGTGGTGGTGAACATCGTGATAGTTCCGGTCTCAGGCACAAAATCCATGCATACAGCGTAACTGAGATTCCTTGGAAAACGCTTGCGGCCGTCGGCACCCGACCGCTCGCTACGATTGAAGCCATGACCGACCTGCCCCAGGTGTGCGTGTGCTACCTCACCCGCCTCTCCGACACCGGCGAACGACAGGTGCTGCTGGGCCGCAAGAAGAAGGGCCTTGGTCTGGGTAACATCGTCGGCCTCGGCGGCAAGCTCGAGCCGGGGGAGTCCGCCGTCGAGGCGGCCGTGCGGGAGGTCGAGGAAGAATCCGGCCTGACCGTCACGGCGGATGCGCTCACCCCGATGGGAGTGCTCACGTACCTGTTCCCGCACAAGCCGGCCTGGAGCCAGCGGTCGAACGTCTTCGTCACCGACCGCTGGAGCGGCACCCCGCGGGAGTCCGACGAGCTGTACCCGGAGTGGTTCACCATCGCCCGGCTGCCCGTGGACGACATGTGGGACGACGCCAGGCATTGGCTGCCGGGCGTGCTGGCCGGCATCCCCATCGAGGCGACCTTCACCTTCGGCGAAGACCTCGCCAGCGTCGTGGCCCGCGGCTGAAGCTGCACGGACCGTTTCTATACCCTGTGAAGACGGCCGCTGAACATCCGCTGAATTGACCTGCCCGGCAGAGGATGTCAGGATCAACGAGGCCCGGTTTCGAGCCAGCCAGTTCTCTTGACGTGCGCGCGGACCTCTGTTCGGCCGTGGTCCGGGGCGATACTCAAGGAAAGACGCCGGTGGATTTCACCCTTATCGTCGTGCTGGTCATCGCGCTAGCCCTCATCTTCGACTTCACGAACGGCTTCCACGACACGGCCAACGCCATGGCCACGCCGATCGCCACCGGGGCCATGAAGCCCAAGGTCGCCGTCGGCGTCGCCGCCGTGCTGAACCTTGTCGGTGCGTTCCTCTCCACCGAGGTGGCCAAGACCGTCTCCAGCGGCATCATCAAGGAGGGCGACGGCGGCATCCAGATCACCCCCGAGATGATCTTCGCCGGCCTGATCGGCGCCATCGTCTGGAACCTGATCACCTGGCTTCGGGGCCTCCCGTCCAGCTCCAGCCACGCCCTCTTCGGCGGCCTGATCGGCGCCACCATCATCGGCGTCGGCGCGCAAGCCGTGGCCTACGACGTCGTCCTGGCCAAGGTCATCCTGCCGGCTCTGATCGCCCCGATCACCGTGGGCATCGTCGCGTTCATCGCCACCCGCCTGGCCTACGCCATCACCCGTCGCGACATCGGCAAGCCGGATGGCCGTGGCGGCTTCCGCTACGCGCAGATTTTCTCCTCGTCGCTGGTGGCCCTCTCGCACGGCACCAACGACGCGCAGAAGACCATGGGCGTGATCACGCTCACCCTCATCGCCGGCGGCTACCAGAGCGTCGGGTCGGGGCCGCAGTTCTGGGTCGTCGCCTGCTGCGCCCTCGCCATCGCGATCGGCACCTACACCGGTGGCTGGCGCATCATCCTCACCATGGGCCGCGGGCTGACCGAGATCAAGCCGGCGCAGGGTTTCGCCGCCGAGACCAGTACCGCCGCCACCATCCTCGCCTCCAGTCATCTCGGTTTCGCCCTCTCCACCACCCAGGTGGCCTCCGGCTCGGTCATCGGCTCCGGCCTCGGCCGGCGCGGTTCGACCGTGCGCTGGGGCATGGCCGGCCAGATCGCGCTCGGCTGGTTGCTCACCCTGCCGGCCTCCGCCATCATGGGTGCGTTCGCCGCCGGACTGGCGCTGCTGGGCCCGATCGGCATCATCCTCGACGTGGTGATCGGCACCGCCGTCGTGTACATCCTGTTCCGCTGGTCCAAGCGCGACAGGGTCTCCCACGACAACATGCTGCATGACATCGATGACGCCGGCCACGTCGTCCGGATCAAGAAAACGCCCCGCAAGCCGTCCCGCAAGGACCGACAGAAGGTAACACTGTGATCGACTGGGCCGCCTTCCTCGTTGTCGCCGCCGCCGCCCTGGTGTCATCGGCCGTCGTCGTCTCGCTCTACTCGCTGGGCCTTCGCCTGCTGACCACGGCCGGGCGCATCCCCACTGTGGAGCCTGCCGAGTTCACCGGCGCCATCACGGTGCTCACGCCGGCCCGCGCGGCCAAAAACGCCAAGCGGGCGCGTAAGGCACGCAAGGCCAACCCGCTCACCGCCGGCCAGAAGCGCCTGGCCCAGTACTCCGGCTATTTCTGCTTCACCCTGTGCGGCCTGATCGTGCTCTACGGCGTCTACCTGATCGTCCCCGCCCTGCACACCTAGGCACACAAAAGGCCCGCGAGCCGTGAGCTGAGCCCCGAAAAGAAGCCTCGGGAAGGTGCTCTGCTCACGGCTCGCGGGCCGTGTGGTGCGGGTTACGCCGTACGGCGGACGCGGGCCACCCACGTCATGACGTGGTAGATCACGATGGCCGCGATGGTGCCGAGCGCGATGCCGTTGAACGTCAGGGTGCCGGCGCTGAAGGTGTAGTCGGCGATGCCGATGATCAGCGCGGTCGCGGCCGTGAACTGGTTCACCGGCTTGCTGAAGTCCACCCGGTTGTCCAGCCAGATCTTCACGCCGATGATACCGATCAGGCCGTACAGGGCCGTGGTGACACCGCCGAGGACACCTTCGGGGATGGTGCTGATGACCGCGCCCACCTTGGGGGAGAGGCCCAGCAGCACCGCGACGATGCCGGCGACCCAATATGCGGCCGTCGAGTAGATGCGGGTGGCGGCCATCACGCCGATGTTCTCGCCGTAGGTGGTGGTGCCGGAGCCGCCACCGAATCCTGCCAACACCGTGGCCAGGCCGTCGGCGAGAAGTGCCCGCCCGGTGAGCTTGTTCACCGAACTGTCGGTCATCTGCGCGACACCACGGATGTGCCCGACGTTCTCGGCGATCAGCACCAGCACCACGGGCAGGAAGGCCGGCAGGATTGTCCAGACGGCGGGATTCTCGAACGGGTTGGTCGGCAGGGTGAGCGGCGGCAGGCCGACCCAGGCGGCGTTTCCGACGGCGCTGAAGTCGACCTCGCCCTGGATCACGGCGGCCAGATAGCCGACGATCACGCCCAGGAAGATCGAGAGGCGGCCGAGGATGCCGCGGAACACGACGGTCGACAGGATGACGGCGGCGAGGGTGATCACGGCCGTGAGCGGAGCGAGGGTGAAGTTCGCCTTCGCCACCGGTGCCAGGTTGAAACCGATCAGCGCCACGATCGCGCCGGAGACCACCGGCGGCATCAGCGCGTCGATCCAGCCCGCCCCAGTGACCTGCACGACGGCGCCCACCACGGCCAGCAGAACGCCGACGGCCAGGATGCCGAACAGGGCGCTGCCCATGCCCGCGGTGGCGACGGCGGCGGTGATCGGGGCGATGAACGCGAACGACGAGCCGAGGTAGGACGGCAGCTTGTTGCGGGTGATCAGCAGGAACAGGATCGTGCCGATGCCGGAGAACAGGATTGTGGTGCTCGGCGGGAACCCGGTGATCAGCGGCACCAGGAAGGTGGCGCCGAACATCGCGACGACGTGCTGCGCGCCGATGCCGATGGTGATGGGCCAGTTGAGGCGTTCCCCGGGGGCCACCACGTCGGTGGGAGCGACGGTCTTTCCATCGCCGTGCAGGGTCCAGGGCAGTGCCATTGGTTCTCGTTTCTCTGGGAGCGGGCCGTGCCGGGTCGATCGGCCCTCATCGAGCGTAGTGCGGCTTGACACCCGCAGTCGCCTGTGAGCCCGGTGAAATAACCGCCGCGCGCGGCTGTCACCTCCCCGGATTAGGATCGGCCCATGACGCAGCCCGCCGGAACCCGCAGCCTCGCACCGCTGGAGATCCGGGTGTCCGGTGGCGTGGTGCGCGGCGTGAGCGAGCGAGGCATTCGCGCCTGGCGCGGCATTCCGTACGCGGCGGCGCCGGTGGGCCCGCTGCGGTTCCGGGCGCCGGCACCGGCGAGGCCGTGGCCCGGCGTGCGGGACGCCGCCGCCTTCGGCCCGGTGGCCCCCCAGAGCCACAAGGGCCAGTTCACCGGTGCTCACCCGCGGATTCCGCAGAGCGAGGACTGCCTGAACCTCAACGTGATCGCCCCGGATGCTCCCGTCGACGACGAGGCGCTGCGCCCGGTGATGGTGTTCGTGCACGGCGGCGCTTACAGCGTCGGGTCGTCGCGGGAGAATCCCCGGCAGGGCGAGGGTCTCGTGCGCCGTGGCGGGATCGTCTACGTGGGCATCAATTACCGCCTGGGCGCGCTCGGCTACCTCGACTTCAGCCGCTACTCCACGCCGGAGCGTCCCTTCGAGAGCAACCTGGGCCTGCGCGACCAGGTGGCCGCCCTCGCCTGGGTGCGCGCCAACATCCGCTCGTTCGGTGGCGACCCCGACGCCGTGACGCTGTTCGGCGAATCGGCCGGCGGCAACGCCGTGACCACGCTGATGACCGTGCCGGCCGCCGCCGGCCTGTTCCACCGGGCGATCGCGCAGAGCGCCCCGTCGAACGCCGTGTACCCGCCGGCGCTGACCGCCGAGTGGGCTGCCTCATTCGTGGGCATCCTCGCCGAACAGACACTGGGCGCGCGCACCGATGATCTCGTGCACCGCGCTGGACAGGGTTCCGTCGGTCGGGGCTCCGCTCGAGAGGGGGCAGGCGCCGGATCCGTCCACTTCGGGCCGGTCGAGTCCGGTCTCACCGACGCCGAGGCCGTGCGGCTGCTGCTGGATGCCGACCCGGCCCGCCTCGCCGGCGCGACCACGACCCTCACGGTGCGCTCGCCCGACCGCTACCCTGGGACGATCCCGCTCTGCCCGGTCATCGACGGGGACTTCCTGCCCGAGCGTCCGCTCGACGCGTTCCGGGACGGCCGGGCGCACCGGATCCCGCTGATGATCGGCACCAACGAGCGGGAGGGGTCGCTGTTCAGCGGCCGTATCGACATCCTCGCGTCCACGCCGCCGCGGATGCGGGCGGTCTTCGCCAACACCAAGAAGAAGGCGAAGAAGGCGCTCAAGGCGCTGTATCCGGGAATGCCCGCGGCACGCGCCGCGCTCGACTTCGGCGGCGACTATTCGTTCTGGTACCCGAGTGTGAAGGTGGCGGAGGGGCACTCCCGCTTTGCGCCGGTGTACTTCTACCGGTTCGATGCCGCGCCCCGGTTGCTGCGCCGGATGGGCCTGGATGCGACCCACGGCCTCGAACTTTTCCCGCTCTTCGACCGGCTGGACGGCTGGTTCGGCCGCGGCATGACGGTGCTGGGCGGCCGGCGGGCCTTCAAGGCCATCGGGGCGCGGATGCAGCGGTGGTGGCTCGCCTTCGCCGGCACCGGCGTTCCGGACGCCGCCTGGCCGGTCTACACCGAGGCGGACCGGCTCACCAGGATCATCGACGTCCGCGACCGGATCGAGTCCGATCCGCAGGGTGAACGACGGCTGGCCTGGGGCAAATTCGTGCCGCACGTTTGACCAGTGCGGTTGGGCCGATTTCCACGGCTTGCGCGCCGGGTCGTAGACTAAGGCGTTTGGCACGTCGCCGCACATAGACCGGGAGAGCATCATTTCCGCATCAGAGCACGAGTCCGCCGCCGCAGCGGCAACCGCCACAACAGGCACTCCGACCGGAACGGCGGCCGGATCACGCCCGGCCGGGCCGACCGGGCGTGGCGCCAAGTCAGCGCTGGACCGCTACTTCGAGATCACCCGCCGCGGCTCCACCTGGAGCCGGGAGGTGCGCGGCGGCCTGGTGACCTTCGTCACGATGGCCTACATCGTCATCCTCAACCCCCTCATCCTCGGTGGCTTCAGCGCCGACCAGGCCGCGGTGGACGTTTCGGGCAACTGGCTGCCCAACGGACAGGTCGCCGCCGTGACGGCTCTGACCGCCGGCGTCATGACCATCCTCTTCGGTGTCATCGCCCGCCTGCCGTTTGGTTTCGCCGCCGGGCTCGGCATCAACTCGTTCCTGGCCGTGAGCGTCGTCGGCCAGGTCACCTGGCCAGAGGCGATGGGCCTCGTCGTCATCAACGGGCTCATCATCGTGCTGCTGGCCAGCACGGGCCTGCGCCAGATGATCTTCACCGCGGTGCCCCGTCAGCTCAAGATCGCCATCACGGTGGGCATCGGCCTGTTCATCGCGTTCATCGGCCTGGTCGACTCCGGCTTCGTGCGCGCCAGCGGACTGGCCTCGCCGCCGCTGCAGCTGGGCGAGTCCGGCTCCGTCGCCAGCCTGCCCACCACCGTCTTCGTGATCGGCCTGCTCGTCATCGGCGTCCTCGTGGCCCGCAAGGTCAAGGGTGCCCTGCTGATCGGCATCGTCGGCACCACGATCCTGGCCGTCATCCTCGAGGCCATCTTCACGGTCGGCCCGTCGCTGGGCACCAACCCGGACGGCTGGAACCTCAACGCCCCCGTGCTGCCGACCAGCTTCGTCGCGCTGCCGGACCTGTCCCTCGTGGGCGAGGTGAGCTTCGGCGCGTTCGAGCGCATCGGCGTGCTCGCGGCCGTGATGCTCGTCTTCACCCTGGTCTTCACCAACTTCTTCGACGCCATGGGCACCATGACCGGGCTCTCCAACGAGGCCGGCGTGGCCG
>NZ_JAODBG010000132.1 GCF_025463825.1 Cryobacterium sp.
CTACCCCTTGCGGGTTGTGCCGAGGCGGCGACGTCCGCGCCGACTTCGAGCCCGCCGACGCCCACCCCGGTCTTCGCGTCAGACGAGGAGGCGCTCGCCGCGGCGACCGCGGCGTACGCCAACTACCTCAAGTTGTCGAGTGTCGTCGCACATGATGGCGGAGCAGATGCACGTCGTATGTCTGACGTATCGACCGGCGAAGCGCTCGAAACGGAGATTCGTTCCCTCGAAGGAATGGCAGAGGCTGGGACAGTTGGCGTCGGTGAACTGAGTTATGACAAGTTCACCATGCAGTCCGCCGAGCTGTCGTCAGGATCACTGACTGCGTACGTATGCCTCGACGTCTCAGCCACAGATGTCCTAGACATATCTGGCGAAAGCGTGTTGTCGGATAGTCGTGTCGATCGGCTTCCGCTCGAGGTCGCTTTTGCCTTCGATAAGGACGACCAGCAACTCCTCGTGGAAAGGACGCGGATATGGGATGGAGACAACTTCTGCTCATCGCCGTGATTTCAGTCTCTTCTTTTGGACTCGCGTTGAACCCAGCAACGGGAGCGAGCCGCGGGTGCGGTGCGTGGGAGGCCGCGAGCGGTGAGTGTCCGGAGGCCGAGGCTCTCGTCGGGGACGGTGGGGTCGATGTTAGCGTGGGCTGGGAAGAGGTCACGCCAGGGAGCGATGGCGGTGGGGATCGCGGTGCTGGTGACGGCGCCGGAGATGGCGGCGGTGGCGGCGACCTGTTGCCGGACGGTGTCAGCTGGGTTCCGGGGGCAGTGGCGGTGGACCGTGGCGACGCGGCAAGCGGACCGAATCAGCCGCCGCGACGGGTACCCGTTGTGCTGCCCGCTGATCCGGCGGCTCCCGCGTGTGCGCCACAGACCCCGTGCGATCCGGCCCTGGTGGTTCGGGTCAGCGACCTCGTGAGCATCGAGGCCGACGAGCCTGTGCAGGGCATGGAGCCGGACGGCTGGCTCGTGGTCGGCATCCCCGCGAACTTCTTCGCCTCGGCGACTGTGCACCAGAGCTCCGGACTCCTGCTCGGGGCCCCCGCCGACGTGCGATTCACTCCCGTGGGCTATACCTGGGACTACGGCGACGGCAGCTCCGGCACATCGACATCCGGGGGCGCGACCTGGGCGGCTCAGGAGCTGCCGGAATTTTCAGAAACCAGCACCAGCCACGTTTATGAAAACACCGGCACTTTCAGCATCGGCCTGAGCGTGTCGTACGCAGCGGAATACCGTTTCGCGGGTGGTGACTGGCGCAGCGTGGAGGGCCTCGTGGGCGTGGCCGCCGACCCGATGCAGGTGATCGCCGACCGCGCCGGGACCGTCCTGGTGGCCGAAGGGTGTTCGGTCGACGCCGACGGTCCGGGCTGTCGATGACGGAATTGGTCTGGCTTCCGCGACCCTGAGGCGGGTGCCGGTGCGAGTATGGTGCTGCCGCCGAAATTCTGCGGTCGCGCGACCCGGGCAAGGTCACGGCTACATCATTGACTGCTCCCAGTGTGCGCATATCAAACGTTCAGCTTCAGGCGAGAAGCTAATTTCGCTTGGAAGGAGCACACCATGACCGACAGCACGCAGGACCCGGGCAAGACCCCGGACCAGCCACAGGACAACGCACCAATCGAGGCGAACTCGTCGGGTGAAGCCTCTACGGGGCCCACGGACAACGTCACAGCCGACAACACCACGGCCGTGCAGCCGAGTGTTCCGCACCCCGCAGACAACCAGGCGACCGAGGTCATCGGTTCTACCGACGGGCCTGCCGCCGCGCAGGCCGCCACTACGCCGTCACCGGCTCCGGCCGCCCACCCTGCCGCGCACGCCGCTACGCAATACACCCAGCCCACCCAGCCCTACGGCCAGCCGGCCCCCGCCGCCTACGCCACGGATGCGTTCGGTCGCCCCATTCCCGGCCCCGACGGCAGAACTCCGATTTACGCCCCGACCCCGGCGCAGCAGCAGGCCTACGCGAACGCTAACGGCTACGCCCCGCAGCCCACCGTCGGGCCGAAGGCGCCCAAGGACCCCAACCGCCGTAAGGGCAGCGTGGCCCTGATCGCCGCGCTCGCCATCGGTGCTCTCGTCGGTGGCGCCTCCGGCGCCGGCGTCACGGCGATGGTCGTCTCCAGCCAGAGCGACGGGACTCCCGCCAGCCAGGCTGAGGGCCCCAGCACCGTCGTGGTCAACAACACCGACAGCGTCAATGAGATCACCGCTGTCGCGGCGAAAGCCTCGCCGAGTGTCGTCACCATCGAGGTCGCTTCGGGCGACTCCGGGGGAACCGGCTCCGGCGTCATCCTGAGTGAAGACGGGTACGTCCTCACCAACACCCACGTCGTCACCCTCGACGGCGCCACGTCAGACGCCACCATCCAGGTCAAGGCCAGCGACGGCAAGCTTTACTCCGCCACGCTGGTGGGCACCGACCCGGTCTCCGACCTCGCCGTGATCAAGATCACCGACGCCTCGAACCTGACCCCCATCACCTGGGCGGACTCCAGCGAGCTCAACGTGGGCGACACCGCCATTGCCATCGGTGCCCCGCTCGGCCTGTCCGGCACCGTCACCAACGGCATCGTCAGCGCACTCAACCGAAGCATCACCGTGGCATCGTCCGCAGCGCCGACCACGCCGGACGAGACCACACCGGATGAGGGCGACGGCAACTACTTCAACTACGACCTGCCCGGCACTCCCGACACGCAGGCCACCCAGAGCAGCATCTCGCTCTCGGTCATCCAGACGGATGCGGCGATCAACCCCGGCAACTCCGGTGGTGCCCTGCTCAACAGCAAGGGCGAGCTGATCGGCATCAACGTCGCCATCGCCAACGCCGGCGGCGACTCCACGTCGAGCACCGCGGGAAACATCGGGGTGGGCTTCTCGATTCCCGCCAACCTCGCCAAGCGCGTCTCCGATGAGATCATCAAGACCGGTTCCGCCTCGCACGGCCTGCTCGGCGCCAGCGTCACCAGCGCCAGCAGCGCGGACAGCGCCACCGCCGGTGCCCTGATCAGCGAGGTGTCGTCCGGGGGAGCCGCCCAGGAAGCCGGCCTCAAGGCCGGCGACGTCGTCACGAACTTCAACGACGTGCCGATCACCGACGCCACCGACCTCACCGCACAGGTGCGTACCCTCGCCGCCGGTGACAGTGCTGAACTCACCTACGTGCGCGACGGCAAGTCCGTCACCGTCACCGTCACGGTCGGAGAGCTCACCAGCTAACGTTCCGACGCTCCTTCCTACTGCGCCGCCGGTCTCGCACCGGCGGCGCAGTGCTGTTTGCCGGGCGCCGCTGCCAAGGAAAAAGGCTCGGCTGCTAGGCTCAGGCGATTGACCGATTGAGTGGAAAGATGGCCCGCCCCGTGCAGGAAAGCGCAGACACAGAGCTGATCGGTGTCTCATACATCATGCCGGTGCTCAACGAGGCCAGCCATGTGCGGGCCGCGGTGCAGAGCCTGCTCGAGCAGGACTATGACGGCCCCTTCGAGGTCACCCTGGCCCTCGGCCCGAGTATCGACGGCACCACGGAGCTCGTGGAAGAGATGGCGGCGGTCGATCCGCGCATCCGCGTCGTCGCCAACGAGGTGGGCTCCACGCCGGCCGGGCTCAACATCGCCATTCGGGCGTCCCGTTACCCCGTGGTGATCAGGGTCGACGCGCACTCGGTGTTGCCGAGCAACTATGCGCGCATCGCGGTCGAGACCCTGCAGCGCACCGGTGCGGACAACGTCGGCGGCATCATGGATGCCCAGGGCACCGCCCCGTTCCAGCAGGCCGTCGCCCGCGCCTACGGCACCCGCATCGGCCTGGGCGGCACCCCGCTGCACGTCGGCGGCGCCGAGGGGGAGGCGGAGACCGTGTACCTCGGCTGCTTCCGCCGGGACAGCCTGCTGCGTGTTGGAATGTTCGACGAGGGCATCAAGCGCGGCCAGGATTGGGAACTCAACCGTCGCCTGCGCGAACACGGCGGATCGGTCTGGTTCACCCCCCAGCTCAAGGTCATCTACCGCCCCCGGCCCAGCCTGTCCAGGCTGGCTCGGCAGATGCTCTCCACCGGCCTGTGGCGCGGCGAGCTCGCCCGCCGGTACCCGGCCGCGAACGGGCTGCGCTACTTTGCTCCACCCGTGATGGTGCTCGGCGTGCTCATCGGCACCATCCTGGGCGTGGTCGGTCTGGTCCAGGTTCTCCTCGGCGGGCCCGGCTGGCTGGTGCTGGGCTTCCTGGCGCCCCTGGCCTACCTGATCATCGACGTCTCGGCCGCGTTCACGGTGACCCGGCCCGACGGCATTCGTGTGGCGCTCTGGTTTCTCGTAGTCTTGCCGTGCATTCATTTCTGCTGGGGCGTCGGGTTCCTGCTTGGCTACCTCAAGCTCACCACCAACATCTCGGCACATACGGGAAGACATCAATGACGTCTGGTTCGCCCAACACGGCTCGGCCATCTTCAATCGCAGAGCTTCGTGCGGTCGCGCAACCTCCAGAGGTTCGGTCGCGCGCGAACGCCGAGCACTGGACGGCCTCGCTGTACCTGCGCGACCTGTCGCCGTACCTCACCTGGATGCTTCTGAAGACCCGTATCTCGGCCAACGGCGTGACGGGTCTGATGATCCTCGTCGGCTGGTCGACGGCGGCTGCACTGCTGATTCCCGGCATCTGGGGCGCCCTGCTGGCCCTGGCTCTCGGGCAGCTGCAGATGCTTGTCGACTGCTGCGACGGCGAAGTCGCCCGCTGGCGCAGGACCTCCTCACCGGCCGGAGTGTTCCTCGACAAGGTCGGGCATTACACGACAGAAGCCCTGATCCCCATCGCGCTGGGCATCCGGGCCGCGGCCTACCCGTTCGAGGCCCCCGCCGATTTCCTGTTCACCACCCTGGGCCTGGCGCTGGCGCTGCTGATCGTGCTCAACAAGGCCCTCAACGACATGGTCCATGTGGCCCGCGCCAATGCCGGCCTCACCAAGCTGGCTGACAACAAGGGCGAGAAAGTCCCGCAGCCCGGCCTGGTCGCCACCCTGCGCCGCCTGGCCCGGTTCCTGCCGTTCCACCGCCTGTACCACTCGGTGGAGATGACCATGGTGATCTTCGTCGCCGCGGTGATCGGCCTTGCCCTCGGCCAGCCCGCCACCGACCGGATCTTCCTGGCCGTGCTCGTTCCGCTCGCCTTCCTGGCCCTCGTCGGTCACTTCCTGGCCATCATGGCGTCCAAGCGCGTACGCTCCTGAGGCCCGGCCGCACCATGTCCGCAGCGCACTCTCCGGCCTTGATCACCATCGGCGTGGTCGTGCTCACCCAGGGGCGTCGCCCCGACGACCTCGAGCGCGGCATCCGCAGCCTGCTCGCCCAGGAGGACGTGCAGCTCGACATCGTCTGTGTCGGCAACGGCTGGCAACCCACCGGCCTGCCCGCCGGTGTCGCACCGCTCGCCCTGCCCATCAACCTGGGTATCCCGGCCGGACGCAACCGCGGAGTGGAACAGGTCACCGGCGAATTCCTGTTCTTCCTCGACGACGATGCGAGCCTGCCGGACCCCCGGTTCCTGGCCGACGCCGTCGCGCTCCTCCGCGCCGATCCCAGCATCGGCCTGTTGCAGCCGCAGGTCGTCGACCCGGCCGGGCTCACCGCACCGCGCCGCTGGATCCCACGCATCCGCAAGGGCGACGCCGGCCACTCCAGCGCCGTCTTCTCGGTATGGGAGGGGGCAGTCCTGCTGCCCCGGCGGGTATTCGACGCCACCGGCGGCTGGGCCGAACCCTTCTTCTACGCGCACGAGGGCATCGAGCTGGCCTGGCGGGTGTGGGACCAGGGCCTGCGCACCTGGTACGCCGGCAACCTCGTCGCCAACCACCCGGTGATCCTGCCCACCCGGCACGCCGACTTCTATCGGCTGAACGCCCGCAACCGGGTGTGGATTGCCCGGCGCAACCTGCCGGCTCCGCTGATTCCGCTCTACGTCGGTTCCTGGACGATCATCCAGGTGCTGCGCGGCGCCCGCAACCGTCCGGCGTTGTTCGCGTGGTTCCGCGGCTGGCGGGAGGGCTGGACCAGCGACCCCGGCCAACGCCGCCCGCTGAAGACCAGCACGATCTGGCGGATGACTCGTGCGGGCCGACCGCCGGTGATCTGAAAAACTAACGATTCGCTACCGTTGCGCCTCTTCACGGGGTGGGCAACAGCACCGGGCAGGCCCGGTCGGTAGGCTGGAACGGTGGTAAGCAGCAGGGACGTCCGACTCGCGGCAAAGCTGGTCAAGGATGTGCTCAGTGCACGCAAGGCCCAGCGCCTGGTGCTGGCCCGTATCGCGGCGCGAGGTTCACTGCCCACCCAGCACTTCAAGATCGCCGTGTACTTCGCGGATGGGCCGGTCAACCTCTACCAAATGCGCCAGTGGTACAAGCCGCTCGCGAAGCTCGCGGAGACCTGGCCCGTGGTGGTCCTGAGCCGCACCGCCGGCGGCACGCTGAAGATGCTCGACGAGAGCCCGGTCCCGGTCGCATACGTGCGCAAGGTGGTCGACCTGGAGCGGGTGATCGCAGAGCAGGACATTCGCATCGTCCTGTACGTCAACCAGAACTCACGCAATTTCCAGATGATGCGCTACGGGCGCCGCTGGCACGTTTTCATCAACCACGGTGAGAGCGACAAGATGTACATGACCACCAATCAGTTCAAGGCCTACGACTACTCGTTCGTCGCCGGACAGGCGGCGCTGGCCCGACTGGGCAAGGTGCTCTGGGACTACGACTTCGACAAGCGGGCGGTGCTGATCGGGCGGCCCCAGGCCGACCACTACACGGGTGCGCTGCCGTACACCCCCGACTCCCGCACCGTCGTGCTCTACGCACCCACCTGGGAAGGCGACCGCGCCGCCGCGGCGTACGGGTCCATCGCCACGCACGGCGTCCCCCTCATCACGGCCCTGCTGCGGAGCCCGCGGCACCGCGTGGTGTACCGGCCGCATCCCCGTAGCGGCGTCGTCGATCACGCTTACGGCCTGGCCAACAAGCAGATCATCGCGGCCATCACCGCGGCGAACGCCCGTGACGCGAGCGCCCAGCACATCGTCGACACCGGACCGGAGCTGGGCTGGCAGCTGTCGGCCGCCGACGTCGCGATCGTCGACATCTCAGCGATGGTCTACGACAGGCTCGCGTCGGGTAAACCGCTCATGGTCACCCGACCCGCGAACCCTCTCGCGGCCATCGACACCAGCGGATACCTGTCCGACTGCGAATGGTTGGATGTGAGCGACACCGTCGGCATCGTAGAAACTCTCGACGCGCTCACGAGCGACGGAACCGCCGAGGAGCGGCTCCGCGGCTGGGTGGAACAGTACTTCGGCGACCCGACGCCGGGAGCACCCACCGCTCGTTTCCACGCCGCGATCGAGAATCTGATGGCGGAGTGGGACCGGTACGCCGCCCTGCACGCCGACGACGACAACGGCCTCGCCGAGTTCATCGAAGACGTCAGCGAGACCGAAGAGGTCTGAGCCAGCCAGGGCTGAGCCAGCCGGGTCTGAGCCAGCCGGGGCTGAGCTGGCCAGGCCTGGGCTAGCCGGGTTCTGTCGTGGCGGCTTCCGGCTCGGCCGGGGTACGGCGCCGCAACGGCCGGGGGAGGGCGCGCAGCGCTCCGTGACCCAACCGGCTGATCCGACTACCGGGCACCATCACACCGTCCTGCAGGGTGATGGTTCGCCCGTGCGGCTCGAGGTCCAGGCGGTACACGGTGGGCGCCTGGCCGAACGCGAGGCGGGACGAACTGACGACGCGCTTACCGAGGATGTGGTTGCCCATGCCGCCGATGACCGCGCCGATGCCGAACGGCACGGCCTTGCCGAGCAGGCTCGCGCCGCCCTTGGCGGCAAACTGGCGGATGAAGGTGCGCTTCAGTTTGTCGGTCAGCGGGCCCATAATGGCGCGCGGCAGGCTCGTGGTGACTAGTTCACCCCAGTACGCAGTGCGGGCGACGCCGCCGCCGGTGACCTGGCCGGCGAGCTGGCGAACCAGGTCGGAGCCCTCGTGGCCGAGCATCATGGTCATCACCAGAGCGCGGGCGCGCTCCGGGTCGTCGACCGTGATTCCGTGCACTTCGCTGACGGACTGCGCGAACAAGGCTGTCGCCTCGAGGAAACCGGCGGTCTCCACCCCGGACAAGGCCAGGGTGACGCCGGTTCCGACGCCAGGGATCACGGCCGTGGCGCCCACGGCAGCTCCGCCGCTGGTGACTGCGGCGAGGTAGCGGCGCTCCAGAATGCGCACAAGCTGTTCCGGCGACGCTTCGGGATGGCGCCGGCGGATGCCGCGGATGTGTGCGAGAACGGCGGGACGCTGGATCGCCATGACCCGGTCGAAACCGGTCACGACGCCTGCGGGCAGCGCGCCGCCGCTGGACGCGCCACCGGTGGGCGAGAGCAGGGGTTTGGGCTTCTTGGCCATGGTGCGGTCCTCCTCGAGTGCAGAAGCACGAGTTTACGGTCCGAAACTGAACATGATTGAGGTAATTCCCAGCGAGATGGAGGTGCGTCTTCCGTGACGAATCGACCTCAGGCGACGTCTCAGAGCTTTTTGATGCCGTATTCGGCGTTGTACCGGGCCAGGACCTCGTTGATCGGGGCATCCAGGACGAGTTCGCCCTTGTCGAGGTAGAGCCCCCTGGCGCAGAACCGGCGGAGGTCGCGCTCGTTGTGCGAAACGAAGAACAGGGTGCGGCCACCCGCGAGCAGCTCCTCGATCCGGCGGTAGCACTTCTCCCGAAATGCCTTGTCGCCGACGGCGAGGACCTCGTCGACGAGGATGATCGGCTCCTCCAGGCGGGAGATCACCGCGAAAGCGATCCGTACTTTCATGCCGCTGGAGAGATGCTTGTACGGGGTGTCGATGAAGTCGGCGATCTCGGCGAACTCGATGATGTCGTCGAACCGGGAATCGATCTGCTTGCGGGTCATGCCGTGCAGTCCGGCGGTGAGATAGACGTTGTCGCGCACAGTGAGGTCATCGACGAAGCCGCCGGTGATCTCGATCAGGGGTGCGACGCCCTCGATGACATCGACGCTGCCCTCGTCGGGCAGCACGACCCCGGTGACCAGCTTGAGCAAGGTGGACTTGCCCTGGCCATTACGGCCGACGACACCGATGGCCTCGCCGCGCTGCACCGTGAACGACACGTTTTGCAGCGCCCAGAATTCGCCGGAGCGGGTGCGGCGGCGGGTGCCGGCGAAGAGGTCCTTGAAACTGCGGCGACTGCGCCGGTTGCGTCGGAACCGAATGCCGACATCGTGCAGGGAGATGACGGTGTCACTCATCAGATCTCCTTCAGCACGGCGCGCTCGGTGCGGGAGAAGACCAGCAGGCCGAGCCCTAAGAACGCCAGGGACATGACGGCGCTCACACCGACGACGAACCAGTCCAGTTCGCCGGGGAAGAACGCCGCACGGTAGAGGCTGAAGATTCCGCTGAGTGGGTTGAAGGCGGCCCAGAAGTGCAGCTGCTCCGGCAGGTCGCTGGTTCCGTAGATGATCGGGGATGCGTAGAACAGGAAGCGCAGCACCAGCTTCACCGCTCGCTCAAGGTCGCGGAAGAACACGACGAGGGGAGCAACGATGAGGCCGACACCGGCGGTGAGGACGGCCTGGATCAGGATGGCCAGGGGGAAGAACACGGCATCCGTGTTGATTTCGGCGCCGGAGATGACGGCAAAGATGATCAGCACCGGGATGGCGGCGATGAACTCGATGCCCTTGGACAGGACCAGGCGGTTGACCCAGATTGTTCGGGGGATCCGGGTGGACCTGATGAGCTTGGCCTCCCGCAAGAACGCCCTGGTGCAGTCGGAAATAGCGCCGTTGAACCACATCCAGGGCAGCAGCGCAGCCAGCAGGAAGACGATGTACGGTTCGTTGCCGACGGTGCGCTGGAAGATCTGGGTGAAAACGAACCAGTAGATGCCGGCCATCACGAGGGGGTCGAGGATCGACCAGAAGTAGCCGAGCAACGAGGTCGAATACCGTACCCGCAGGTCACGCTGGGTCAGCAGCCACAGGGAATGACGGTACCGCGCAAACGGGGTGCGCTGTTCAGGACGCACCTGAGCGTAACTACTCACGCGCTCTATCGTATGGGAGCGGATCAGGGCACCGCGCCATCGGCAACGGCGCCCGACCGCAACGGGGGGATCAGACGAAGAGGTTGGCGCGCTCGAGGTCCTCGGCGAAGTCGACCTCGACGGCGTAGAAGTCCGAGATGTCGACGGGCTCCACGAGCATGCGGTTCTTCTCGATGGCGAGCTCGATGCCGCGCTCGAAGTAGTCCTGGTCGTCGACCTTGCTGAGGTGATGGATCAGCACGGCCTTGTCGGCGGCCGACACGTAGTTGATGCCAACGGCCTCGCCGAGTCCGTTCTTCACGGTCTTGGAGAGCTCCCTGATGTAACCCTCGGCGCTGGTCGTGTACTTGACTTCTTCGTCGGACACCTTGGACGTGTTGACCGTGACGAACGACTGGTCGCGCTTCATCATCGAAGCGGCACGGTCGAGGATCGCGGGATCGAAGACCACGTCACCGTTCATCCAGAGCACGCCGCCGGTCGCGGATGCGCGGAGGGCGCGGAGCAGGCTCTTGGACGTGTTGGTCACGTCGTACTGCTCGTTGTACACGAAGGAGGCTTGCGGGAACGCCTCGATGATGTGCTCGAGCTTGTAGCCGACGACGATGGTGACCTTGGTCTTCTTGCCGAAAGCATGCTCAATGTTGTCGAACTGCTGCTGCATGATGGTGCGGCCGTCGTTGAGTTCGGTCAAGGGTTTGGGCAGCGAGCGGCCGAGGCGGCTGCCCATGCCTGCTGCAAGTATTACTACCTGGGTGGTCACGAATATCTCCTCAGAAAGATCTGGGTGGCCCCGCTCGAGCACTGGCGTCACAGCCGAGTTTGCCTGCGGTTCACTCCTAAGTTCACGTATAGACACTCCGTTATGCCAACCTCAGACTAGCTGCATACCTTGTTCTGGGGGAAGAGATGCCACAATGCGTGTCCGGATCGTGACGATTCGTCGGTGCTCGGCAGGGTCCCGGCCGACCCCGAACCATGTGGGCGAAATCCGTGCAAATGCGGCGGCGAAGGCGTTCCTGAGACAGCGAGGTCAGACGGTACTTGGTAGGTTAGCTGGGTGACTCCAGTGCCTCCGAACTCCGAGCCCGACGAGCAGACCCCGGTCGCGCCCGTTCCCGATACGGAGCCGGAACGCGAGGGAAGTGCCCCTGAGACGGGCGCCTCCGCGGACCGCCCCGATGAGCCTGCACGACCTGCCGCATCCGCGCCGACCGGCGCTGCGAAGCCGCCCCGTAAAACGCCGGCGAAACGTGCGCCGCGCACGAGCGTGCCGCGTATCGGCGCGCCGCCCGTTGACGCTGCCGACGCCGCGACGTCAGCCGATGCCTCAACCCAGACCCCGGAGACGGGGGAGCCCGAAGCCGCCGTTCCGGCGAAGCCGGTGCGTCCCGCAACTCGCGCCCCGCGTGCGCTGGCCGCACCGCGTGCCACCGGCACCCGTGCTCCCGCGAAGAAGAAGCCTGTGGCTACCGCCGGCGCGGCAGATGGTGCCCCGGCGACGCCGTCGGACGGCGCACAGTCGGAAGCACCGCGCCCGGAACCCGTCACTGCCGCCGCGCGGGTCACGGTGACCCGCACTCCCGCTGCGCGCAAGACGCCGGCGAAAGCCACGGCCAAGCCCGCCGCCACCAAGGCCACGCGACTGCCTGCCACCACCACGCCGACGGCGGACACCGCCGATGCCGTAGAGGCTGCCGCCGCCGGTGCGACGATCGCTGACGACGGGTCGATCCCGTCGGCCGGATCAGGTGGTCCGTCCAGCACCTCGGAGCGGCTGAGCACCGGCCGGCCGGCCGCGGCGAAGGCCGCCGCAGCAAAGGCTGCCGCCGCGAAGTCCGAGTCCGCCGCCAAGGCGGGGGCTGCCCGGGCGGCAGCGACGAAGGCCGCCGC
>NZ_JAODBG010000066.1 GCF_025463825.1 Cryobacterium sp.
CGCGACCCGGTCGAGGGCGGGTTCTTCCGGTATGCGGTGAACCGGGACTGGAGCGACCCGCACTACGAGCGGATGCTCTACGACAACGCGCAGCTGCTCGAGCTGTACACGAAGGCCTGGCTGCTCAGCGGGGAACACTGGGCCCGCATCGTGGCCGAGGGGCTCGTGCGGTTCCTCGGCCTCGTGCTGGCGCTGCCCGGCGGCGGTTTCGCCAGCGCCCAGGATTCTGAGAGCACGGTCGACGGCGCCCGGGTCGAGGGCGGCTACTATGCCCTGGACGAGGACGCGCGCCGCGGCCAGGTACCACCGGCCCTGGACGCCAAGGTGCTCACCGGCTGGAACGGCTTGGCGATCGGGGCGCTCGCCGCGGCCGGGCTGGCCCTCGCCGACGTGACCGCGCTGGGCCTGGCCCGCAGCGCCGCGGACCGCTTGCTCGAGGCGCACCGCCGCGAGGACGGCGCGCTGGTGCGCGCGTCCATCGACGGGCGGCTCTCCTCGGCCGTCGCCACCCTCGAGGACTACGGCATGTTCGCCGGCGGGCTGCTCGAGCTCGCCGCCGCGACGGGGGAGCCGCGGTACGCCCAGGCGGCCAGGGACCTCGTCGACCGCACCCTGCCGGGCGGCGGCGCCACCTTCATCCCGCCGGAGGGGGCGGACCCGGTCCTGACCGGCCAGCGCCTCGACCTGGCCACCGACCCGTCCGAGGGCGCCTACCCGTCGGGCCTGTCCGCGATTGCGACGGCGGCCTGGTGGCTGTACCTGCTCGGCGGCGGCGCCCGGTACCGCGAGGCGGCCACCGCGGCCATGGTGCGCCTGGTGGGCGTGGGCAACCCCAATCCCCTCGCCTTCGGGGCGGCCCTGCGGCTCGTCAACGCTCTCACCTCCCCGGTCGAACAACTCGTCGTGGTGACCGCCGCCGACCCGGCGGATGCCGACGACGCCGACTCGCGCGCGCTGGTGGACGCCGCCCGGCATCGCACCGGCCTGGTCGCGGTGGTCACCGAGCAGCAGGGCGCGGCCTTCGCCGCGGCAGGGTTCGAGCTCTTCGTCGACCGCCGCACCCGCGACGGCCGCCCGACCGCGTACCTGTGCCGCGACTTCGTCTGCCGCCTGCCCACCACGGACGCCGCCGCCCTCGCCGAGCCCGACCCTACCCGCCCATAACTGTTGCCCGTGCGGACATGTGCACCCGGTGTGCCGGGTGCACTTGTCCGCAGCGGGAACAGTTGCGCGACGCGGGCGGCGCATCCGTCACCGACCGGAGCCGCGGCGTTAGCATCGGAACCACCGACGGCGCCGCCGTCTGCGGAAGGAGTGCACCATGATCCCCGAAGTGAACATCTGGGCCGTCCTACTCGCGACAGCGTCGAGCATGGTCATCGGTGCGATCTGGTATGCGAAACCGGTGTTCGGGCGCTACTGGATGAAGGCTGCCGGGCACACCGACGAGACCACGCAGTCCGGCGCCACCCTGGCCATCGTGGTGACGGTGGTCGTCAGCTTCGTCACCGCCGGGGTGCTTGCCGGCGCCGCGGCGATCGCGCAGGCCTTCTACGGTGGTAATTTCCCGGCCAACACCCTGCTCACCGGCCTGATCCTCTGGGCCGGTTTCACCGCCGCCCGGATGATCACCCACGACGCGTTCGACCGCCGACCCCGCGGTCTCACCGTGCTCAACCTCGCTCACGAGCTCGTCACGATCCTGGTGATGGCGCTGATCATCGGCCTATTCGGCATCAGCGCCCTCTGATCAGGCCCCGCCCGACTGCGCCAGATCGCGGAACACCGCCGGCCGTACGGCCGTCGTTCCGGGCGCACCCCCGCGGCGACGTACACTAGGACCAACGTTGCTGTTACCCGCGGGCTCATCGCCCGGTCTGGACCAGCGCGGATTGCCCGAGCTTTCGGGCGCATACTCCGGGGCCTGGCGCCACTCTGCCCGCCACGCGGAGTGCACCTGACGCTTCATTGGAACAGCCGCAGGCGCACTGCAACCTTTACCGCTTCCACGTAATTGCTCCAAGGAGGACCATGGCCCGCTTCGACCGCACCGACTCCACCCGACACTCCCGCACCACCGCCGGCACTGGCTTCTCCGAGGCCGCGCCGAGCCCCGTCCTCGAGCCGGCCCCCGACACCGCCTCCATGCCGATCCTGTCGCTGAGCAGCGAACCCGAGCTGGTGCTGCTCTCCCTCGACGACCGCACGCGCCGGTTCGACCGGGATGACGTTGTCGTGCGCAAGGGCGAGATCGCCCTGATCAACGGGCACTTCACCCCCCACGAGTCCCGGGTCAGCGACCTGCTCGCCCTGGCCGACGCGCTCGACGCCGCCGGCATCGACTACCTGCTGGTGCGCGGCGACCACGACCGCCCGGTCATCGCCGTCAACCGCAAGCGCCGCAAGAAGATCAGCCGCATCCTCGCGCAGGCCTTCAGCAACACCCCCTTCTACCTCAAGCCGCTCGACGGCGACCCGGCCCGCCCGGTGCTGCTGGCCGACGGCGCCCTCGCGGCCCTCGGCAGCTCCGACGTGTTCCGGGTCTACCAGCCGCGCATCGAACCGATCGGCCGCCTGCGTTACGGCGCCGAGACGGCGTTCCAGCTCGAGCTGTGGCGGTTCGGCGAAGACGAGATCGTCGCCCCCGTCGAGAACGTGCTCATGCGCCGCCGCCTCCCGCGCTCCGAGGCCCGCGAAACGACCGTCGAACTCTTCGGCCGCAGCTGGCGCACCCTGCAGAACTTGTTCGACGACCTGTTCAGCGACATCAGCTTCGACATAGATCTGGTGTTCTCCTGGGTGGACGGCAGTTCCCCTGAGTACATCGCGGCCCGCCGCGCCCAGCAGAAGGGTGTGGTTCTCGGCGAAGGCGACGACCACGAAGCACGTTTCCGGCAGATCAACGAACTCAAGTACGCCCTGCGTTCGGTGTACATGTTTGCACCCTGGATCCGCCGCATCTTCATCGCCACGGACTCGCCCGCCCCGGAGTGGCTCGCCGAGCACCCGTCTGTGACCATTGTCCGCAGTGAGGAGTTCTTCTCGGACCCGTCCGTGCTGCCCACGCACAACTCGCAGGCGGTGGAATGCCAGCTGCACAACATCGAGGGCCTCTCGGAGCACTTCCTGTACTCCAACGACGACATGTT
>NZ_JAODBG010000140.1 GCF_025463825.1 Cryobacterium sp.
CAGGCGCCGCTGCGCGGGTGGCGCGCCACCCGCGCAGTGGCGCCTTGCCCGCGTATCGCGGGGGCGGCGGTGGAGGTGGGGCGCGTCACCCGCGGAGCGGCGTCATGCCCGGGTGCCACGACGAGAGGGCCGGCCCTGGTGGGCCGGCCCTCTGCGGGTGGTGCGGGTGGTGCGGGTGCTGCGGGTGGTGGGGAGGCGCCGGGGCGCCGGATGTGCTATTCGCGGGCGATCATGAAGATGCGCAGCAGCTCCACGTACAGCCACACGACGGTGACCATGATGCCGAACGCGCCGCTCCAGCCGAACTTGCGCGGAGCCCGGTTGTTCACGCCGCGCTGGATGAAGTCGAAGTCGAGCACGAGCGAGTACGCGGCCATCAGGACGGCGAGGACACCGATGATCAGGCCCAGTTTGAGGTCGAACCCGAGGATGTTGATGCTGCCGCTGCGCATGCCGAATGCGCCGTCGACGGCACCGAACATCATCATGCCGAAGTTGACCAGGGAGAAGACGGCGTAGCCGACCATCGCGATGAGGAAGACCTTGGTGGCCTTCTTCGACGCGCGGATTTTGCCGCTGGAGAACAACGCCAGGGTGACGCCCACGACCACGAGGGTGGCGATGACGGCCTGCACGACGACGCCCGGGGCGATCTGCTCGAACACACGGGAGATGCCACCGACGAACAGGCCTTCCAATGCGGCGTAGGCGAGGATCAGGGGCGGTGACGGCTCCTTCTTGAACGCGTTGACCAAGCCGAGCACGAGCCCGCCGATCGCGCCGAGGATGAGCAGGAACGGCATCACCGGGGTGAGCACCCACGCCGTCGCCGCGGCGGCGAGCAGGATGGCGAAGGACAGGACCGTCTTGCCGATCGTGTCTTCGTAGGTCATCCGGTCGGTGTCCTGCGAGCCCGCCGACGGCGCGTTGTACAGGTCCTGCAGGTCGCTGTCGGAGAGCACCTTGGACGTTGCAACGGCGCCGGGAGCGCCGAACGCGGCGTTTCGGAATGCGGGGTTGGAGGTTGCCATGGTTTCCTGCCTAACAATCAGCTGGTGGGAATGCGCCTTCACGTGCGCGCTAGTCTGTGCAATAAATCTACTGGAACAAACCGTAGTTTGCTGAGAGTCTACTCAGGGTTCACCGCACGGCCGGCACCGCCGGCCGGCCCAGCCGCCGTTGCCTCCCGCGGCACGGCCGGCGCAGGACTGAGCGGGGCCGCCGGACCAGCCTCCGGAGCGGACGCCGCAGCGACCGGCGGAGCCGTCCTCCTGCCCGCCCGGGCCAGGCGCCATGCGGCGATCCGGCGCCACCGCCAGATGGCCAGCGCCCGGCCCAGCCAGGCGCACAGCACCATCGCCGCGGCCCCGCTGAGCAGCCCCACCCAGTTCTGCCCGTATTCGTTCAGGGCGGTCTTGAGCGCGAAGCTCAGCACGATCACCGGCACCAGAGCGAGGTAGCTCAGCGTCGGCCGATGCCGGGCGAACAGCCATCCGGCCAGCAGCACCGCGAACGCCCCCACGAAGTCGGGACCGGCGACAAGCACCAGCGCGGCGACCAGGCAGGGCAGCAGCACCAGCAGCCGGCGCCACAGGGCTCCGGGCAGAACCAGCCAGCCCAGCAGCTGCACCGCCGGGCCCAGCAGCAGGAACCACAGGCTGTAGGTGCTGGTGAGCGTGGTCGCCGCCGCGCCGAGCGCGATCGTGACCAGCCCCACCCCGTACCGCCACCGCGGGTCGCCCCAGCGCACCGGCGGGGTGGGTTCGGTCCAATTGCTCATAATCTGTGATTCTGGCAGGCCGCGGCTAACCTTGGCTCATGAAACCCCTCGTGATCGGCCACCGCGGCGCCAGCGGTTACCGGCCGGAACACACCGAGGCCGCCTACAGCCTGGCCTTCGCCCTGGGCGCGGACGCCGTCGAACCGGACATCGTGGCCACCCGGGACGGTGTCCTGGTCGTGCGGCACGAGAACGAGATTTCCGGCACGACGGATGTGGCCGATCACGCCGAATTCGCCGGCCGCAGGGCCGAGAAGGTCATCGACGGCGTCGCCGTGACCGGCTGGTTCACCGAGGACTTCACCTGGGCGGAGCTCGCCACCCTGCGCGCCCGGGAACGACTGCCGGCGCTCCGCCCCCTGAGCGCCAGCTTCGACGGGCTCCTGCCGATCCTGCGGTTGCGGGACGTGTTCCGTCTCGTCGACCGTGCCGAGGCGCCCCTCGACCGCGAACTCGGCCTGGTGGCGGAGATCAAGCACGCCAGCTACTTCGAGTCGATCGGGCTGCCGCTGGATGAACTGTTCGCCGCCGAGGTCAACGAGGCCGGCTGGAACACCGGTGAGGGCCGCCTCACCATCGAAAGCTTCGAGCGCACCGTGCTCGCCCAGGTGCAGGCGCGCGGGATCTTCGGCCGCCGGGTGTTCCTGCTCGAGGCCACCGGCGCGCCCGCCGACCTCGTCGCCCGGTTCGGCGACAGCGCCACCCGGTACGAGGACTACCTCTCCGACCGGGCGCTGTACCAGCTGGGCCACCAGCTCGACGGCATCAGCGTGCCCAAGTCGCTGATCCTCAACACCGACGCGAACGGTGTCGTGGACGGTGCCACCGACCTCGTCGACTCCGCCCACGCCGCGGGCCTGGAAATCTACACGTGGACGCTGCGGCCGGAGAACCGGTTTCTGGCCCCGGCCTTCCGGGTGGGCACCCGCACGGCCGATTTCGGCAACTGGCAGGCCGAATTCCGCACGATCCTGGACACCGGGATCGACGGGGTCTTCGCCGACCAGCCGGACCTCGCTGTCTTCGTGCGCGACAGCCTCGCCGCGGGGCTGCCGCTGCCCGTACCGCATCCGCTCACGTATCCACTGCCGCACCCCGTGCCGACTCCGCTCACCCCGGCCTGAACCGCCCGTTCCCGGCGCGCTGTCGGCGGCTGCGCCTAGAATTGGCTGGCCATGACATTGTCCTCAGACCTGCCCCACACCCCCGCTCCCAGGCCGTCGGCGACCCCGATCATCCTGGACGGGCGCTCCGGTCCGAACGGCCCCGGTTCGACCGGGGACGACTCGTATCACAGCCCCCTGCTCGACGGGCTCAACCCGCAGCAGCTCGAGGCTGTGCAGTACCGCGGCCCCGCCCTGCTCATCGTGGCCGGCGCCGGCTCCGGCAAGACCAGCGTGCTCACCCGCCGGGTCGCCAGCCTGATCGAGAGCCGCGAGGCGTGGCCGAGCCAGATCCTCGCGATCACCTTCACCAACAAGGCCGCCGCGGAGATGCGCGAGCGGGTGCGGGGCCTGCTCGGCCAGGCCTCCGACGGCATGTGGATCAGCACCTTCCACTCCTCCTGCGTTCGGATCCTGCGCCGCGAGGCCGAGAGCGCCGGCCTGTCAACGAACTTCAGCATCTACGACTCCGCCGACAGCAAGGTCACGATCAAGCGCATCATCAAGCAGCTCGACGCCGACACCCTCGGTTTCACCCCGGGCAATGTGGCGTCGAAGATCTCCAAGCTCAAGAACGAGCTGGCGGATGTCGACTCCTACGCCCGCAACGCGAACATGAGCGACCCGCAGGAGGTCATGTTCGTTGAAATTTTCCGCCAGTACACGCGCCGGCTGCGCGAGGCGAGCGCCCTCGACTTCGACGACCTGATCGGCGAGACGGTGTTCCTGTTCCGTGCCTTCCCCAAGGTCGCGGCGCTGTACCGGCGCCGGTTCCGGCACATCCTGGTCGACGAGTACCAGGACACCAACCACGCCCAGTACGCGCTGGTGCGCGAGCTCACCCGCCCGGTCGAGCCCGAACTGGCCGACGACATGGAGGATGCGGGCCTGCACGTTGCGAACCTGCAGGATGCCTCCGGCCAGATCCCCGGCGCCTCGCTGACCGTGGTCGGTGACTCCGACCAGTCCATCTACGCCTTCCGCGGCGCGTCCAGCCGCAACATCACCGAGTTCGAACGGGACTTCCCCGGCACCAAGGTGATCCTGCTCGAGCAGAACTACCGGTCCACCCAGAACATCCTCTCGGCCGCGAACGCCGTGATCGGCAACAACTTCGACCGCCGCGAGAAGAAGCTGTGGAGCGCGGGCGGCGACGGCGACAAGATCGTCGGCTACACCGCGTACAACGGTCACGATGAAGCCCAGTTCGTCGCCGACGAGATCGAGGTGCTGCACGCAGCCGGCATGGCCTACCGCGACATGGCCGTGTTCTACCGCACCAACGCGCAGACCCGTGCGCTCGAAGAAATCCTGGTTCGCGCCGCGGTGCCGTACCGCGTCGTCGGCGGCACCAAGTTCTACGAGCGCGCCGAGATCAAGGATGCGCTGGCATACCTGATCGCCGTCGCCAACCCGCAGGACGAACTGGCGCTCCGCCGCATCCTGAACACCCCCAAGCGCGGTATCGGCCCCGCCACCGAAACCCAGCTGGCCAGCTTCGCCGAGACCAACGGGATCACCTTCCGGCAGGCCATGCGCGACTCCGGCGGCCTGGGGCTCGGCCCCAAGGTGACCGGAGCCATCCTGAAACTGGCGACCCTGCTCGACACGGCCGCAGCCATGACGGACCCGGGAAACCCGGCCGGGGTCTCCAACGTCAGCGACCTGCTCACCTTCCTCCTCGACGGCAGCGGTCTGCTTGCGGTGCTGCGGGCGAGCCGGGACGCGCAGGACGAGGTGCGCGCGGAGAACATCGAGGAACTCGTCGCGCAGACCAAGGACTTCAACCGGGAGAACCCCGACGCCGGCCTGGTCGACTTCCTCACCCAGGTGTCGCTCGTCGCCGCCGCCGACGATCTGGACGACGCGTCCGGCACTGTGTCGCTAATGACCCTGCACACCGCCAAGGGCCTCGAATACGAGGCGGTGTTCCTCACCGGCGTCGAGGAGGGGCTGCTGCCGCACCAGATGTCGGCCGGCGAACCCGGCGGGCCCGCCGAGGAACGTCGACTGTTCTATGTGGGCATCACCCGCGCCCGGCAGCGACTGTACCTGTCGCTGGCGATGACCCGCGCCCAGTTCGGCGAGGTGAACGTGGCGATGCCCAGCCGCTACCTGCAGGAGATCCCGGCGACCCTGATCGACTGGAAACAGTCGCCCGGCATGGCCAACTCCCGCGGCGGCTCCCAGCCCCGGGCGCTGAACGCCCGCCGGGACGGCGGCGGGTTCGGCGGCGGCGGATTCGGCTCCCGCAGCGGGACGCCCGGCCAGCTGCCGCCCGCGCCGAAGCCGAAGACCGAGTGGGCCAACCGGATCACCGCCCAGGTGCGTGACAACGGTGACCTCACCCTGAACGCGGGCGACCGCATCCGCCACGTCGACTTCGGTGACGGCCGGGTCAACCAGGTCACCGGTGAGGGCACCAAGCGCATCGCGCATGTGCAGTTCGACACCAGCGGGGCGAAGAAGCTGCTGATCAAGGTGGCACCGATCGAGAAGATCGAGTGAGCGGGCCGGTCCCCGACGATACGGCGGATGCCCACGGGCGGCCGGAGACCCTGAGGCAGTGGGCGCGCTCCGTGCGCGCCCTCGACCTGGAGGTCGCGACCCGGGCGACCGTCGCGATGGTGATTCCGCTCATCGTGCTGGTTCTGGCCGGGCGGATCGACTGGGCGGTCTACGCCTCGTTCGGCGGAATGACGGCCCTGTTCGGGCGCAGCGAACGATACCGGTTGCGGGCCCGGTCGGTGAGCGTGGCGGCGGCCGGGATGGTCGGCGCCATCGCCTTCGGGTTGGTGCTGGCCGCCGTCGGGGCGCCGCTCTGGCTGCTGACCGCCGGCCTCGTCGTGGTGCTGGTGTCCGGAGTGCTGCTGATCAGCACCATGGGCCTGTTCCCCGGCACGCCGTTGTTCTTCGTGTTCGCGTTCACCGTGTGCTCCCAGGTGCCCACCGACCCCGACCAGGTGCTGACCCGGCTGCTGGTGGGCGTGGCCGGGGCGGCGTTCGCCTGGGTCGTGACCATGTCGGGATGGCTGCTGCGCCGGGCCGCGCCCGAGGGGAGCGCCCCGCTGTTCAAACAGCTGCCGCGCCAGCCGTTGGTCAATCTCGCCGCATACCGGGACGCCCGGGTGTGGCTGTCGATCGCTCAGATGGTGGTGGGCAGCCTGATCGCCGGCGGCCTGGCCATGCTCGTGGGCATCGGGCATCCGTATTGGGCGGTGGTGAGCGTCGTGGCGGTGCTGCCGCCGCCTCGCGCCCGGCACTCCACCTCCCGTGCCTTCCACCGCATCTTCGGAACCGCCATCGGCGTGGTGCTCACGGCGCTGGTGCTGCTGCCGGGCCCCCCGGTCTGGGTGCTGATCCTGGTGATCGCCATCGGCCAGTTCGGCGCCGAAATCCTGGTGGGCAAGCACTACGGCGCCGCGCTGCTGTTCATCACCCCGTTGGCGTTGACGGTGTCGCACCTGGGCAGTCCGATTCCGGTGTCCGGACTCCTCGTCGACCGGGTCGTCGAGACCGCGCTGGGCGGCGCCGTCGCCCTCGTGATCGTGGTCGCCACCCGCGCCGGCCTGGCCCGATCGGGAGCGCGTCAGGGCGCCGCTGGGGCCTGATCGGAACCGGCGAAACTCGCGGTCGTTCCGCCTTGTCGCCGCCTCCCGACGCAGGTACGGTGTCTCGCAACGGAAGAGCCGCAGCGACAGGCCGGCCCGCCGCCCGACACCTTTCGCCAGAGGCAACGCCCCAGGAGGCTCGACATGACCAGCGACGCAAACGGCCTGTGGCCGACCGACCCGGAGGCCCTCGACGACAACCGCACCGTCGACGACCTGGAGATCCCCGACGACGAGACCGAGGAGGTCGAGGTCGACGACACCGACGAGTGGGGCGACGACGCCGACAACCGGCCCGTCGACCTCGACGACGACGACACCGACCTGGCCGACCTCGAGCGCTGACCGAGCGCCACCCAGGGGGTGGTCAGCGGGAGGCGGGGCGGCGCACCCGGCGCACCAGCAGGGCGACCGCGCGCCAGCCGAGCAGGAACACGCCGATCACCAGGAACGTCACCACGACGAAGCTGAGCTGCACACCCTGCCCGCTGGCCACCCGCAGGAGCAGGCCCACGGCCACCGTGATCACCCAGACGCCCAGCCCGGTCCGAACCAGGTGCAGCGGTGTGCGCCAGGCCCGCAGCACCAGCCAGGCCACGACCAGCCCGACCAGGAACGGCCACCAGGTGGCGAGCACACCCCACAGGCCGTCCTCCCCGTGGCTGGCGCGGCCGATCACCACGAACACGAGCAGCAACCCGGCATCCAGCCCGGCCGCGAGGGAGACGAGGGCGAGGCTGGAATTCCGATACGGCATGGGCCCAGAATACCGGCCGGCCGCCCGTCCGGGCGTGCCGGGGAGTGAAGCGCGGCGCGCTCCGCGCCTCGGCCGCCGATCGAAGACGGTAGAGTTTGAGATGGTCAGCATCTCTCGACGTCGAGCTAGTTTTCGCGTGGGGGAGCCGGATCACCACACCCCATGCACGGAACGCTATGACGCGGATTGGAAGAGCAGCGTGGATCTTTACGAATACCAGGCCAGAGACCTGTTTGAGCAGTATGGAGTCCCGGTTCTGCCGGGAATCGTCGCAGACACTCCCGAGGAGGTGCGCGCCGCGGCCGAGAAGCTCGGCGGCGTCGTCGTCGTCAAGGCCCAGGTCAAGGTCGGCGGCCGTGGCAAGGCCGGCGGCGTTAAGGTCGCCAAGACCCCGGATGAGGCGGAAGCCGCCGGGCGCGCCATCCTGGGCCTGGACATCAAGGGCCACACCGTGAACCGGGTGATGGTCGCCGGGGGAGCCCGCATCAAGCAGGAGTTCTACTTCTCGGTGCTGCTGGACCGGTCCAACCGCTCCTACCTCTCGCTCGCCAGCTACGAGGGCGGTGTGGAGATCGAGGTTCTCGCCGTCGAGAAGCCCGAGGCGCTCGCCTACGTCGCGATCGACCCGAACGCCGGCATCGACCTGGCCAAGGCCACGGAGATCGCCGTCCAGGCGAAGTTCCCGGCCGAGCTGGTCGACAAGGTCGCACCGGTCTTCGTGCAGCTCTACAACGTCTACAAGGGTGAGGACGCGAGCCTCGTCGAGGTCAACCCCCTCGTACTCACCGAAGAGGGCGACATCATCGCCCTCGACGGCAAGGTCACGCTGGACGAGAACGCCGGTTTCCGGCACCCGCACCACGCCGAACTCGAAGACGCGGCCGCTGCCGACCCGCTCGAGGCCAAGGCCAAGGAAAACGACCTCAACTACGTCAAGCTCGACGGTTCCGTCGGTGTCATCGGCAACGGTGCCGGCCTGGTCATGTCGACCCTGGACGTCGTCGCGTACGCGGGCGAGCACCACGGCGGCGTGAAGCCGGCCAACTTCCTCGACATCGGCGGCGGAGCATCCGCTGAGGTCATGGCCGCCGGCCTGGACGTCATCCTCGGTGACCCGCAGGTCAAGAGCGTCTTCGTCAACGTCTTCGGGGGTATCACCGCCTGCGACGCCGTCGCCAAGGGCATCGTCGGCGCGCTCGCCGAGCTCGGCTCCGCGGCGAACAAGCCGCTCGTCGTGCGTCTCGACGGCAACAACGTCGAAGAAGGCCGCCGCATCCTCACCGAGGCGAACCACCCCCTCGTCACACTGGCCGCCACGATGGACGAGGGCGCCGACAAGGCCGCCGAACTCGCCCACGCCGCCCGCTGATCGAGCCCGTCGAGATCAAGGAAAAGGAACAACATGTCAATCTTCCTCAACAAGGATTCCAAGGTCATCGTGCAGGGCATCACCGGCGGTGAGGGCACCAAGCACACCGCCCTCATGCTCAAGGCCGGCACCCAGATCGTCGGTGGCGTCAACGCCCGCAAGGCCGGCACCACCGTCGTGCACGGCGGCGTCGAGCTGCCCGTCTTCGGCACGGTCGCCGAAGCCATGGCGAAGACCGGCGCGGATGTCTCCATCGCGTTCGTGCCGCCGGCCTTCACCAAGGACGCCGTTCTCGAAGCCATCGACGCCGAAATCGGGCTGCTCGTGATCATCACCGAGGGCGTGCCGGTGAAGGACTCGGCCGAGTTCTGGGCCTACGCCAAGGAGAAGGGCAACAAGACCCGCATCATCGGCCCGAACTGCCCCGGCATCATCACGCCCGGTGAGGCGCTCGTGGGCATCACCCCGGCGAACATCACCGGCAAGGGCCCGGTTGGCCTGGTCTCTAAGTCGGGCACCCTGACCTACCAGATGATGTATGAACTGCGTGACCTCGGCTTCTCCACCGCCATCGGCATCGGCGGCGACCCCATCATCGGCACCACCCACATCGACGCCCTCGAGGCGTTCGAGGCCGACCCGGAGACCAAGGCGATCGTCATGATCGGCGAGATCGGCGGCGACGCCGAGGAAAAGGCCGCCGAGTACATCAAGGCGCACGTCACCAAGCCCGTCGTGGGATATGTAGCCGGTTTCACCGCACCGGAGGGCAAGACCATGGGCCACGCCGGCGCCATCGTCTCCGACGGAGCCGGAACCGCACAGGGCAAGAAGGAGGCCCTCGAGGCCGCCGGGGTCAAGGTCGGCAAGACGCCGAGCGAGACCGCGACCCTGCTGCGCGAGGTTCTTGCCGCGCTGTAGACCGCATCATCCGTGACAGGGCCCGCCGATCCGGCGGGCCCTTTCTCGTGTGCGGGGCGGCGAGTACGATACCCGCACACGCGTGCCCGCACGACGCGGATGCGCACCGCTGCGACAGGAGGACCATGTCCCGCAACGATGCCACGGTTCCGGTCAGGCCCGATCCGGCCCTGCCGTCGGGCAAGGGCCTGGCCGCCGGCACGCTGGGCCTGTTCGGCTCCACGGTGATCGGACTCGCCTCAACGGCCCCGGTGTACTCCCTGGCCGCGACGCTGGGCTTCGTGGTGCTCGCCGTCGGCGCTCAGGCTCCCGTGGTGTTCGTGATCGCGTTCATCCCGATGTTGCTGGTGGCGTTCGCCTACCGGGAACTGAACCGGGACATCCCCGACTGCGGAACGACCTTTACCTGGGCGACCAAGGCGTTCGGCCCGTGGGTGGGCTGGATGGGCGGTTGGGGAGTGGCAGTGGTCGGCATCGTGGTGCTCGGCAACCTCGCCCAGATCGGCGGCATCTACTTCTGGTTGCTGGTGGCGCCGGAGCTGGCCGAGAACGAACTCATCGTCACTGTCGCCGGGTGGTGTTCATCGTGCTGATGGTGTGGGTGAGCTACCGGGGCATCGAGATCGGTGAGCGGCTGCAGAACGTGCTGCTGGGTTCCAATACCTGGCGCTGGTCCTCTTCACGGTGTTCACCCTGTGGGCGGTGTTCGACGGCAGCGCCTTGGCCGGCTCCACCACTCCGCAGGCCGAGTGGTTCAACCCGTTCGCGCTCACCTCCTTCAGCGGCCTCGTCGAGGGGGTGCTGCTGGCCCTGTTCATCTACTGGGGCTGGGACACCTGTCTGTCGCTGAACGAGGAGACCAAGAATCTTAAACGCATCCCCGGCCAGGCGGCGGTGCTCACCCCGCTCATCCTGCTGGTCACCTATGTCGGCGGCGCCGTCGCAGCGATGGCCTACGCGGGACTGGGCACCGGCGGACTGGGCCTGGGCAACGAGGGCAACGCCGACGACGTATTCATCGCACTCAAGGACGCCGTATTCGGGCCGTGGGCCTGGCTGCTCGTGGCCGCCGTGATGATCTCCGCGGTCTCATCGACCCAGACCACCATCCTGCCCACTGCCCGCGGCACCCTTGCCACGGCCGTCTACAAAGCCCTGCCCCGCCGCTTCGCCCAGGTGCACCCGCGCTTCTACACCCCGTCGTTCTCCACCCTCATCATGGGCATCGTCGCGGTGGTCTTCTACGTGGGGATGACCCTGGTGTCGTCCAACATCCTCAACGACACCATCCTCTCGCTGGGCCTGGCGATCGCGTTCTACTACGCCATCACCGGCTTCGCTTGCGTGTGGCACTTCAGGCGCGCCCTGTTCACCAGTTGGCGGAACGCCTGGATGCGCTTCGTCTTCCCGCTGCTCGGCGCGCTGCTGCTCACGGCCGCGTTCGCCTTCTCGGTGGTGGACATGCTCGACCCCGACTACGGATACACCGTGCTGTTCGGGGTCGGCGGCGTCTTCGTGGTCGGCGTGGGTTCCCTCCTGGTGGCCGTTCTCGTCATGATCGTCTGGTCGTTCTTCCCCGGTGCCAAGCCGTTCTTCCGCGGCGAGGCGCTCAACCGCGACACCGCGGTGCTGGTGCCGGACGAGGATCTGCCGGTGACCCGGTCGGTGGACGGCGGCATCTAGCGCG
Organism: Cryobacterium sp.; assembly: GCF_025463825.1. GTDB lineage: Bacteria > Actinomycetota > Actinomycetes > Actinomycetales > Microbacteriaceae > Cryobacterium. The sequence goes on from NZ_JAODBG010000140.1 coordinate 11,289, forward strand.
GAGTATTCACGGGATTCGGCGCGGGCCCGGCGGGGTACGACGAACCCGCAGCCCGGCCAAGGTAAGCTCCCACTCGGATATGAACCGTATAACGACAGCCCTGCTCGCCGCGCTCGAGGCGCTCATTGTCGTCTTCAGCGGCGTGGGCATCGCCCTGGTGCCGCTCACGATCCTGTGGGGCACCCACTACGGCCTTGGCATCGACTGGTTCGTGTTCTGGCGGGCCGCGGTGGACGTCTGGCTGCTCGGCAACGGCGTGGACCTCGGGGTGCAACTCCCGGTCGACGTGTCCGCGTCGCTGGGCCTGGCCGGCTCTGAACTCCCGTTCACCCTCTCCATCGGGTTGCAGGGCTTCGCCCTGATCGCCGTGCTGCTGGGCGTGCGCACCGGCCGTCGCGCCGGCAGCACCGATTACAGCCTCACCGCGGCCGGGGTCGCTGTGCTCAGCTACGGTGCGCTGGCCGCGCTGCTCACCTTCTCCGCCGGCACCGCCATCGTCACCCCGGCGCCCGTGCAGGGTGTCCTGCTGCCCACGCTGGTCTTCGCCGCCGGGGTGCTGATCGGGCTGGTGACCGCGCCCCGGACGGTGCCCGTGCTGCCCGGCTGGGTGCTGCGCCCCCTCGATGACCAGCTGCACCGCATCCCGGCGGAGGTGCGCAGCCAGATCGGCGCGGCGTTGCGCGGCGGGACCGCCGTCGCTGCCGCACTCATGCTCGTCGCCGGCCTGGCCGTGTTCGTGTCGGTGCTGGCCAACTTTGCCACGGTGATCGGACTCTATGAGACCCTGCAGGCCGACGTGATGGGCGGCATCGCCCTCACCATCGGCCAGCTGGCTCTCATCCCCACCCTGGTGATCTGGGCGGCCAGTTGGTTCATCGGCCCCGGCATCGCGCTCGGCACCGGCACCAGCGTGTCCCCGTTGGGCACGTCCCTGGACGCGGTCCCCGGCCTGCCCCTGTTCGGCGCCCTGCCGCACGGCACCCTCGAATTCGGGTTCCTCGGCCTGCTCGTGCCCGTGCTCATCGGATTCATCGTCGCGGTCCTGGTGCGGCAGGGCCTGGACAAACGACCGGGCGCGCCGCACGGGCGGGTGCGGTTGCTCGTCACCGGCGCCCTCACCGGCGTCGTCGCCGGCCTCCTGCTCGGCTTGCTCGCCTGGTCGTCCGCCGGGGCGATGGGACCGGGCCGGCTGGCCGACATCGGTCCGAACCCGCTGCTGGTCGGCGCCCTCACCGCCCTGGAAGTGGGCATCGCCGCCGCACTCGGTATGCTCGTCGGTGGCCGTCGGGCCAGCGCGGATTCGCGCGCCGAGGAAGTCTCAACGAAACGGTAGGCTCGGATGGTGCTGTCATTGGTCGTATTGATCTCCGGCGGAGGCTCGAACCTGCGCGCGCTCCTCGAGGCGTCCCAGGACGCCGAGTATCCCGCCCGGGTGGTCGCCATCGGCGCTGACCGGGACGCAGACGGGCTCGAACTCGGTGAGGAATTCGGCATCCCCACCTTTTCGGTGCCGTTCAGCTCGCACGCCGACCGGGACGCCTGGGGCGACGAACTGCTCGAGCAGATCCGGCAGTGGCAGCCCGACCTCACCATCCTCAGCGGCTTCATGCGGCTGCTGCCGCCGCGGGTGGTCGCCGCGCTGTCGCCGCACCTGATCAACACCCACCCCGCCTACCTCCCTGAGTTCCCCGGCGCCCACGGTGTGCGCGACGCGCTCGCCGACGGCGCCACCCAGACGGGCGCCAGCATCATCGTCGTCGACAACGGGGTGGACGACGGCCCGATCGTGAGCCAGGAACGGGTGCCGGTTCTTGCCGGTGACACCGAGGACTCACTGCACGATCGCATCAAACTCGTCGAACGCCGCCTGCTCGTGCAGGCCGTGCTCGACATCGCCAACGGACACGTCGATCTCAAGGAGCATTCCCCCATATGAGCGGTCACACCAACGCCCGGAGCCTGTACCGCGACCGGGATGCCATTCCCGTGCAGCGCGCGCTGATCTCGGTCTCAGACAAGACCGGCCTGGTCGAACTGGCCGACGCCCTCGCCGCCGCCGGCGTGGAGATGGTCTCCACCGGCTCCACCGCCGCCACCATCCGCGGGGCCGGCCATGATGTCACGGATGTCGCCGCCGTCACCGGGTTCCCGGAGTCCCTCGACGGCCGGGTGAAGACCCTGCACCCGAGCGTGCACGCCGGGATCCTCGCCGACCTCCGCCTCGAGGCGCACGAGAACCAGCTCGCCGACCTGTCCATCGCCCCGTTCCAGCTCGTGGTCGTGAACCTGTACCCGTTCGTGGAGACCGTCGAGTCCGGTGCCGAGCCCGCCGACGTGATCGAGCAGATCGACATCGGCGGCCCCGCGCTGGTGCGCGCCTCCGCCAAGAACCACCCCAACGTGGCCATCGTGGTCGACCCGGAGAACTATCCGGAGATCATCGCCGCCATCCAGGCCGGCGGCAGCACCCTGCGCCTGCGTCAGAAGCTTGCCTCCCTCGCGTTCGAGCACACCGCCAACTACGACCTGAGCGTGTCGGCCTGGTTCACCGAGAACGTCTACGACCAGTGGCAGGACGACTCCGAGGCGCTCGGCGAAGAGATCCTCGAGGCCTTCGACGCCATCGTGGGCGCCGCCACCGACGACGCCACCGACCTGCTGTTCCCCAGCTCCCTGGCCATCGAGGCCACCCGCGGCAGCGTGCTGCGCTACGGCGAGAACTCGCACCAGGCCGCCGCCCTGTACCTCGGCGAGGGCGGGCAGGGCATCGCCCAGGCCAAGCAGCTGCACGGCAAGGAGATGTCGTACAACAACTACGTCGACGCGGATGCCGCCGTGCGCGCGGCCTTCGACTTCGCCGAACCGGCCGTGGCGATCATCAAGCACGCCAACCCGTGCGGTATCGCCGTGGCCAACCCCAAGGCCCCGGACGCCATCGCGTCCGCGCACCACCGCGCGCACGACTGCGACCCGGTGTCGGCCTTCGGCGGCGTCATCGCCGCGAACCGCGTTGTCACCCTTGGCATGGCCGAGACGGTCAGCCAGATCTTCACCGAGGTGCTCGTGGCCCCCGGTTTCGAGCCGGCCGCGTTCGAACTGCTGTCCGCCAAGAAGAACATCCGCCTGCTGGAACTGCCCGCCGACTACCGGCGCTCCTCGCTGGAGCTGCGCCAGATCTCCGGCGGCCTGCTCGTGCAGGAGACCGACACCTTCGACACCCTGGACACGTCCGAGTGGCGCCTGGTTTCCGGCCCCGAGGTGGACGCCGCCACCCGTGCCGACCTCGAGTTCGCTTGGCGCGCCTGCCGGGCGGTGAAGTCGAACGCGATCCTGCTGGCGCGCGCCGGCGCATCCGTGGGCGTCGGAATGGGCCAGGTCAACCGGGTCGACTCCTGCCACCTGGCCGTGAGCCGGGCCGGCGCCCGCGCCGAGGGCGCCGTCGCGGCCTCCGACGCGTTCTTCCCCTTCGCCGACGGGCTCGAGGTGCTGCTGGAAGCCGGCGTCGCCGCCGTCGTGCAGCCGGGCGGTTCGGTGCGCGACGAGGAGGTCATCGCCGCGGCGACGGCCGCCGGGGTGTCGATGTACTTCACCGGGGAGCGCCACTTCTTCCACTGATGCGGCAGCGGGTCCACGCCGGGCGCGGCATCCAGACGACGGATGGCGCGCCCGTGTGTGTGCGCGCTCGTGACGCGAACCTGCCCGATTGTGCGGCCTTTCCCAGCCTCGCCTGCCAGACTGGGTGGTCCACGTGACACCGCCGTTGCAGACCTGTACAGACCTGACACGGAGAGGCCACTCGTGATCGACATTTTCGGCATGCCCCTGCCCGCCTTCCCGGTCGCCGTTGTCGCGGCGATCGTCCTCGCCCTCGCCATCACGGCGGTCGCCGCGTTCGCCTTCCGCCTGGTCGGCAAGCGCAAGGCCTGGGCGCGGGTGCTCGTGCAGCTGATCCGGGTGCCGTTCCGCATGACCATCCTGATCGGCGCGCTCTGGCTCGCCGTGGCCGGCTACCTCGACGTGCCCGCCGGCTGGGACGCCACCGTGGGCTTCGTCTTCCGGGCGCTGTTCATCGGATCGGCCACCTGGTTGGTCTGCGCGCTGCTCTACTACGCCGAAGAGATGGCCGCCAACCGGTACCGCATCGACGTGCGCGATAACCGGGTGGCGCGCCGGGTGCGCACCCAGCTGCGGATGCTGCGCCGCATCGGCATCGTGATCATCATCATCTGCGCGATCGGCACCGTGCTGCTGAGCATTCCCGGTGCCGCGACCGTCGGCGCCAGCCTGTTCGCCTCCGCCGGCCTGCTCAGCGTCGTGGCCGGCCTGGCCGCCCAGTCCACCCTGGCGAACATCTTCGCCGGCATGCAGCTCGCGTTCAACAACGCCCTGCGGGTGGACGACGTCGTGATCGTCGAGGGGGAGTGGGGCAAGATCGAGGAGATCACCCTCACCTACATCGTCGTTCACATCTGGGACGACCGGCGCATGGTGCTGCCGTCCACGTACTTCACCACCACCCCGTTCCAGAACTGGACCCGGCACAACAGTGAGCTGCTCGGCTCGATCGAGTTCGACCTGGACTGGCGGGTGAACCCGGCCGCGATGCGTGAGGAGCTCAACCGCATCGTCGAGATGACCGACCTCTGGGACCACCGGGCCGTGGTGCTGCAGGTGACGGACGCGATCGGCGGCTTCGTGCGGGTGCGGGTGCTCGTCACCGCGCAGGACGCCCCGACCCTGTTCGACCTGCGCTGCTTCGTGCGGGAGAACCTCATCGACTGGGTCAACGCCGAGAACCCCGACGCCCTGCCGATGAGCCGCGTCGAGGTGCGCCACGAACCCGAGGCCGCCCCGGTGCGCCCGTCCAGCCGCACCCGGAAGCCCGCCCGCCCGGTGATCGAGGCCCCCGGCCTGTTCTCCGGCGACGAAGGCGGCAAGGAGCGCGCCCAGCACTTCACCGAGTCCATCACGGTGCAGGACTGGGAAGACGCCCCCGAATCCCTGCCCGCTCCGCGCTAACCGTCCGCCATCAGGCCAGTGCGCCGCGGACGACGGCCTCGAAGATGGGCCGGGGATCCGTGGTGTCGTGCCGGGCGATGCGGTGCAGGATGAGGCCTTCGAAACAGGCGGCGATGGCCTCCGCGGCCGCCGGCGGATCGTGGGCGCCCATCTCGGCCAGTGCGGACACGATTCCCGCTCCCAGGGTCGCTCGTCCCCGGGACAGTGCCTCCCGCAGCACGGCGTTGTGGCCGGCCTCGACGAACAGCACCAGACGCGCCGTGGTCAGGTCCCGGTTCTGCTCTGTCGCCACCTCGAGCAGGACGCACATCGCATCGACGAGCTCGGCCGCCGAACGCGGTGCAAAGGCGCTGCGAACCGGACGACGTTCCTGCTCGACCATCCAGTCCGTGACCCCCTCGATCAGGGCGGCCCGCGTGCGGAAGTAGTTGGAGGTCGACCCTCTGGGCAGCTCCGCCCGATCATCGACGCGGGCATGGGTGAGGGCGCGCAGCCCGCCCGTGGCGAGGAGGTCGATGGCGGCGGTGAGCACGCGCTCTCGGATCGGGGACATCTGTCCACTATAGACATAGTGGACCAGACACTAGGAACGTAGTATTCTGCCCGCATGGACCCGGCCCGGGCGCGCGCCGGATCGACGCTGTACCGGTCCTTCATCCTGGGCGACGCCCAACGAGCCGGTAAGGGCTTCTACCGGGGCACCCGCCTGCGAGCGCCGACCCTGTCGCTCTACGGGAGAGTCCTCTACGGAAACAACGACCCGACCCGGCGGCACCCTGAGATCCTCGACGGCTACGCCGACTACGCCGACGACTTCAGCCTCGAGCACGTTCCCGGCACCGGCTACTACATCGCCGAGGAACGCCCCGACATCGTGGTCGACCGCACGCTCGAGTTCCTCTCCGCCGGCCGTGCCGCCGGGTAGCGCCGAGTCGCGTCCCTCTCGGGCTTCCGGCAGGCATGCCGCGGCAGGTCGCGCAGGTCGGCGGATGTTTTAGGCTGGGCGCATGACTTCCGGCGGCGAAACGACAGCAGGCACGATGCGACGGGCGCTGGTGCGCCGGCCGGCCGACAGCCTGGCCGAGGGCCAGATCACCCACATCGAACGGGTGCCGATCGATCTGGAGTTGGCCCACGCCCAATGGGCCGGCTACGTCGCTACCCTGCAGAGGGAGGGCTGGGACACCATCGAGGTGGAGCCGGCGCCGGACCAGCCCGACTCCGTCTTCGTGGAGGATGCCGTGATCATGTTCGGCGACACCGCCGTGCTCGCCAGCCCGGGCGCGCCCAGCCGGCGCGGCGAGACGGCGGGCGCGGAAGGCTCCGCACGGGCGCTCGGTCGAATGGTACGCCGCCTCGACCTGCCCGGCACCCTCGACGGCGGTGACGTGCTCAAGGTCGGTACGACGGTCTACGTGGGCCAGAGCCTCCGCACCAACGCCGACGGTACCCGGCAACTCACCGAGATCGTCGAACCGCTCGGTTACAGCGTCGTGCCGGTTCCGGTGACCCGGGCCCTGCACCTGAAGACGGCCATCACCGCGCTGCCGGACGGGTCCATCATCGGCTACCCGCCGCTGGTGGACGACCCGGCCCTGTTCGACCGGTTCCTGGCCGTGCCCGAGGCCGAGGGCACCGCCGTGGTGGTGCTCGACGAGCACACCCTGCTGATCTCGGCCGCTGCGCCCCGCACCACGGCGCTGCTCACCGGGCTCGGCTACCGGATGGTGACCGTGGACATCACCGAGTTCGAGAAACTGGAGGGCTGCGTCACCTGCCTGAGCGTGCGCGTGCGCTGACGCCGGGGCCGGGCGTGGCGCAAATCAATGCTTGCGCCACGCCCGCCGCGGGGCCTATTCTGAAAGGCTGCCTGATCAGGGGGGCATAAGACGATGATTCGACGCGCTCAGGAGGCCAACATGACACAGACAGCTCGCACCAGGATCGCACCCACTGCGACCGGCGCTGCCTATGTTCGCGCGCTCCGGCCCGCCTCCGCCTAGGCGCCGGCCCGACCACCTTCCGCCCACGAATCCACGGGCACGTACTCCTTCCCGGGTTTTCACCCTTCCCCGACGCGGTTCGCCGCGCATCCCCGGGCGCCGCCGGCTCCGCCACGGAATCCACAGCTCGCATCTCTCACTCCGAACGGCACGTCGCTGCTGCACGGGCCCAGCCAGGAATTCTTATGACCACCACCGCACCGCAGCATCCGCCCCACGTCGCGCCGGAACCGGCCGCACGCTCGAACACGTTCCGCACCCTGCTGCGGCTCTACCCCTATGCCAAGCCGGCCCTGCCGCGCCTGGGCCTGGGCATGCTCGCGGCCCTGTTCGCGTCGCTGATGGCCCTGGCGATCCCGCAGGTGCTGCAACAGCTGGTCGACGGCGCCCTCAGCCAGGGCGACACGGCGCCGATCTGGCCGGCCGTGCTCACGGTGCTCGGCCTCGGCGTGCTCGAGGCCGGCATGATCGCCCTGCGCCGCTGGTTCGTGCTCGTTCCCGGCACCCACATCGAATCCCGGATGCGCAACGCCCTGTACGCCCGGCTGCAGGACTTGCCCGTGACCTTCCACGACCGCTGGCCGAGCGGCCAGCTGCTCTCCCGCGCCATCAGCGACCTCAACATGATCCGACGCTGGATCTCGTTCGGCCTGGTGCTGCTCGTGGTGAACTTCCTCACCATCCTTGCCGGCGCCGTGATCCTGATCTCGATGAACTGGATCCTCGGCCTGATCTTCCTGGTCTGCTCCATCCCGATCTGGATCTACGGTTACGTCTTCGAGGAGAAGTACTCGGTGATCGCCCGGCGCAGTCAGGACCAGTCCGGCGACCTTGCGACGGCCGTGGAGGAGTCCGTGCACGGCATCCGGGTGCTCAAGGCCTTCGGCCGGGGCAGCTTCGCGCTGAAGAGCTTCGCCAACCAGGCCGAAGAATTGCGTGGCACCGAGATCGAGAAGGCCCGCGCCATCGCCGGCATCTGGCTGTGGCTGCTGCTCGTGCCCGACGTCGCCTTCGCGCTCTGCCTGGTGTCCGGAGTCTGGCTCACCAGCCAGGGCCAGCTCAGCGTGGGTGAACTGGTGGCGTTCTTCGCCACCGCCACCGTGCTGCGCTTCCCGGTCGAGTCGATCGGCTTCCTGCTGTCGATGACCTTCGACACCCGCACCGCCACCGACAGGTTCTTCGACGTCCTGGACACCCCGAACACCATCACGGACCCGCCGCGCCCGGTCACCATCACCACCCTGCGCGGCCGGCTGGAATTCTCGAACGTGCACTTCCGCTACGCCGACTCGCCCGAGCGGTTCCCCGACCTGCTCGACGGGGTCGACCTGGTGCTCGAACCCGGCGAGACCATGGCGCTGGTCGGGCTCACCGGCTCCGGCAAGTCCACGCTGACGGCGCTCACCACCCGGCTCTACGACGTGACGGATGGCTCGGTGACCCTCGACGGGGTCGACGTGCGGGCCCTCCGTCGGGGCGACTTGCGCCGCCACATCGCCATGGCGTTCGAGGACGCGACCCTGTTCTCGGCATCCGTGCGCGACAACGTGCTGCTCGGCCGGCCCGAGTTGGCCGAACGGAGCCCGGAGGCCGACGCGGTGCTCGCCGAAGCGCTGGACATCGCCCAGGCCGGCTTCGTGCACGACCTGCCCGATGGCGTCGACACCCTCGTCGGCGAGGAGGGCATGAGCCTGTCCGGCGGCCAGCGCCAGCGGGTGGCCCTGGCCCGCGCCGTCGCCGCGGCGCCCGCCGTGCTGGTGCTCGACGACCCGCTCTCCGCCCTCGACGTGAATACCGAGTCCCTCGTGGAAGCCGCGCTGCGGCGGGTGCTGGTGAAGACGACGGCGCTGATCGTGGCGCACCGCCCGTCGACGGTGATGCTCGCCGACCGAGTGGCGCTGCTCGAGGACGGCCGCATCACCGCTGTCGGCACCCACTCCGAGCTGCTGGCCACCAGCGGGCACTACACCTTCGTCATCTCCAGCCTGGAGGACGAGGAACGAAGAGAGTCCACCCGAGCGGAGGAAACCCTGTGAGCGTCACCGGCGTCGAAGGCGAAGAACGCCTCGACTACACCAAGGCGGAGAGCGCCGAGATCCGCCGCCGTTCGCTGCGCCTGCTCGGCTCGCTGTTGTTCCCGGTGCGTTGGAACGTGGTCATGGCGATGCTCGTCGTCGTCGTGTCCACGGCCGCGCAGGTCGCCGGCCCCGCACTGATCGCGTTCGGGATCGACCGCGGCCTGCCCGCCCTGCTCAAGCAGGACTGGGTGCCGTTGGCCGCGACCGGCGCGGTGTATCTCGCCACCGGTATCACCGGGGCGCTCCTGATCGCCTGGTACACGGTGCTCTCCGCGCGCATCAGCCAGGCGGTGCTCATCGACCTGCGGAAGCGCGTGTTCCTGCAGACCCAGAAGCTCAGTCTGGAGTTCCACGAGTCCTACACCTCCGGGCGCATCATCTCCCGGCAGACCAGTGACCTGGATGCGATCCGGGAACTGCTGGACTCCGGCATCAACCAGCTCGTTCAGGGCCTGCTCTACATGGTCTTCACCGGTATCGCCCTGGTCAGCCTCGACGGGGTGAGCGGTCTGGTGCTGCTCATCGCCCTGGTGCCGCTGCTTGTGCTCACCCGGTGGTTCCAGGTGCGCTCGCAGTACCTCTTCCGCCAGTCGCGCACAGCGTCGGCGAGCCTGATCGTGCAGTTCGTCGAGACCATGACGGGCATCCGCGCGGTCAAGGCGTTCCGCACCGAGAAGCGCAACGAGGGCGTTTTCGGCAAGCTCGTCGAGGCGTACCGGCTGGTCAACGCCCGCGTGATCCAGCTGTTCGGGGTGTTCGATCCCGGCCTGATCCTGATCGGCAACGTCACCGTCGCCGCCGTGCTGCTGGTCGGCGGGTTCCGCGTCGCCGACGGCCAACTGGCCATCGGTGCGCTGCTCGCCGCCCTGTTGTACACCCGCCGGTTCTTCGACCCGATGGAGGAGATGGCGATGTTCTACAACTCCTACCAATCGGCCGCCGCCGCGCTGGAGAAGATCTCCGGGGTGCTCGAGGAGCGCCCCGGCGTTCCGGACCCGGTCAAGCCGGTGGACCTGTGGACGTCGACGGGCGCAGTGCGGTTCGAGGACGTGCTGTTCGAATACCAGGCCGACAGGGTCA
>NZ_JAODBG010000019.1 GCF_025463825.1 Cryobacterium sp.
CCGAAGAACTCGCTCGGCCGTGCACAGCTGCTGAAGCTCAAGGTCTACGCAGGCCCCGAGCACCCGCACGCTGCGCAGCAGCCCAAGCCGTACACCCTCAGCCAGGTCGCTCAGTAGCGTCGGCCCCCGACTTCTCGATATCTAAGAAAAAAAAGGATTCACACCATCGTGGCGAAGATCGCAGACCAGATTGACGCAGCCCCCGAGAGCTACTCCACCGAGACTCCCGCTGAAGCTGCAACCAAGGCGCCCCGCGCCGTACTGAACGTTCCCGGCGCAGCCGTCGGTCGTCGCAAGCAGGCCATCGCCCGCGTGCGCATCGTCCCCGGCTCCGGCACCATCACGGTCAACGGGCGCGAGCTCACCGACTACTTCCCGAACAAGCTGCACCAGCAGCTGATCAACGACCCGTTCAAGGTCCTCGACCTTCTCGGCAGCTACGACGTCATCGCCCGCATCACCGGTGGTGGCCCGTCCGGCCAGGCCGGCGCACTGCGCCTCGGCATCGCCCGCTCGCTGAACCAGGTCGACGAAGAGAACAACCGCGCCATCCTGAAGAAGGCCGGCTTCCTCAACCGTGACGCTCGCGTCAAGGAGCGCAAGAAGGCCGGACTCAAGAAGGCCCGTAAGGCGCCGCAGTTCTCGAAGCGCTAACCCGTTAGTCGAGTTCACACTCATATGGCTCGACTATTCGGCACGGACGGCGTCCGGGGCCTGGCTAACCGTGATCTCACGGCTGGCCTGGCCCTGGGCCTCGCCCAGGCGAGCGCGGTGGTGCTCACCTCCGGCCGCCGGGCCGCTGAGCGCGCCGCACAGGGCCGCCGCCCCGTTGCCGTGGTTGCCCGCGACCCCCGCATTTCCGGTGAATTCATCACCTCCGCCGTTGCAGCAGGCCTGGCCAGCTCCGGCGTAGACGTGCTGGACGCCGGCGTCATCCCGACGCCCGCCGCCGCGTTCCTCATCGCCGACATCGGCGCAGACTTCGGCGTGATGATCTCCGCCTCGCACAACCCCGCCCCCGACAACGGCATCAAGTTCTTCGCCTTCGGCGGCACCAAGCTTCCCGATGAGGTCGAGGACCGCATCGAAGCCGTCCTCGCCGGCGAGAAGCTCCTCACCCCGATCGGCGGCGACGTCGGCCGCATCCGCCGGTTCGCCGACGCCGAAGACCGATACGTCGTGCACCTGCTCGGCACCCTGCCGCACCGCCTCGACGGCATCCACGTCGTCCTCGACTGCGCCCACGGCGCGGCCGCCGGCGTGTCCCCGCAGGTGTTCACGGATGCCGGCGCCCGGGTCACCGTGATCGGCGCCGACCCCAACGGCCTCAACATCAACGACGGCGTGGGCTCGACCCACCTCGACAACCTCGCCCGTGCGGTGCTCGAGCACGGCGCGGACGTGGGCATCGCGCACGACGGCGACGCCGACCGCTGCCTGGCTGTGGACCGCGACGGCAACATCGTCGACGGCGACCAGATCATGGCGATCCTGGCCGTGTCGATGGCCGACCGCGGCGTGCTGAAGAACCGCACCCTGGTCGCCACGGTGATGAGCAACCTCGGCCTGAAGAAGGCGATGGCCGCCAACGGCATCTCGATGATCGAATCCAAGGTGGGCGACCGTTACGTGCTCGAGGAACTCGACGCGCACGGGCTCTCCCTCGGCGGCGAACAGAGCGGACACGTCATCATGACGAAGTTCGCCACCACCGGCGACGGCATCCTCACCGGTCTGCACCTCGTGGCCGAGATGGCCCGCACCGGCAAGACCCTCGCCGAACTGGCCAGCGTCATGACCGTGTTCCCGCAGATCCTCGTGAACGTGCGCGGCGTCGACCATCACGCCCTCGCCGGCGACGAGGTCATCGCCCAGGCCGTCCGGGACGCCGAGACCGAACTCGGTGACACCGGTCGGGTGCTGCTGCGCCCCTCCGGTACCGAACCGATGGTGCGGGTGATGGTGGAAGCCGCCGACCAGCCCACCGCCGACCGCCTGGCGCATTCCCTGGCCGAGGTCGTGCAGTCCCGCCTGGCCCTACCGGTCACCTAGCCCGCGGCCGGGCTCGCCGCGTCGGCAACTGTTGCCCGTGCGGACAATTGCGCCCGGCGCACCGGATGCAATTGTCCGCTTCGGCAACAGTTGTGCCGGCGCGCAGGGGCGGCCTACGGTGTGGGCATGCCGCCGTTGACGTTGAGCGTCTCGCCGATGACGTAGCTGGACTCACCCGAGGCCAGGAAGACGTAGGCGGGGGCCAGTTCCGCCGGCTGGCCGGGGCGGCCAAGCGGCGTCTGCTCGCCGAACTCCGGCAGCTCCTCGGTGGGCTGGCCACCGGCGGTCTGCAACGGCGTCCAGATCGGGCCGGGTGCTACCGCGTTCACCCGGATGCCCTTCGGCGCGAGCTGCTGGCCCAGGGCCTTGGTGAACGCGTTGATGGTGGCCTTCGTCGAGGCGTAGTCGACCAGGTTCTCCGACGGTGAATAGGCCTGGATCGACGTGGTGTTGATGATGCTCGACCCCGGCGCGAGGTGCGGCAGGGCCGCCTTGGTGAGCCAGAACATCGCGTACACGTTGGTCTTGAAGGTCTCGTCGAACTGTTCGTCCGTCAGGTCGAGCAGGTCTTCGACGTGCTGCTGCTTGCCGGCGTTGTTGACCAGGATGTCCAGCCCGCCCAACCCGTCGACGGCGGTGGCGATGACCTGGCGGCAGACCGCGGAGTCCGTGAGGTCGCCGGGCAGGGCGACGGCGGTGCGCCCGGCCTCTTCGATGAGGGCGACGATTTTCTGCGCGTCTTCCTCTTCCTCCGGCAGGTAGGAGATGGCCACATCCGCGCCCTCACGGGCGAAGGCGATGGCGACGGCGGCGCCGATGCCGGAGTCCCCGCCGGTGACCAGGGCTTTCCGGCCGGTCAGCCGGCCGGAGCCGCGGTAGGTCTTCTCGCCGCGGTCGGCGGTCTCGGTCAGCTTCGCGTCCAGCCCCGAGCCTTCCTGGGACTGCGCGGTGGGGTCGATGTCGGCGTACTTCTTGGCCGGGTCTTCGAAGGAATACTGGTCAGAGGTCATGCTGGAGCCTTTCTTCGTTCGTCAACGTGCTGCCGCAGCTAGCCTGCGGGCGGGGCAAGAACCAGCCTAGGAGCCTCAGTCTGAATGCTCCCTGAGCAATTTCTTAGGAACGTCTTGCCGGTCAGCCCGGTGTTCCGGGCGCCGGCGTCGGCGCGGCCAGCAGGTACCGCACGTGGCGACGGAGGTCCGAGTCGGCGGCGATGCGCGGGTGGTCGAATTCGCCAGCGCGCCGCATGCCCAGGCGCTCCATCACCCGCTGAGACCGGATGTTGACCACCGCGGTGATCGAGTTCACCTCGGGCAGTCTCAGCTCGGTGAACGCATAGGTGAGGGCGGCCCCGGCGGCCTCGGTCGCGAAGCCGTGGCCCCAGGCTGCCGGCGCCAGCCGCCAGCCCACCTCCACCCCGCCGGAGCCGGGGATGCCCTCGGGCATCGGCGCGAGTCCGGTGAAGCCGATGAACTCACCGGTGTCCAGCCGCTCAAGCGCCCACAGCCCGTACCCGTGCACGTCGAACAGTGCATCCGCCCTGGCGGCGAGGTCGTCGCTCTCGGCGCGGCTGAGGGGAGCGGGAAAATAGCGCATCACGTCCGCATCCGCGGTGAGCCGAGCGAACGGCACCCGGTCGGTGTCGCGCCACCGCCGCAGCACCAGCCGGTCGCTCTGCAACTCGAAGTCCATCGCTCCACCGTAGCCGCGCCCACCGCATTCGCCTGCCGCCGGCACAACTGTTGCCCGTGCGGACAAGTGCACCCGGTGTGCCGGGACCACTTGTCCGCACGGGGCACAATTGCGGGCGCCGGCCGGTCAGACCTTGCGGAGCAGGACCTTGTCGACGGTGTGATCGGAGTCCTTGCGCAGCACCAGGGTGGCACGCGAGCGGGTGGGCCGGATGTTCTGGAGCAGGTTGGGCTCGTTGATGGTGCCCCAAATGGTGCGGGCCCGCGCCCGGGCCTCGTCCTCGCTCAGGGAAGCGAACCGGTGGAAGAACGACTTCGGGTTCGTGAACGCGCCCCGCTGCAGCCGCAGGAACCGTTCCTCGTACCAGCGGGAGATGTCGGCGGTGCGGGCATCCACGTAGATGGTGAAGTCGAACAGGTCGCTCACCGCGAGGCCGTGGCTGGCCACGGGCGGCTGCAGCACGTTCAGGCCCTCCACGATGAGGATGTCCGGCTGGCGCACGATCACCTCGGCATCCGGCACGATGTCGTAGTTCAGGTGGGAGTAGAACGGGGCGCGCACCTCGGTGGCGCCGCTCTTGATAGCGCTGACGAAACGCAGCAGAGCGCGGCGGTCGTAGGACTCCGGGAAACCCTTGCGCTCCATCAACCCGCGGCGGGCGAGTTCCGCGTTGGGAAAGAGGAAACCGTCGGTGGTGACCAGCTCCACCCGCGGGGTGTCTTCCCAACGGGCCAGCAGTTCCCGCAGCAGGCGGGCGATGGTGGACTTGCCCACCGCCACGGACCCGGCCACCCCGATCACGAACGGGGTGCGCTGGGCACGCTCGCCGAGGAAGTCGCTGGTGTCGCGGTGCAGACGGCGGGCGCCGGCGGCGTACAGGTTGAGCAGCCGGCTCAGCGGCAGGTAGACATCCGACACCTCGTTGATGTCGAGCGGCTCGCCGAGGCCGCGCAACTGCACGACTTCGGTCTCCTTCAACGGCAACCGCGTGGAAGGTGCGAGGGAGGCCCACACAGCACGGTCGAGCTCCACGAAGGGGGTGCTGTGACCGTTATTACTGGGGCTCACCACCGGCTCGGACATCTTGCCAAGCATAGTGCGACTAAAATCAGGGCCATGTGCGGAATCGTGGGATATGTCGGAGACAACAAAAGCGTCGAAGTCCTCATGGGAGGTCTTCGTCGACTTGAATACCGGGGCTATGACTCGGCCGGAATCGCGGTGATCGATGCCGACGGCAAGCTCAACACGGCCAAGCGCGCCGGCAAGCTCGCGGTGCTCGCCGCCGAGCTCGAGACGAACCCGATCCCCAACGGGGTCACCGGCATCGGCCACACCCGCTGGGCCACCCACGGCGGCCCCACCGACGGCAACGCGCACCCGCACCTCGGTGACGACGGCAAGCTCGCCCTCATCCACAACGGCATCATCGAGAACTTCTCGCCGCTCAAGGAAGAGCTCCTCGCCGAGGGGTACACCTTCCTCTCCGAAACCGACACCGAGGTCGCGGCCGTGCTGCTCGGCCGCGAGTACCAGCGGGTGGGCGACCTGGGCGAAGCGTTCCGCTCCGTGGTCTCGCGACTCGACGGCGCCTTCACGCTGCTCGCCGTGCACCAGGACCAGCCCGGCATCGTTGTCGGCGCCCGTCGCAACTCACCGCTGGTGATCGGCCTCGGCGACGGAGAGAACTTCCTCGGCTCCGACGTCGCCGCGTTCGTGGAGTACACCCGCCGTGCCGTCGCGATCGGCCAGGACCAGATCGTCACCATCACTCCCGACCTCGTCACCGTCACCGACTTCTCCGGCGCCCCTGTGGAGGTCGAAGAGTTCGACATCGCCTGGGATGCCTCCGCCAGCGAAAAGGGCGGCTGGTCCAGTTTCATGGCCAAGGAGATCTCCGAGCAGCCCGACGCCGTCACCAACACCCTGCGCGGGCGCATCCGTGACGGCCAGGCCGTGGTGCCCGAACTCGAGGCGTTCGGCGACGCCGAGCTCGCGAACATCCAGCGCATCGTGATCGTGGCCTGCGGCACCGCCGCGTATGCCGGCCAGACCGCCAAGTACGCCATCGAGAAGTGGGCCAAGGTGCCGGTGGATGTGGAACTCAGCCACGAGTTCCGCTACCGCGACCCTGTGCTCACCGATCACACCCTGGTGATCTCGATCAGCCAGTCCGGCGAAACCATGGACACGCTGATGGCCGTGAAGTACGCCCGCGAGGCCGGCGCCAAGGCCATCTCGATCTGCAACACCCAGGGCGCCACCATCCCGCGCGAATCCGACGCCGTAATCTACACCCACGCCGGCCCGGAGGTCGCCGTCGCGTCCACCAAGGGCTTCACCGCCCAGATCGCCGCGCTGTACCTCTTCGCGTTGCATCTGGCCCGGGTGCGCAACACCCTCACGACGGAGGAGCTGGCCGAGCAGGTCGCCGAGCTGCAGGCCATCCCCGACAAGATCGCCACTACTCTGCTGCAGGGCGAGGCCGTGCAGCAGCTCGCCACCTGGATGACCGACACCCGTGCGGTGCTGTTCCTCGGCCGCCATGTTGGCTTCCCGATCGCGCTCGAGGGTGCGCTCAAGCTCAAGGAACTCGCGTACATCCACGCGGAGGGATTCGCCGCCGGCGAGCTCAAGCACGGCCCGATCGCGCTGATCGAGCCGGGCCAGCCCGTGTTCGTGGTCGTGCCGAGCCCGCGCGGCTCCGCGCACCTGCACCCCAAGGTGGTCTCCAACATCCAGGAGATTCGCGCCCGCGGCGCCCGCATCATCGCGATCGCCGAGCAGGGCGACGCCGCGGTGCTACCGTTCGCCGACTCGGTGTTCCGCATCCCGCTCGCCGCGCCCCTCTTCGAGCCGCTGCTCGCCGTGGTGCCGCTGCAGCTGTTCGCCATCGGCCTGGCCACCGCCAAGGGCCTGGACGTCGACCAGCCGCGCAACCTGGCGAAGTCCGTCACGGTCGAATAGGCCGCCGGCGCAGGCCAGTCGAACAGGACCGTACGGATGCCCGGGCCCCGCCGCCTCATCGCCTCGCGATGCGGCACGGGACCTGGGCATTCCGCTGCGGGTAGAACGAAGGATTGAGCACAGGATGATCAAGGGGATCGGCGTCGACATCGTCGACCTGGCACGCTTCGACCGGCAAGTAGCCCGCACGCCGGGCCTGGTGGCCCGGCTCTTCGCGCCCGCTGAGCGCACCCTGCCGCCGCACTCGCTGGCCGCCCGGTTCGCGGCCAAGGAGGCCCTGATCAAGGCGCTCGGCGATAGCGTGGGAGCCAGTTGGCAGGAGATGGAAGTGGTGTCGGACTCGCACGGTAACCCGTCCTTCGCGCTGACGGGCGTCGTTCAGGCGGCCGTCGCTGCCCGCGGCGTCACGAGCGTGCACCTCAGCCTCACCCACGACGCCGGGGTGGCCTGCGCATTCGTCGTGATGGAGGGAGACTCATGACCGATTTCCGTGAGGCCGTCATCGACCTCGGCGCGGTGCAGGCCAACGTGGAGCACCTGCGCCGGCTGATCGGCACCCGGCACACCATGGCCGTGGTCAAAGCCAACGGCTACGGCCACGGTGCCGTGCCGGTGGCCCGTGCCGCCCTCGCCGGCGGCGCCGACTGGCTCGGCGTCGCGGACATCGACGAGGCCCTCGCCCTGCGGGCCGCCGGCATCGACGCGCCCCTGCTCGCCTGGCTGCACGGCCCGGACCCCGATTTCGCCGCCGCCATCGCCGCTGATGTCGACCTGGGCCTGTCGTCCGCGTTGCAGGTGCGCCAGGCCGCTGATGCCGCCACCCGGCTCGGCCGGACCGCGAACGTGCAGGTGAAACTCGAGACCGGCCTGAACCGCAACGGTGTCGACGAGGCCGACTGGCCCGAGGTCCTGGCGCTCGCCGCCGCCTTCGAACGGGTGGGCCGGCTGCGGGTGCGCGGCCTGTTCAGCCACCTGGCGAACACCTCACCGGTTGACGACCAGGCCGCCGTCGAATCCTTCGAGCGCGGCCTGGCCGCCGCCGCCGCTGCCGGGCTCACGGTGGAGCTCGCGCACCTGGCCTCCACCGCGGCCGCCCTGCGCCTGCCGGCCGCCCGGTACTCGATGGTGCGGCTGGGCATCGGCATCTACGGGCAGTCCCCGTTCGCCGACGCGGACTCCGCCGCGCTCGGCCTCACCGCCGCGATGACCCTGCGCGGCCGGGTCGCCGCTGTGCGTACCGTGCCCGCCGGCGCCGGCGTCTCCTACGACTACCTGTGGCGCGCGGCCGCTGACACCACACTGGCGCTCGTGCCGCTCGGTTATGCCGACGGCGTGCCCCGGCAGGCCGACAACGCCCGGGTCGCCATCAACGGGGTGCCCTACCCCGTCGTGGGCCGCATCGCGATGGACCAGTTCCTGGTGGACGTGGGCACCGCCCCGGTCGCGGTGGGCGACGAGGTGGTGCTGTTCGGCGACGCGGCCACGGGAGCCCCGACCGCCGCCGAGTGGGGCGCAGCAGCCGGAACCATCAACTACGACATCGTCACCCGGGTGGGTGCCCGGGTGCCCCGGCGGTACCTGCCCGCCGCCGCGCCCGCCGGCCCCGGCGGCAACGGCGGAACCGCCGCACCGTGACGCCGATGCACCGGACCGTCCCGGACCCCGGCGCCATGCACGAGCTCGGCCGGGAACTGGCCGGCCTGCTCCGCGCCGGCGACCTGATGGTGCTCACCGGCCCGCTCGGCGCCGGCAAGACCACCTTCACCCGCGGGCTCGGCGAGGCCCTGCAGGTGCGTGGCCCGGTCACCAGCCCCACCTTCGTGCTCGCCCGAACGCATCCGAGCACCGTCGGCGGGCCGCCGCTGGTGCACGTGGATGCCTACCGGCTCGCCAGCGCCATGGAACTGGACGACCTCGACATCGACTTCGCCCGCTCGATCGTGGTCGTCGAATGGGGCCGCGGCCTGCTCGAGGGCATCACCGAATCCTGGCTCGACGTGGAGATCGAGCGGCCCCTCGGGGCGTCAGAGGCCGAACCCGGCGCCGCCGCCGGCCTGGCCGACACCGACGGGGATGACGCCGCTGCGTACGACCTGCCCGAACCGCGCATCGTCACGGTGACCGGGTACGGGCCACGCTGGCAGGCCGCTCTGGGCGATGCCGACCCTGGCCTGCCCGCGTGAGCGCCGCCGTCCGCCCCGCCCGGTACTGGAGCGCCCTCGTCGTCACCGGACTCATCGGTGGGGTGCTCTCCGGCCTCTTCGGTGTCGGCGGCGGCATCGTGATGGTGCCACTGCTGCTCACCCTGGTGCGCATGGACCAGCGCCAGGCCGCCACCACCTCCCTCGCCGCGATCGTGCCCACCTCCATCGTGGGCTCGCTCAGCTACCTGGCCGCCGGGCACATCGACCTCGTCGCCGGGGCGATCATCGCCGCCGGCGCGGTGGCTGGAACGGTGATCGGCAGCAACCTGCTGCGGCGCATTCCGTTGGTCTGGCTGCGCTGGCTGTTCATCCTGCTGCTGCTTGTGGTGGCCGCACGGATGGTCATGGTCGAACCGGAGCGCGGCGGCGCCCTCGAGCTGACCTGGATCGTGGTGCTCGGCTACCTGGCCCTCGGCCTGGTGATGGGTATCGCGTCCGGCCTGTTCGGCATCGGCGGGGGAGTGATCGCGGTGCCCGCCCTCGTGGCGGTGATCGGCGTGAGCGACCTCACCGCCAAGGGCACCTCCCTGCTGGTGCTGGTGCCCACGAGCATCGTTGGCACCATCGCCAACCTGCGCGCCCGGCAGGTCGACCTGCGGGCCGGAATCGTGGTGGGCGTGGCCGCCACGGTCGCGGCGATGCCCGGGGTGGCCCTCGCCGTGCTGATCCCACCGCGGCTCTCGAGCGTCCTGTTCGCCTTGCTCCTCCTGGTGGCCGCCGCCCAGCTCAGCATCGCGACCCTCCGCGCCCTCCGCCCCTGACCCGCCAACTGTTGCCCATGCGGACAAATGGTCCCGGTGTGCCGGACGCAATTGTCCGCACCGGCAACAGTTGGGCGGCGACGCGGCCGGGGCCGCCTAGGCTGGATGGGTGCTCCTCGCCATCGATACCTCCGCCGGCACCAGTGTCGCCGTCGTCGACCTGATCCAGGGCGTGCTCGCCGAACGCGGTGTCGCCGACACCATGCGGCACGCCGAGGTGGTCGGCCGCCTGATCCGGGAGTGCCTCACCGAAGCCGCCGTGCCGGCCTCGGCGTTGTCCGGCGTGGTCGGCGGCATGGGCCCCGGCCCGTTCACGGGCCTCCGCGTGGGCATCGCCGCCGCCCGGGTCTTCGCTCTCGGCATCGCCCGCCCGCTCGTTCCGGTGGTCAGCCACGACGCCATCGCCTTCGGCCACTACCGCACCGGGCACACCGGAGCGCTGCTCGTGGTCACCGACGCCCGCCGCCGCGAGGTGTACTGGTCCGCGTACAGCGGGGCGGATGCCGCCAGCCTGCCGGTGCGCATCGGCGCCCCGGCCCTGGCCAAACCGGCCGACCTGCTGGACGACGGCTTCGTGCACGCCGGCCTGCCCCGCCTCGACGCCGCCACGGTCTCCGCCGGCGACCTCGGCATGGTCGCCGAACTCGGCTTCGCCGCCGGTCATCCGCCGGCCGCCGACGACGCCCTGTACCTGCGCTCACCCGACGTGACGGTGTCCACAACCGGCCCCAAGCGGGTGAGCTGATGACCACGTGGCAGCTGCGTCGCGCCACCGCCGCGGATGTCGACGCGATCATGGCCCTGGAGACCGCCATCTTCGAAAACGACGCCTGGTCGACCGAGATGATGGCCAGGGACGTCGCCGACCCCGGCTGCTACTACCTGGTGGCCTTCGCGCCTGACCAGCCGGAGCACATCGTCGCCTACGCCGGCCTGCAGGCGGCACCCCGGTCGCCGGAGAGCGACATCCAGACCATCGCCGTCGCCGAGGAAGCCCGCGGCGGCGGGCTGGGCCGCGTGCTCATGCTCAGCCTGATCACCGAGGCCCGCAAGCGCGGCGCCCGCGAGACTTTTCTGGAGGTGCGCGCCGACAACCCGCTCGCCCAGCACCTCTACCGCTCGCTCGGCTTCGAGGACCTCGGCGTGCGCCGCGGCTACTACCAACCAGACAACGTGGATGCGATCGTGATGCGCCTGCCCATTCCGCCCGCCGACATGGCGTTCACCGCCGCCGCCGCCCCGGTGCTCGTCGAACCGGCAGCTCCCACCCCGGCCGCCCCGGTCCAGGCCGAACCGGCCGTCGCCGCACCGGCTCGCGAACTGAACCGCACCGACCCGCAGGTGCACGGCATCGAGACCTCCTGCGACGAGACCGGCATCGGCATCGTTCGCGGCACCACCCTGCTCTCCAACACCATCGCCTCCTCGATGGACGAACACGCCCGTTACGGCGGGGTCGTGCCCGAGGTCGCCGCCCGCGCGCACCTCGAGGAGATGGTGCCGGCGATCCACGCCGCCGTCGCCGAGGCCGGCATCCGGCTCGACGAGATCGACGCGATCGCCGTCACCAACGGTCCCGGCCTGGCCGGCGCGCTGATGGTCGGCGTCGGCGCCGCGAAGTCGCTGAGCGTGGCCCTGGATGTGCCCATCTACGCCGTCAACCACCTCGTCGGCCACGTCGGCGCCGACCTGCTCCGCGGCGAGGACGCGCTCGAGGATGCGCCGCTGGAATACCCCACCATCGCGCTGTTGGTCTCCGGCGGGCACACCTCGCTGCTGCTGGTGCGCGACCTCGTCTCCGACGTCGAACTGCTCGGCGAGACCATCGACGACGCCGCCGGCGAGGCATTCGACAAGGTGGCCCGGGTGCTCGGGCTGCCCTACCCCGGCGGCCCGCAGATCGACCGGGTCGCGGCCACCGGCAGCCCCACCGCCATCCGGTTCCCGCGCGGCCTGAGCCACCAGAAGGACGTCGCCAAGCACCGCTACGACTTCTCCTTCTCCGGGCTCAAGACCTCCGTGGCCCGCTGGGTCGAGCAGAAGCAGGACGCCGGCGAGACCGTGCCGATCGACGACGTCGCCGCGAGCTTCCGCGAGGCCGTCGTGGACGTGCTGCTCACGAAGGCCGTCGCGGCGTGCACCGACCTGGGCGTGCCCCGGCTGCTGCTGGGCGGCGGAGTGATCGCCAACCAGCGCCTGCGCCAGGTGGCCCGGGAACGCACTGATGCGGCCGGCATCGCGCTCCGCATCCCGCCGCTGTCGCTCTGCACCGACAACGGTGCGATGATCGCCGCGCTCGGCGCCCAGCTGATCATGGCCGGGCACGAGCCCTCCACCCTCGACTTCGGTGCCGACTCCACCCTGCCGGTGTCCCTCATTCAGAGCTGAAAGCCGGTCTCACCCAGCGTTTTTTCCGGGGACGCGATACTCTGGGCGCGGGGGATGAGGCTGTGGCAACACGTTGACACCCCCGCGACGTGGGTGACACTATGGCACCGCCGGACCCAACGTCGAGCACTGACCCTGACGCTGCACGAATTCAAAGGAGTCTCCGACATGACCGACCCGAACCAGCCCCCGGTTACCCCGCCGTCCGCCAACCAGCCGCCGCCGCCCGCCTATGCCCCGCCGGCCGCACCCGCGTACAGCAGCTCACCGGATGCGCCCGCCTACGGCGACGCTCCCGGTGCCCCGGCTCCGTACACGTCCCAGGGCTACGCGTCGCCGGCCGGCGAAGACAAGTACAACGTGCTGGCCATCATCTCCCTGGTCAGCGCCTTCTTCGTCTCCCTGGCCGCGATCATCTGCGGTCACATCGCCCTCAGCCAGATCAAGAAGACCGGCGAGCGGGGCCGTGGCCTGGCGATCGCCGGACTCGTGCTCGGTTACGCCGGCATCGTCATCGGCATCATCGTCTTCATCATCTTCATCCTCGCGTGGGTCGCGGCCATCAACTCCGGTTCGCTGCAGACCTACTAGTCGGCTGGGGAGCCCGCCCGGTGACCGGGCGGGCCTCGAACGGCCGGTGAACGCAGGCGTTGACAGAAAGGGAATGGAACATCATGACTGATCCGAACACCCCAGATCCCGCCGTTCCGCACGTACCGGAGGTGCCCCAGGTGCCGGACGTGCCCCAGGTCCCCGACGTGCCGAAGGTGCCGGATTTCCCGCAGTCGAACGCGGCCGGCCAGCCACCGCCCGGCGGCAGCGGGCCATCGGCCGGTCCGCCGCCCGGTGGCCCGGTCCCCCCGCCCGGCCCGGCCTATCAGCAGCCCGGCTCCGGCCCGGCCGCCGGCTACGGCCCGCCGCCACCGCGGTACGGCAGCCCGGCACCGGGCGGGGCGGTGCCCTATGCCGGTACCAAGCAGTCGGTGCTCAGCATCCTCTCGATGGTCGCCGGCGTCATCGGCCTGCTCGGCACGCCGGTGGGATTCTTTCCGATTGTCGGAGGCATCCTCGCCCTGATCCTGCCGGTCGCCGCGGTGGTGCTGGGCTTCATCGCCCGCGGCCGAGAGCCCAACGGCCGCGGATTCTGGCTCACCGGCATCATCACCGGATTCGTGGCCATTGCGCTGGCCCTGTTGAGTATCCTGCTGTGGGCGCTGTTGTTCGCGAACGCGCCGATGAACGGCTACAACTACAACTTCGATTACTGATCAGCCCCGAAAGAGTGCCCATGTCCCGTCCGAACGCCACGCTGGGCGGCCGGCACCGCCGCGTGCCCGCTGAAGGCGGCAGCGCATGAGCACCGGGCAGCCGGACACCCACGCCGGGCAGCGACCGCCGGAGCCCGACGACGAGCGGCCGGCCCAGACCCGCGCAGAGGCGAGGGCCCGCGCCGCCGCGGCAGAACGGGCCGCCGGCACACACGGTGCTGCCACCGCGCCGCGGCTGCCCGCCGCGCTCACCCGGCCGCCCGCGGCCGGCGAGCTGGCCTACGAGTCCACCGTCACCGCCCCGACGGAGTGGGTGCCGTACGTGTACACCACGGCCGAGATCCAGACCTACCCGGCCCGGCGCGGCCTCAGCATCGCCGCCGCGGTCTGCGGTGTGCTCGGGGTGCTGGCCGGCATCTTCGTGATCTGGGGCGTGCCGCTCAGTGTCGCCGCGGTGGTGTTCGCCCTGGTGGCCCGGTTCGTCGAGACCCGGGCCGGCAGCCTGTGGATCATCGGCCTGGTCAGCGGCATCATCGGCATACTGATGGCCGCCCTGTGGTTCGTCGTCATCACGCAGATGCTGCCCGCCTACTACCGCTGAGACGCGACCGGCCGCATCAGACCCGTTCCACCAGCAGGGCCACCTTGTGCCCGGCCGCCCGGGTGAGCACCAGGGTGCCCGACGCCGGGCCCTTGAGCTTCAATCGGGTGCGCAGGGTCGCCGGGTCCACGTCCACGCCGCGTTTCTTGATCTCGAGGGTGCCGATGCGGCGTTCGGCCAGGGCAAGGCGCAGTTTCTTTTCGTCGGTGGGCAGTACCTCCAGCACCCGGAACGCCGTCGCGAACGGAGTGTCGGTGTGGGTGGCGGCGGTGAGGTAGGCCAGGCCCTCGCTGAGCATCTGCGCGTCCATCGACCGGGCCAGGTCGCCGATCAGGCGGGCCCGGATGATCGCGCCGTCCGGTTCGTAGAGGTACGCGCCGAGCTCGCCCACGCCGACGTCCTCGCTGTCGCCGGGAGCGGTCAGCTCGGCGACCACGCCCTCCCTGCCCAGCAGCAACGCCGACCGACGGATGCCGGGACGCGCCAGCGCGCCGAACCACAGCCCCATCTCCACGAGTTTGCCGTCCACCGACACCCACTGCGCCTCGGCGGCGGCCGGGATCTGGTCGCGGTCGTGGCCGGGGCCGAGCTTGACGCCCACCGGCATCCGTTCCGCCAGGGCGAAGATGTCGTCGAGGTTGGGCGAGTAGTCCTCCGACCGGGTCAGCCGGCTGGTGTGGCCGTGACCGGCGGTGCGGCGGGCGGGGTCGAACCACAGGGCGTTGAACTCGGCCGGGTCGACGCTGGCGGCGTCGGCGCAGCGCACCGAGGAGGTCGGGAACGGGGCCAGGTTGAAGCTCGCCACGGTGGCGGTGACCTCGTCAATGTCGATTGCGGTCACCACGAGGTCCATGGCGGCCATCGCCATGGCGTCCCCGCCGATTCCGCAGCCCACGTCGGCGACCCGGGTGAGCCCGGCGTCGACGAACCGGCCCGCGTGCAGCGCGGCCACCCGCAGCCGGGTGGCCTGCTCGAGGCCCGCCTCGGTGAACAGCATGCGGCTGGCGAAATCACCGAACTTGCCCGCTGCCTTCGCCCGCAGCCGGGACTGGTACAGCACGGCGTTGACCAGGGCGGGGGAGTGCCCGGCGCGGCGCAGGTCGCTCACCGTGCGAACCACATCGGCGCCGGCCTCGTAGGCGGGCAGGGAGTCCAGCAGGCGCAGGCCTTCGGGTGAGAGCAGCTCAACGAGCTCGGCGCGATCCATCCCGCAAACCTATCAACCGAAACCCGGCCGCGCCCGAGCACTCTGGCACTCACGTTGCGTGAGTGCCAGTTGCGCCCTAAACTCGACTTAGCACTCTCGCTGTGAGTCTGCTAACTACGTCTTAGCTAAGAAAGAGGTCAACCGTGTCGGTCTCCATCAAGCCG
>NZ_JAODBG010000044.1 GCF_025463825.1 Cryobacterium sp.
ACGGGGCACTGCCAGATCTCGCCGTCCAGGCCCGCGGCGGTCAGTTCGGCGCGCACGGCCCCGCTGGTGCCGGCACCGACGCGCATCGCGCGGCGCCCGGCGCCCGGCGCCACGACGGGTCAACGACGGAAGCACCCTGCCGCTCGGGCAGGGTGCTTCCGGGTACTACGGGAGCGGCGAGGCGACTACTCCCATTCGATGGTCCCCGGCGGCTTCGACGTGACGTCGAGCACCACGCGGTTCACCCCGTCGACCTCGTTGGTGATGCGGTTGGAAATCTTGGCGAGCAGGTCGTACGGCAGCCGGGTCCAGTCGGCCGTCATGGCGTCCTCGCTGGAGACCGGGCGCAGCACGATCGGGTGCCCGTAGGTGCGGCCGTCGCCCTGCACGCCCACCGAGCGCACATCGGCGAGCAGCACGACGGGGCACTGCCAGATCTCGCCGTCCAGGCCCGCGGCGGTCAGTTCGGCGCGCACGATCGCATCCGCCGTGCGCAGCAGGTCCAGGCGCTCCTGGGTGACCTCGCCGACGATGCGGATGCCCAGGCCCGGTCCGGGGAACGGCTGCCGCTGCACGATCTCGGCGGGCAGGCCCAGCTCGGCGCCGATGGCCCGCACCTCGTCCTTGAACAGGGCGCGCAGCGGCTCGACGAGCTCGAACTGCAGGTCCTCGGGCAGGCCGCCCACGTTGTGGTGGCTCTTGATGTTCGCGGTGCCGCTGCCGCCGCCGGACTCGACCACGTCGGGGTACAGGGTGCCCTGCACGAGGAAGCGGATCGGGTCGCCGTCGATCTCCGCGGCTTCCTTGATGAGTTCGGCCTGGGCCTGCTCGAAGGTGCGGATGAACTCGCGGCCGATGATCTTGCGCTTGGTCTCCGGGTCGCTGACCCCGGCCAGCGCCTGGATGAACTGCTCACGCACGTCGACGGTGACCAGGCGGATGCCCGTGGCCTTGACGTAGTCCTCCTCGACCTGGCGGCGCTCGTCCTGGCGCAGCAGGCCGTGGTCGACGAACACGCAGACGAGTTGGTCGCCGATGGCCTTGTGCACGAGGGCTGCCGCGACGGCGGAGTCGACGCCGCCGGAGAGGCCGCAGATGACCTTGCCGGTGCCGACCTGGGCGCGGATCTTGGCGACCTGCTCGGTGATGACGTTGCCGCTGTTCCAGTCGGCGGGGATGCCGGCGGCGCGGTGCAGGAAGTTCTCCAGCACGTGCTGGCCGTGCGCGGAGTGCTTGACCTCGGGGTGCCACTGCACGCCGTAGAGCCGGCGCTCGTCGTTGGCGAACGCCGCGACCGGGGTGGAGACGGTGGACGCCAGCACCGTGAAGCCGTCGGGGGCCTTGGAGACGGAGTCTCCGTGGCTCATCCACACCGTCTGGTCCACGGGCTGGTCGGCGAGCAGCGCGTTGGAACTGTTGCCGACGACCACCGGGGTGGAGCCGTACTCGCGCTGGCCGGTGTGCGCGACCTCGCCACCGAGGGCGGTGGCCATCACCTGGAAGCCGTAGCAGATGCCCAGCACCGGGATGCCGAGGTCGAAGATCGCCGGGTCGAAGCTGGGAGCGCCGTCCGCGTAGACGCTGGAGGGCCCGCCGGAGAGCACGATGCCGATCGGGTTCTTCTCGGTGACCTCAGCGGCGGTGATCGAGTGCGCCACGATCTCCGAGTAGACGGATGCCTCGCGCACCCGCCGAGCGATCAGCTGCGCGTACTGCGCGCCGAAGTCCACCACGAGGACCGGGCGGCTGATGTCGCTGGCGAGGGGTTCGGCCGAGGCGATGCCCTCCTCGGTGCCGAGCAGGTTCTCCAGGCCCTCAGCGCCCTCGGCGCCGTCGGCGCCCACGACGTCCATGGGGTTTCCGATGCTCATGCGCGGGCTCCGCTCTCAAGAGGGGCCGCGGAGTGCGCGGCGAGGTAGGACTTGACCCGGTTGCCGATCCGCACCTCGAGGAAGAAGGACAGGAACGGGATGATGCCACCGAGGGCGATCAGCAGGAAGGTGGGGAAGGGCCAGCGCATGATGCTCCAGAGGCGGAAGTCGGCGAACAGGTACAGGACATAGAACCAGCCGTGCACGATCAGGATCGCGGTGCTGAGGTTGAACGCGGTCACGGTGTCCCGGACCACGAGGGCCACGAAGCCGTTGGGGCCGCCCACTTCGATCTCGTACTGGAAGACGAACTTCAGGATGACCTCGATGCAGAGCAGCAGCAGGAAGACACCGGTGATGATCGATGAGACCTGGTACAGCTTCAGCGCACCGGGGATTCTGGGCAGGTCGGCAGGCTTGGGTTCAAGTGGCATGGGCTAATTCTACGGGGCCGTGGCGCGGGGCCGGTCGGTGTCGGCGGCGTTCGCGCCGGCGGCGGATGCGGCGGCGATCTCCGCCTCTTCCGTCTCGCGCTCCCAGGCGTCTCGCACCAGGCGGTACCAGAGGAACACGGCGAAGCCGGCGAACACTGCCCACTCGGCCGCGTAGAAGATGTTCAGCCAGTTCAGGGGCACCTCGACGACCGGCTCCGGGGAGTCGATCGCGGTCAGGCCGTCCGGTGCGGTCGCATCCACGATGTAGCCCTGGTAGACGGACTGGTCGTCCCAGTTCGCCCACAGGTTGATCAGCGCCGCCGTGGAGACGGTGGTCATGGTGTGCGGGTCGACGTCGTCGTCGGGCACCTCCGGCGCTTCGGAGGAGAGGAAGCGGCCGGTGAGGGGCTGAAGCGACTGGATCGTCATCTCGGTGGCGAGCCGTTCGCGCACGGCGGCGGCCCGGTCGGCGTCGGCGGTCCATCCGCGGGCGACGGCGATGCTGGCGCCCTCGTTGGTGACGAAGTGGCTGACGATCCAGAAGCCGCTCACGCCGCCGTTGTGCCGGCCGCTGATGATCTGCTCGTCGCCCGGCACGTAGGAGCCGGTGGTCTCGACCATCTGGCCCTCCGCGACCTGCGCGGGCGGGCCATCCGGCGCCACCGTCTCGGTCAGCGGCTGCACGGTCTCGGTGGTGCGTTCCACGACCTGACCGGAGGAGATGGCCCGGTCCAGCTGCCACTGGCCGAGCAGCGCGAATGCGGCGGCGATGGCCAGGGCCAGCAGCAGGGCGGCGATCCACCGGGGGCGCAGCATCATGCGGATCATGAGTAGTCCCCCGCCTGGTCGTCCGCGGTCGGCTTGTCGGCCTTCTTCGCGGTCGGGTAGGTATCGGAGATGAAGTCCATCATCGGGTCGCCGGTTTCCTTTTCGTTGGTGACCGCCTCGACGAGCGCAATCTCCTCGGCGCGCATGGCGTCGCGCTCCGGGGTGCGAACGGGCGGATGCGCGGCCTTGGACCGGCGATTGATCGCGGCGCCGATCTTCTCGGAGTTGGCCGTGAAGAGCGGGCCGAGGATCGCCATGGTCAGCACGTAGAGGCCGGCGAACGGCTGCAGCCGCTGGTCGAGCCCCGCGCTGACCGAGAGGGTCGCCAGGATCAGGGTGAACTCGCCGCGGTTGACGAAGATGGCCGCGGTGTTCAGGCCTTCCCGCACACCCATCTGGTGCATCCGGGCCAGCAGCATGCCCGAGCCCAGGCTGAGCACGAAGGTCATCACGATGGCGATGCCGACGATGCCGATCACCGGCCAGAACTCGGCCACGTTCAGTGCCAGGCCGAAGTTGAGGAAGAAGAACGCGCCGAACACGTCGCGCAACGGCACGGCGACCCGTTCGATGCGGCCCCGGTAGGTGCTGGCGCCGAGCACCACGCCGATCAGGAACGCGCCGATCGCGTCGGTCACGCCGATGATCTCGCCGATGCCGGCGAAGAGCACGGCCAGGCCGAAGAACAGGATGGTGAACAGTTCGTCGTCCTTGGTGCGCATCAGCCGCGATACGACCCGGCCGCCCCACCGGGCGACGGCGAACATCACCACGAGGAACAGGAACGCGATGCCCAGTTGCAGCACGATCGGCCAGATCTCGGTCTTGCCGCTGAGCACGACGGAGACGATGGCGAGGTAGACGGCGATGAAAATGTCACCGACGACGGTGACGCCAAGGATCATCGGCGTCTCCTTGTTCGCCAGCCGGCGCAGTTCGATGAGCAGCTTCGTGATGATGGCGCTCGACGAGGTGCCGGTCATGCCGGCGATCACGAGGGCCTCCCGGGTCCCCCAACCCACCATCAGCCCGAACGCGAAGCCGGCACCCATGTTGATGAGGATCCAGGAGCCGCCGGAGATCAGCAGCTTTCCGGCGTCGCCGAAGAAGGCATCCTGGTCGAATTCGAGACCGAGGCTGAACAGGAGCAGGATCAGCCCGAAGACCGCGATCAACTCAATGTCGGCCGAATGGAAGTCGAGCGGGAACCAACCGCTGTACGGGCTGGCCAGCAGGCCCACGATCATGTAGATCGGGATCGACGGCAAGCCGATCAGCTTGCCCAATCGGCCGAGGACGTAGGCAACCACGAGCAGGATGCCCAGGGTGAGGAGATCTTCACCGAGGTTCATCGACTACCCTCCAGGCGGCGCGTCGACGGGCTTGGCCTGGATCGCACCGGTGCGGAAGAACGCGAACGCCTTCGCCACCTTCTCGGGGGAGCCGGCCACGACGAGCGTGTCGCCGGGGAAAACCTTGAAGTCGGGTGCGGGCGCGGGGTTGGCGGACTCGCCGCGCACGACGGCGACGACGGTGAGCCCGGCGATGCCGCGTTCGGCGGGGTTGCCCAGGGGCTGGCCGGCGATATGGTCCTCGTAGTCCACGGTGAACCAGTCGATGCTGAGCCCGGGGATCTGGTCGAGCGCGGTGAGCGACTCGGTGATCTGGGTGCCGCCGAGCAGCTCGGCGAGGGTGTGCGCCTCGTCCTCGCTCAGGCGCAACGACACCTTGCTGGCGTCGGGGCCGCCCTCGTCGTCGGCAAAGGTGATCAGGTCGCTGTGACCCGAGCGGTGCGCGATCACGCCGACCTTGCCGCCGTCGTCGGTGATGAAGGTGTGCAGCACACCCACACCGGGGAGCTTGACCCGTCGAACGTCAACCATGGTGCGACTCCTGAAGGATTGTGGGCGGTCCAGCCATTCTACCGGAGGCTGTGTGTCGGTTGACCGGCTCGGAGGCCGGCGGCGCTGCCGCTCGGCTCGAGCCTGGTCGTGGCGGCGTGAGGTGCACCCCTGTAGCCCGATGAGCCCGCTATAGGGGGCACTTCCAGCCACTCGAGGCGCACCCAGGGGACGTGGCCGCCCAAAGGGGCGCATCTGGCCAGAGCGGGCGCGGTCGATGAGAGGCTCCGCATTCCACAGCCGATCGACGGTGGCGAAAGTGCACAGATCTCCCTCTCCTGCCCTCACGCTCCCCGCATTCTGCAAGTCTCGCGGCATGGACACCACTACCTCGGCTACCGTGCAGGTTCTCGCAGCGCTGTCCGGCCACAGCGGACTCATCCTCGCCAGCGACGCGGCGCGAGTTGGCCTCCAGCACGAGCTCCGCCGGGAGTTCGATCGTCGAAGCGTCGTCCGTCTCCGCCGCGGCGTGTATGTACCCGCCGCCGAGTGGGATGCCCTCGGGGCGGATGAGCGCTACCTCCGGCGCATCCACGCTCACGCCGCTGTCGCGGTGGACCCCGCGGTGTATTCGCACGTCTCGGCCGCCGCACTCTGGGGCCTTCCGAGCGTAGGTCCGTGGCCCACCGAGATCCACGTCTCCCACGCAGCCGCGGCTGGAGGTCGCTCTCGCCACGGCGTGGTGCACCATACGCAGGAACACGACCTCGACGTCACCGTGCAGGATGGACTTCGCGTGACCTCCGTCGCTGCCACAGCGGTGACCCTGGCGAGAGTGCTTCGGTTCGGCCAAGCGGTGGCGGTGATGGACAAGGCCATCCACGAATCCCGCGACGGCCACGCCTTGACCACCATGGCGGAACTCGAACGGGCCCTCGCCCAGCTCGGCCGAGTTCCCGGCCGCACGGCGGCGCGGCGGGTGCTGGAGTTCGCGTCACCGCTCTCAGGGTCGACTGGGGAGTCCATCAGCCGCGCCGGCATCTTCATGCTGGGCTTTCTCCTGCCCGAGCTCCAAGTGCCGCACTGGGATCGCGACGGCCTGGTCGGGTACACGGACTTCTTCTGGCGCACGGTGGGCTCCGTCGGCGAATTTGACGGGCTCGGCAAGTATCTGCGCTCCGAGTTCACCGGCGGGCGCTCCACCGCCGACGTCGTTATCGCCGAAAAGATCCGGGAAGACCGACTTCGCGCCTTCGGATTCAGCGTCTTCCGCTGGGACTGGCCTATCGCCACCTCCCTCCCGGCGCTCGGCGACCTCCTCACTCGTAACGGCATCCCCCGGGCGCGGTAAGACTGAAACCGCCGGCGTTGCGCCGCGAGTGGCTGGGGGCACTGCGGTCCGCGAGGGTCGCCGCGCCCCGGATGGCTGGATGACCCCGCTATAGGAGGCTCATCCGGCTACAGGAGGTGCAGTCAGCCATCGCCGCTGCGACCCGCGCGGCCCCGCGGACGGACTCAGTTCGCGACGATGTCGGGCGCCTCCAGCCGCACCCTGTCGGCGGACTCGTCGTCCGGCTGGGTCTGCGAGGCGCGCTCAGCGGCGACGCGCTTGAGGTAGTGGGACACCTCGCTCTCCTCCCGTTCCGCGTCCCAACCGAGCACCCCCGCCATCAGCCGGGCCGCGACCGGCGCCGCGGACACGCCGCGGTCCCAGGCCTCGATCG
Source organism: Cryobacterium sp. (assembly GCF_025463825.1). Taxonomy (GTDB): domain Bacteria; phylum Actinomycetota; class Actinomycetes; order Actinomycetales; family Microbacteriaceae; genus Cryobacterium. Next base: position 6,699 of record NZ_JAODBG010000044.1, read on the forward strand.
AGATGCGGGTGCGCCGGGCGAGCACGTCCTCGAGGTGCAGCGCACCCATGTGGGTGGCGGCATAGACCACCTCGGCCTGGATGTAGTCATCCGCGCCGGGCAGCGGGTCGGCCAGTTCGGGCGCCGCCTTGATCAGGTCGAGCAACTCGTCGGTGAGCGTGCCGTAGCGGTTGAGCAGGTGCTCCATCCGCACGGTGTGCAGGTTGAAGGCGTGGGCGATCTTGCTGCGCTTGTTCCACGCCGCCCGGTAGCCCTGGGCGCCGAGCAGCGGGATCTCCTTCGTGGTCGACGGCGGCACCAGGTCGTCCATCGCGTCGACGGCCGCGTCGATGGCGTCCTTGGCCATCACCCGGTAGGTGGTCCACTTGCCGCCGGCGATCACGACCAGGCCCGGCACCGAGTGCCCGACGAGGTGTTCACGGGAGAGCTTCGAGGTCTGCTCGCTCTCCCCCGCCAGCAACGGCCGCAGCCCCGCGTAGACGCCTTCGACGTCCTCCCGGGTCAACGGCACCGCGAGCACCGCGTTGACGTGCTCGAGCAGGTAGTCGATGTCGGCGGCGGTCGCGGCCGGATGCGCCTTGTCGAGGTGCCAGTCGGTGTCGGTGGTGCCGATCAGCCAGTGCCGGCCCCAGGGGATGACGAACAGGACGCTCTTCTCGGTGCGCAGCAGCAGGCCCATCGCCGACTGGAACCGGTCCCGCGGCACGACCAGGTGGATGCCCTTGGAGGCGCGCACCTTGAAGGTGCCGCGTTCGCCGACCATCCGCTGGGTGTCGTCGGTCCAGACGCCGGTGGCGTTCACCACCTGCTTGGCGCGTACCGCGAACCGTTCACCGGTCTGCAGGTCGTGCGCCTGAACGCCCACCACCCGCTCACCCACTTTGATGAAGCCTTCCACCCGCACCCGACTGGCGGCGTGGGCACCGTAGAACGATGCGGTGCGGGCCAGGGAGGCCACGTAGAGGGCGTCATCCACCTGGGCGTCGTAGTAGGTGATGCCGCCCACGAGCGCCTTGTTGTTCAGGCTCGGCACCAGCTTCTGCACTTGACGGTGGCTGAGGTGCTTGTGGTGCGGCACCCCGGGGCGGCCGCCGAGGTACGACAGCACGTCGTAGAGCAGCATGCCGGCGCCCACGTAGGCACGTTCGATGACGCGCTTCTTCAGCGGGTAGAGGAACCGCACCGGCTTGACCAGGTGCGGGGCGATGGTCTTCAGCAGCAGGCCGCGCTCGGTGAGGGCCTCGCGCACCAGGCGGAAGTCGAGTTGTTCGAGGTAGCGGATGCCGCCGTGCACGAGCTTCGACGACCGGCTGGAGGTGCCGGACGCCCAGTCGCGTGCCTCCAGGATGCCCACGCTCAGCCCGCGGGTGACCGCATCCAGGGCGGCGCCAGTGCCGACGATCCCGCCGCCGACGACGAGGATGTCGACTTCCTTCGCCTTCAGCCGCTCGATCGCCGCCGCGCGTTCCTCGGGCCCAAGCTTGTTGGACCGTGTCACCGAATTATCGTGCGTCATCTGCAAACTCCCATCAACATCGGTGGTGCCTGCTTTTGAAGCTAGTTCACTCAGTACGGCGCGACAACTACCTCGACCCGCTGAAATTCCTTGATTCCGCTGTAGCCGGTGGTGGCCATCGAGCGGCGCAGGGCGCCGACCAGGTTGGCGGTGCCGTCGGCGGCGGATGCCGGTCCGTACAGAATCGCCTCGAGTGGGGCGACGGTGCCGACCTCCACGCGCCGGCCGCGGGGCAGCTGCGAGTGGTGCGCCTCTGCGCCCCAGTGGAAGCCGCCGCCAGGGGCGTCGGTGGCGCGGGCCAGGGCGGTGCCGAGCATCACGGCATCCGCACCGCAGGCGATGGCCTTGACGATGTCGCCGGAGGTGCTCAGGCCCCCGTCGGCGATGACGTGCACGTAGCGGCCGCCGGACTCGTCCATGTAGTCGCGGCGGGCGCCGGCGACGTCGGCCACGGCGGTGGCCATGGGGGCGTGGATGCCGAGGCTCGTGCGGGTGGTGGAGGCCGCGCCGCCGCCGAAGCCGACGAGCACACCGGCCGCGCCGGTGCGCATCAGGTGCAGGGCCGCGGTGTACGTGGCGGCGCCGCCGACGATGACGGGCACGTCGAGGTCGTAGATGAACTTCTTGAGGTTCAGCGGCTCCTGGTTGCGGGAGACGTGCTCGGCGCTGACCGTGGTGCCGCGGATGACGAACAGGTCGACGCCGGCGGCGACGACGGTCTCGTACAGTTCCTGGGTGCGCTGGGGCGACAGGGCGCCGGCGACGGTGACGCCGGCGGCGCGGATCTCGGCGAGCCGCTCGGTGACGAGGGCCGGCTTGATCGGCTCGGCGTAGATCTCCTGCATGCGGGCGGTGGCCGTCTCGACCGAAAGCTCGCGGATCTCGGCGAGCAACGGCTCCGGGTTCTCGTACCGGGTCCAGAGGCCCTCGAGGTCGAGCACGCCCAGGCCGCCGAGCTGGCCCATCATGATCGCGGTCGTCGGGGACACCACGGAGTCCATGGGGGCGGCGAGGAAGGGGATGTCGAACTGGTACGCGTCGATGGACCAGCCGACCGACACATCCTCCGGGTCACGGGTACGCCGGGAGGGCACCACCGCGATGTCGTCGAAGGCGTATACGCGCCGTGCGCGCTTGGACCGGCCGATCTCGATTTCCATACTCACCCGCCCAGTTTAGTGGCACCCCAATTAGCCGCCGAACCGTGAGAAAAGCCCCGAAAATTCGAGATTTTCGGGGCGTGGCTCACGGCTCGGGAGGGGTCAGCGGCGGTAGTTGGGGGCCTCGACCACGATTTGGACGTCGTGGGGGTGGCTCTCCTTCAGGCCGGCGGAGGTGATCCGCACGAACTTGCCCTTCTGCTTGAGCTCATCGATGGTGCGGGCTCCCACGTAGAACATCGACTGGCGCAGGCCACCGATGAGCTGGTACGCGACGGCGGATGCCGGACCACGGTAGGGCACCTGGCCCTCGATGCCCTCGGGGATCAGCTTGTCGTCGCTGGGCACATCCGACTGGAAGTAGCGGTCCTTGGAGTACGACGTCTTGGTGCCGCGGGACTGCAGGGCCCCCAGCGACCCCATGCCGCGGTAGGTCTTGAACTGCTTGCCGTTGACGAAGACGAGCTCCCCCGGGCTCTCGTCGCAGCCGGCGAGCAGGGAGCCGAGCATGACGGTGTCCGCGCCGGCGACGAGCGCCTTGGCGATGTCACCGGAGTACTGCAGGCCGCCGTCGGCGATCACCGGAACGCCGGTCTCCCGCGCGGCGAGCGACGCCTGGTAGACGGCGGTGACCTGGGGCACGCCCACGCCGGCGACGATGCGGGTGGTGCAGATCGAGCCGGGGCCCACGCCCACCTTGATGGCATCCGCGCCCGCGTCGATGAGCGCCTGCGCGCCGGAACGGGTGGCGACGTTGCCGCCGATGATGTCGACGTCGGCGAACGCCTTGTCGGACTTGAGCTTGCGGATGATTTCCAGCACGCCGGCGCTGTCGCCATTGGCGGTGTCGACGACGAGCACATCGACGCCGGCCTCGAGCAGGGCGGATGCCCGGCGCCAAGCGTCACCGAAGAAACCGATGGCCGCGCCGACGCGGAGGCGTCCGGCGTCGTCCTTGGTGGCGTTCGGGAATTCCTCGCTCTTGTCGAAGTCCTTGACGGTGATCAGGCCGGTCAGCCGACCGGACTCGTCGACGAGCGGCAGCTTCTCGATCTTGTGCGTGGCGAAGATGGCAACGGCGTCCATGGGGGCCATGCCCACCTTGCCGGTGATCAGCGGCGACGTCGTCATGACCTCGCGGACCCGGGTGGTGTGCTTGGCCACGGCCGAGACGAAACGCATGTCGCGGTTGGTGATGATGCCCACGAGCACCCCGTCGTTGTCGACGACCGGCAGGCCGCTGATGCGGAACTGGCCGCAGATGGCATCCACCTCGGCAACGGTGGCATCGGGCGAAGTCGTTACCGGATTGGTAATCATGCCGGATTCGCTGCGCTTGACGAGGTCGACCTGCTCGGCCTGGTCGGATATCGACAGGTTGCGGTGCAGGATGCCCAGGCCGCCTTCCCGGGCCATGGCGATGGCCATGCGCGTCTCGGTGACGGTGTCCATCGCGGCGGAGAGCAGCGGAGTCGCAACGCTGATTCTGCGGGTTAGCCGGGACTTTGTCTCGGCCTCACTCGGAATGACGTCGGTGTGACCCGGTAGCAGGAGCACATCGTCGTAGGTGAGCCCGGTGAAACCGAAGGGATCTGGCTGATCCATGAAACCTCTTTTGCATTCTTAGGATTGGGGAAAAGGTCCGGAAATCCAAGAGATGTAACCGGTAATCAATGTTAAGCGACAGAAGGCCCGGCGCATTCCGCGATCCGAAATCGATCGCCATTGATCGGGGTACGAAACATATGCGACATAATCGGCACGTACTGTCAGCAACGTCGCTGGCGGGCAAGTCCGTGCCAGCTCGAATACGCACCGACGGTGCCGCCCTGGAGGTGCAGTGAGCAATACACACGCTGTTCGCAAATTTTCACCGAGATCGTTGGTGCTGTCACTCGGCCTGCTTCTCACCGCTGTGACCTTTTCCACGCTCGGCGCGGGAGCGGCTCACGCCGACGAGATCAACACGGACCAATACGACTACGTCCTCTCGGGCAACGTGCAATTCGATGGTGAACCCATCGAAGACGTGCTCATCTCCGTTGACGGATCGGGCTACGAGGCCGAAGTGGTCACCGACGCCGACGGCAAGTGGCGCATCGGCGTGCCGGAGAAGGAGACCTACACGGTCGCCCTCGACGAGGACACCCTGCCCAAGGGCGTGGTGGTCGCCAAGGGCGGCTCCGAGATCGAAGCCGAGTTCGGCCTGACCAAGGTCAAATCGGTGAACTTCTTCCTCGGTGAGGGAGAGCGCACCACGGTGAGCTTCTTCGACCAGTTCGTCAACCGGTTCGTCAACGGGCTGAACTTCGGGCTGCTGCTGGCGCTGGCTGCGATCGGAATGTCGCTGATCTTCGGTACCACCGGGCTGAGCAACTTCGCCCACGCGGAGATGATCACCTTCGGCGCCCTGGCCACACTCACCCTCTCCGTCACCATGGGCCTGCCGATCTGGATTGCGATCGTGGTGGCCATCGTGCTCAGCGGCGCCCTCGGCTACGGGCTGGATGCGGCGATCTGGAAACCATTGCGGAAGAAGGGCGTGGGGTTGATCCCGCTGATGATCGTCAGCATCGGCCTGTCGCTGGCGCTGCGGTACATCTTCCAGCTCTTCTACGGCGGCGGCACCAGCCAGCTGCCCGGATCCGGCATGGCCGACCTGAAGTTCGGGCCGATCTCGCTCTCCCCGATCGACCTGTGGAGCATGGGGATCAGCGTCGTCGTGCTGCTGGCGGTGTCGTACTTCCTGCTGCGCACCCGCATCGGAAAGGCCACCCGCGCCGTCTCAGACAACCCCAGCCTGGCCTCCGCGAGCGGCATCGACGTCGACGGCGTCATCCGCATCGTCTGGATCGTCGGCGGAGCGCTCGCCGGCCTGTCCGGTGTGCTCTGGGCGTACTTCCGGCCGGGCGTCAGCTGGGACATGGGTTTCCAGATCCTGCTGCTGGTCTTCGCGGCCACGACCCTCGGCGGTCTCGGCACCGCGTTCGGCGCCCTGGTGGGCTCCATCATCGTGGGCCTGTTCGTCGAACTGTCGACGCTCTGGCTCCCATCCGACCTCAAGTACGTCGGCGCACTTGTCGTTTTGATCCTGGTGCTGCTGCTTCGGCCGCAAGGCATCCTGGGTCGCAAAGAGAGAATTGGCTAGGGGCTGACGATGATCGACTGGGGAGCAATCTTTAGCAACGCGGCCGTCGAGCTGATCAGCCCGACCACCGCCGCCTACGCCCTCGCGGCGCTGGGGCTGGCGGTCCACTTCGGTTACACCGGCCTGCTCAACTTCGGCCAGGCCGGCTTCATGGCCCTGGGCGCCTACGGGTACGCCATCTCGACCCTGACCTTCGGATTCCCGGTCTGGGCGTCCGTGCTGGTCGGTATCGGCGCATCCGTGGTCTTCGCCCTGATCCTGGGCATACCCACCCTGCGGTTGCGGGCGGACTACCTGGCGATCGTGACGATCGCGGCCGCGGAAATCGTGCGGCTGCTGTTCACGACGAACACCTTCCAGCCTGTCACCGGGTCCGCCAACGGGCTCAGCGGCTACAAGGGCGGCTTCGCCGACCTCAACCCGATTCCCGCCGGCACCTACGGCTTCGGCCCGTTCGAGTACAACGCCTACGACTGGTGGCTGCGCATCGTGGCCTGGACCATCGTGATCCTGGCCTGCCTGTTCACCTGGCAGATCATGCGCAGCCCGTGGGGTCGCGTGATCAAGGGCATCCGGGAAGACGAGGACGCCGTGCGCGCGCTCGGCAAGAACGTCTACGCGTACAAGATGCAGTCGCTGATCCTCGGCGGCGTGTTCGGCACGATCGCCGGCATGATCTTCGTCCTGCCCCGGGCCGTGGTTCCGTCGAACTACCAGACGAGCCTCACGTTCTTCGTCTACGCGATCCTGTTGCTCGGTGGTGCCGCGACCATCCTCGGGCCGGTCATCGGCTCGATGATCTTCTGGGTGCTGCTGTCGTTCTTCTCCGGCTTCATCGCCCGGGCCGTCGAGGCCGGCTGGCTGCCGTTCATGTCGAGCATCCAGGCCGGACAGTTGCGCTTCATCCTGGTGGGTGTGGCGATCATGCTCATAGTCATCTACCGACCGCAGGGCATCTTCGGAAACAAGAAGGAGCTGGCTTTTGTCAAATAACACCGTTCCCACCGCCAAGCCCGTCAAGACCGTCGGAATGCACATCGGCGAGGCCGTCCCCGGGTGCAAGAAGAAAGACCCGATCCTCGTCGTCGACGGCGTCAGCCGCACCTTCGGCGGCCTCAAGGCGGTGGATGTCGAGCACCTCGAGATCCCCCGCGGCGCCATCACCGCCCTGATCGGGCCGAACGGCGCGGGGAAGACCACGCTGTTCAACCTGCTGACCGGCTTCGACAAGCCAGACACCGGCTCGTGGACGTTCGAGGGCACCTCGATCGGCGGCATGGCCGCGTTCAAGGTGGCCCGGATGGGCCAGGTGCGCACCTTCCAGCTCACCAAGGCGCTGGGCCTGCTCACCGTCATGGACAACATGCTGCTCGGCGCGAAGGCGCAGGTCGGCGAGAACCTGTTCCGCGCCGTGCTGCCGTTCCTCTGGCGCCAGCAGGAGGCCCACAACAAGGTCAAGGCCCTCGACCTGCTGGCCAGGTTCAAGCTGGACACCAAGAAGGACGACTACGCGGCCAGCCTCTCCGGCGGGCAGCGGAAGCTCCTCGAGATGGCGCGGGCACTCATGAGCGACCCGACCCTGGTGATGCTCGACGAGCCGATGGCCGGGGTGAACCCGGCGTTGACCCAGTCGCTGCTGGACCACATCCTCAATCTCAAGGCCGAAGGCATGAGCGTGCTCTTCGTCGAGCACGACATGCACATGGTGCGGCACATCGCCGACTGGGTCATCGTGATGGCCGAGGGCAAGGTGGTCGCCGAGGGCGACCCGCACGAGGTGATGCGCAACCAGGCCGTGATCGACGCGTACCTGGGCCAGCACCACGACGAAGACCTCGGCGAGGATCCCGACGCCGGGCAGCAGAATGTCGGAGCCATTAAGGAGCTGCTCGATGACGAACTCTAGCCCGCTGGTCGACGCGACCCCGCCCCCCGTGCGGAACGCCGTCGTCGAGGTCAAGAACGTGACCGCCGGCTATGTGCCGGGCGTGAACATCCTCAACGAATGCTCGCTGACCGCCTATGACGGTGAACTGATCGGCATCATCGGCCCGAACGGCGCCGGCAAGTCGACGCTGCTCAAGTCGATCTTCGGCCTGGTCAAGGTGCGCGAGGGCGAGATCCGGTTGCGCGGCGACAACATCACCAATCTCAAGGCCAACAAGCTGGTCTCCAAGGGGGTCGGGTTCGTGCCGCAGACCAACAACGTCTTCCCGACGCTCACCATCCAGGAGAACCTGGAGATGGGCATGTACCAGAAGCCCAAGGGCCTGGCCGAGCGGCTCGAGTTCGTCACCGAGATCTTCCCCGAACTGAGCAAGCGCCTCGGCCAGCGGGCCGGGTCGCTCTCCGGTGGTGAACGCCAGATGGTGGCGATGTCGCGGGCGCTCATGATGGGCCCGCACGTGCTGCTGCTCGACGAGCCTTCGGCGGGCCTGTCGCCCGTGCGCCAGGACGAGGCGTTCCTGCGCGTGAAGGAGATCAACAAGGCCGGCGTGACCACGATCATGGTGGAGCAGAACGCGCGCCGGTGCCTGCAGATCTGCGACCGCGGGTACGTGCTCGACCAGGGCCGGGACGCCTACACCGGCACCGGCCGGGAACTGCTGAACGACCCCAAGGTGATCGGCCTGTACCTGGGCACCCTTGGCCAAGACGACTAGCCTGCACCGCACCACCGACCTGCCCCGCGTTTGTGGGCGGCTAGAGCGGGCGAAGGGAGAGGACCCGGGCGGTGGGGGCCGGCACGGTCACGGTCACGGTGAGGAGCCCGGCGGCGGCGTTCCAAGACCAGGACCAGCCGTGCTGCTGGGCGGGAAAGAACGGCACCGCCTCCAGCTCGCGGCCGGCGAAGGCCGGCAGCGGCACCACCACGCTCACCGCGGACCCTGGTCGGCGCCAGAGCGCCAGGCGCAGCGCATCCCCCGGCGCGGTAAGCCCGAGGGCCACCCAGGGGTCCTCCCAGCCGGGTAGGCCGAGCGGCCAGACCGCGTGTGAGGTGCGGAGATCGGCCGCCACGGCCTTCTGCGCGGTCACGGCCGCGGTCACCAGGTCGACCTCGGCCCCGCTCATCCGGTTTATATACCCGGAGAGGTACATACGGCCGAGGATGGCGTTCACCAGCGAGAAGGTGAACAATTCCGGGGCCATTCCGGCCTGCGGGTACGCCCAGTTGCCGGCCTGCTCCGGCAGCAGCGACGCGGGCGCGGCGGCGGCGATCGGTGCGTACAGCACCGGGTCCTGTTGATCGGAGGTGGACTGCAGGTGCAGCCGGCTCATCATGGCGTAGTCCATCCGCATCGCGCCCGACGCGCAGTTCTCGATCAGGAGGTGCGGGTGCCGGGCCTGGATGTCGTCGAGCCAGCCGAGCAGCGCGCGGTTGTGGCCGAGCAGGCCGTCGCCGGGGGCCGGGCCGGCGGCATCCGTGCCCGGGCCGGCCATGGTGTTGTAGTCCATCTTGAAGAAGCCCACGCCGTAGTCGGAGACCAGCCGGTCCACGACACCGTCGAGGTGGGCGCGGGCGGCGGGCGAGCGCAGGTCGAGGTGGTGCCGGCCGTGCTCGGCCACGCGGATGCCGCCGCGAGAGAAGAACGCGTCGTCGGGCAGTGACCGGGCCAACGGGGAGTGCACGCCGATGACCTCCGGCTCCAGCCAGAGCCCGGCCACCATGCCGCGGGCGCGAATGTGGTCGATCACCTCGGTGATCCCGTTCGGGAACCGGCTCGCGGCCGGCTCCCAGGCGCCCACGGTGTCCCACCAGTGCCCCTCGGCGTACCAGCCGGCATCGACGCAGAAGTAGTCGGCGCCCACCATCGCGGCCGCATCGATCAACGGCAGCAGCTTCTCGGTGGTGGGGTCGCCCATCAGGGTGTTCATGTAGTCGTTGAAGATCACCGGCAGGGCGTCGTCCGCGGCGCGGGGCAGCCGGATGGCCCGGCGCTGGTCGGTGAGCCCGGCGAGCGCTGCGTCCACTCCCCCGCGGCTCACCCCCACCGAGGCCGGCACCGAGGTGAAGCCGCGACCGGGCGAGATCACGGTCGACCACTGGTTCTCCTGGTCGGTCGGGCCGGCCAGCAGCAGGTAGGCGCCGTGCCGGCTCTCGCCGATCTCGTAGCTCCACGGGCCGTTGTGTTCCACCTGCCAGGCGAGGGCGTAGTCGGCGCGGCGGCAGAGCAGCGCGCCGGTCGGCAGCCGCTCCCCCGTCGACCAGGACCCCCGGTTGGAGACCAGGCAGCGGCTGCGCGGCGGGTGGTGCTGCACGTCCCGGTCGATCCGGGCGAGGCCGGCCTCGCGAAGGGGCCGCGTCCTCCACCGGTTCTCGGCCACCCAGTCGTTCTCGCCGCTGAGCAGGTCGAAGTCGTCGACGGAACACCCGGTGTCGACGAGGAACGCGCCGGTGGCGAACGAGGACACGAAGTCCAGGGTGAGCGAGCCGCCGGCAGCGTCAGCGCCGAGCTCGAGGTCGACCGCGGTCCAGGTCTGGAATGCGGCCGTGCCCGCTTCGGCGCGGAACACGCTGGTCACCCGGAGGCCGGTCCCCGCCTCCCGCTGCTCGATGCGCAGCTCGCGGACGTCGCCGTCGGTGGCCTCGGTGTGCCCGGTGTAGCGCAGCGCGGCGCCGAGGACGGTGTCCACGTGCCGGAACCCGCCGGGGAACCTGCCGTGGCCGATCGCGGAGATCTCGACGAGGGGCTGGTCCAACCGCCGGTCGGTGGGGCCGGCGTCCGACGCGTCGGTCGTTCGAAGGGACCGGAGCGCCACGGGTGCCGCGGCGTCGCATCCGAAGGTGAGGGTGAGCGCATCCGTGCGCCAGTGGAACTCGGTCATGGCCCGGCGCTAGGCCCTCTCGAGGACCTCGCCGGCGGCGGAGGTCCATTCCTTCGTGTAGTGGTTGTAGGTGGACTGGTTGTCCATGCTCTTGTGGTCGAAGGCCGTTTCGGTGGCGATGATCTTGCCCGCCTGCTCCGGGTCTGGCGCCGCGAGCGCCAGCAGCTTCGTGTAGGGATGCTGCGGGTCGAGGATCACGTCATCGGCGGGTCCGCGCTCCACGATCCGGCCGCGGAACATGACCAGGATCTCGTCCGAAAAGTGCCGGGCGGTGGCCAGGTCGTGGGTGATGTAGAGCACCGCGAGGTTGTCCTCGCGTTGCAGCCGGGCCATCAGGTTGAGCACCTCGAGCCGGATCGAGACGTCGAGCATCGACACCGGTTCATCGGCGATGAGTACCTGGGCGCCGGGCGCGAGGGCGCGTGCGATCGCGACCCGCTGGCGTTGCCCGCCGGAGAGCTCGTGCGGGCGCCGCATCGCCATGTCGCCGGCGGGCGTGAGGTTCACCCGTTCCAGCATCTGCAGCACCCGGTCGTGCGTCTCCGAGCGCCCCCGCGTGCGATGGTGGATCACCAGCGGCCGGGCGATGTGATGCTCGATCGAGTGGAACGGGTTCAGCGACGCGAACGGGTCCTGGAAGACCATCTGCACGTGCCGGCGGTAGATGGAGCCGCCCACCTGGGTGCCGTCGTCCAGGGTCACCGTGATCTGCCCGCTGGTGGGCTTCTCCAGCCGGGAGAGCATCCGGGCGATCGTGGACTTACCCGACCCCGACTCGCCGACCAGGGCGACGGTGCGGCCGGGGGTGAGGTCGAATGACACCCGGTCGACGGCCCTGAGGGTGGTGCGCGTGAGTCCGTCGCGCAGCACGAAGTGCTTGCTGAGGTTGGTGACTTCGATACTCGTCATGAGAGCTCCGCACTGTTGTTGATGCCGGAGCGGATGAAGGACCCGCGTGCTCCGGTGAGGCTGGGGAAGGAGCCGAGCAGCTTCTTGGTGTACGGATGCTGCGGGTTGCGGTAGATGTTCGTCGCGGTGTCCAGCTCCACGATCTCCCCCGCGAGCATGATCGCGATGCGGTCGCTGATCTCCAGGAGCAACGGCAGGTCGTGGGTGATGAAGATCACCGCGAAGTTCAGTTCGTCGCGGAGGCGCACGATCTCCCGCAGGATCTCCCGCTGCACCACCACGTCCAGGGCCGTGGTGGGTTCGTCCATGATCATCACCTGCGGCTCGAGCAACAGCGCCATGGCGATCATCACGCGCTGGCGCATCCCGCCGGAGAGTTCGTGGGCGTAGGACGCCAGCCGGGACCGGTCCACGCCCACCAGCTGCAACACGCTGGCCGCGAGCTCCCGCCGCTCGGCCTTCTTCATCTGCGGCCGGTGGGTGGTGAGCACGTCTTCGAGCTGCGCCCGCACCGTGATCACGGGGTTGAGCGCGTTCATGGCGCCCTGGAACACCATGGAGAGCTTGTCCCAGCGGAACAGGCGCAGCTGCTCGTCGCCGAGGGTGAGCAGGTCGAGGTCCCCGTCGGCCTTGTCGTGGAAGGTCACCTCGCCGGCGACGATGCGGGCCGGCGGTCTGTGCAACCGGTTGATGGCGTAGGCCAGGGTGGTCTTCCCGCAGCCGGACTCCCCCGCCAGGCCGAGGATCTCGCCGCGGGCCAGCTCAAGGCTGACGTTCCTGACGGCGGTGACCGGGTGGTCGACCTCGTAGACCACGGTCAGGTTCTGCACGGTCAGGACCACCGGCGGCGGCGTCTGCGGTGTGCCGGGCACGGCCGGGTTCACGGTGAGTGTCATGCGGCGCTCCTCGGCGGGGCCTGACGGGGCGGGGTGATCGTGCTGCGCGGGCCGGCCGCGGCGTTCCGCAGCGCGACCTTGCGGCGCTTGCGGTAGAGCCGGGCGTTCTTGAGCCGCGGGTTGATGATCTCGTCGATGCTGAAGTTGACCAGGGACAGGCCGGTGCCGAACAGGGCGATGATCAGCCCCGGCGGGATGAACCACCACCAGGCACCCAGTGGCAAGGCGAAGCCGTTCTGGGCGTAGAACAACATGGTGCCCAGCGTCGACGAGTTCGACGCGCCCAGGCCGAGGAAGGCCAGGCCGGCCTCCGCGAGGATGGCCGCGATCACCGCGAAGACGAATTGGGAGGCGAGCACGGGCAGCAGGTTCGGCAGGATCTCCACGGCGATGACCCGGAACGACCGCTCGCCCGACACCCGGGCGGCGCTGACATAGTCCCGGTTGCGGATCGACATGGTCTGCGCCCGCAGTACCCGCGAGGACGCCGCCCAGCCGGTGATGGCCAGCACCACGGCGATGGTCCAGAGGCCGCGCTGCTTGGGCGGCACGAAGCCGGAGATGACGATGACCAGCGGCAGGCCGGGGATGACCAGGAAGACGTTGGAGAACAGCGAGAAGGCCTCGTCGGTGAAGCCGCCGATGTAGGCGCCGAGGATGCCGAAGAATGCGGACAGGATGGTGGCGAGCACGCCCACGAGCAGGCCGATTTCGAGGGACCCCCTGGTGGCATAGGCCAGCTGCGCGAAGACGTCCTGCCCGGTCTGGGTGGTGCCGAGGATGTGATCGACCGACGGGGCGGAGAGTCCGATGTTGCGGATGATGGTGGGGTCCTGCACGAAGAACGGGCCGATGATGCCGAACAGCGTGATCGCGCCGATCAGGCTCAGCCCGGCGATCAGCCAGGGGGTGAGGGTGGGCAGCATGGCGCGGAGCGCGGAGCGCGGCTTCTCGCCGAGGGCGTCGGCCACCGCGGCCAGCTGTTCGGGGGCTTCCCCGATCGAGGGCTCAGTGGTCGGTGTGAGGTTGGTCATGAGATTCCCTTTTCTCAGCTTCTCGCGCGGGTGCGGGGGTCGATGAACCCGTAGAGGATGTCGACGACCAGGTTGGCGCCGAGCACGGCGAGGGTGATGTACAGGAAGATCCCCTGCATGAGTGCGTAGTCGTTGTTGGTGACCGCGGTGAGCAGCTTCGACCCGATACCGGGGTAGGAGAACACCTGTTCCGTGACGATCGAGCCGGAGACGACGAAGCCCAGCGAGATCGCGAAACCGGCGATCGAGGGCAGCATGGCGTTCCGGGCGGCGTAGCTGCGCAGGATCTTGCCGTTCCGCAGCCCCTTGGCCTCGGCGGTGAGGATGTAGTCCTCGCTGAGGGTGGACACCATCATGTTGCGCATGCCCAGCAGCCAGCCGCCGATGGAGGCGATCACGATGGTCAGCGCCGGCAGGAAGCCGTATGTGATCGCGGAGCCGATGAACTCCAGGCTCCAGCCGGGGTCGAGCACCACGTCGTAGCCGCCCTGGCCGGGGAAGAGCCGCCAGGTGGTGGCGAAGGCGTAGACCAGGATCAGGGCGAGCCAGAAGTACGGCACCGCCGCGAGCAGGGTCGTCGCCGGCACCAGGGAGTCCAGCCAGGTGCCCGGCTTCCAGCCGACGATGGCGCCCAGGCCCACGCCGAGGATGGTGGAGAGGATGGTGGCGATGCCCACCAGCATGATCGTCCAGGGCAGTGAGGCTGAGATGACCTCGCTGACCGGGGCGGGGAAGTACGTGACCGAGATCCCGAGGTCACCCCGGAACACGTTCACGATGTAGTCCCAGTACTGGGCGATCCAGGGCAGGTCGCTGTTGCCGCCGAGGAGAAGTTCGTACGCACGCCGGGTTTCCGCGGTGACGATGCCGCCACGCTGTTGCAGCTTGGCCAGCAGGATGTCCACCGGGTTGCCCGGCAGCAGCCGGGGAATCAGGAAATTCAACGTGAGCGCGGCCCACAACGCGATGGCGTAGAAGCCAAGCTTTCGCAGAAAGTAATTCATCGGATTCCCTTGGGTCTAGGTACGAACTTCTCCAGAGGCACGGCTGGACCGGGCTACTTACCCGTGGGAACGAGCGTCTTGTAGATCTGCGAGTTGTCCGGCGACGCCCAGACGGCCGGGAAGGCGTACAGGTCGTCGAGGGTCGGCCAGCCGGTGAACTTCGACGAGTGGAACTCGCTGGTCGTGCCGCCGGTCATGATCGGGATGTACGGCAGGGCCTGCACGATGCTCGCCTGGATGATGTCGAACTGGGCCTGCCGGGCGGCGGTGTCGGCCGGGTCGGTGCCCTTCAGCACGGCCAGGGCCGCGTCGACGGCCGGGTCGCTGAACCGGCCGATGTTCAGCGAGACCGCGGTGCCGACGGTGGCGGTGTTCGCGGTGCTGAAATAGTTGTTGTAGAGGTAATACGGGTCGGATGCCGGGCCCTGGCCGAGCGAGTCGATCGCCAGCTGGTAGTTGCCCTTGCCCTTCTTGTCGGTCCATTCGTTCCAGGAGGACTGGGCGACGGTGAGGTCGATGCCCGCGGTCTTCAGCTGCTGCTTCATGGTGTCAAGGGCCGTGATGTAGTCGGTCCAGCCGGTGACCACCTCGGCGGTGAGGGAGAGCTTCTCGCCGTCCTTGGCGTAGATGCCGTCGGCGCCCTTGGCCCAGCCGGCGCCGGTGAGCAGCCCGTCGGACTTCTTGGTGTCGGCTCCGCTCGGGGCGATGGGTTCCTCCAGCGCGCTGGAGATCAGGTCGGACTGACTGGTGGTCAGGGCCAGGCTCGGGGAGATCTCGCTGGCGGTGTCCTCGAAGGCCAGGCTGTTCGCCTGGTCGCGGTCGATGGCGTAATAGATCGCCTGGCGCACGGCCGGGTCCGTTTGCGGGCCGGTGCAGCCCAGCTCGGCGCTGGAGCAGGTGGCCAGGACCATCTGGTTCTGCGGCACGGTGATGGCGTCATAACCCGGGTAGTTCGTGGCCACATTCTGGATGTCGGGCACCGGGCCGGTCTGCCAGTCGATCGTTCCGGCGGCGAGCGCATCCGCGCCGGCGGTGTTGCCGGACAGGGACAGGTAGCGCACGGCCTTCACGGCCGGCTCGCCGTCCCAGTAGGTGGGGTTGGCGCTGAGGGTGAACGCCTGGGCCTTGAAGTTGGTCAGGGTGAACGCGCCCGTGCCGACCGGCTTCTCCATCACGTCGGTGGTGGGGTCGAGGTCGGCCCAGATGTGCTCGGGGACGATGTAGGTGCGGCCGAGCACCGTGGGGCCGTCCACGAAAGCCGGGTGGCTCCAGGTGAAGTTCACGTGGGTGTCGTCGGTGGCCGTGACGGTGCCGTCGAAGCCGCCGGTGTTGATCGACGGGGTCTCCAGGAGCATGTTGAAGGTGAACGCCACGTCGTCGGCGGTGAACGCCTCGCCGTCGGACCATTCCACGTCCTCGCGCAGCGTGACGTCGAGCTGGGTGCCGTCGGCGTTCCAGGTGTACTCGGTGCCGAGCAACGGGGTGTACGGGTCGGAGTTGACGTTGGTGACGAAGAACAGGCCCTCGAAGATGGTGCCGATGCCGCCGATGTTGGACGGCGAGTAGGGGTTGAAGTTGAGCTGGTAGTCGCCGGACTGGCCGGTGTAGGCGACCAGCGTGTCCGCGGCCGTCGTTCCGGATGAGGTCGACGAGCCGGATGACGTGCACCCGGTGAGTGCGAGGGCCGCCGCGGCGACGATGGCCGCCACGGCCAGGCTCCTCGTGCGTGAACTGTGCAGGAACATCTTTGATCCTTTCTCATGCCAGCCACATCACTGTGCCTAGACGACCTTGTCGGTGCGGCCGGGCACGGAGGCTCGACCTACAGACATTCCTAGCTCCTTAAATTTAGTTAGTCAAGTAACTCGGATAATTGATGTTCCGGTCGTTATGCTGGGGCCTGCCCCCGGTCAGTGCCGATCCCGCGAAAGGTCTTTTCCATGCTCGAGTCCCCTCTTCCTCGTTTCCTGCTGCTCCGAGGGGAGGGAACCGCCCTCCTCCTGGAGCGGCCGGCCACCGGCCTGCCGACGGTGCTGCACTGGGGCGCCGACCTCGGCGAGCTCAGCGAAACCGACCGCGAACAGCTCTCCGCCGCTGTGAGCCGGCAGAGTTCCGCCGGCACGCTGGACGCCGCCTGGCAGGTGTCGATCCTGCCGCAGGAGTCCGACGGCTGGCCCGGCCGGCCCGGAACGCTGCTCACCCGCGACGGCGCCCCCGTCTTCCCCCGCTGGCGGGTCACTGGCCTGGACCCGGCTACCCCGGCCGGGCCGGAGGATACGGCGGAGAGGCCGACGCTCGTGGTCACCGCCGACGACGAGGCCGCCGGGCTCGAGCTCACCAGTTCGTTCCGCATCGAGACCGGCGGCGTGATCACCGTGCGCCACGAGCTGCGCAACACCACGGCCGGCCTGCTCACCGTGCACTGGCTCGAAGCCACCCTGCCCGCCCCGAAGGCCGTGGACCGGGTCACCCAGTTCTCCGGCCGCTGGACGCGGGAGAAGGTGCCCCAGACCACCCCGATCCCCCGCGGATCCGTGACCCGGCAGACCCGCCGCGGCCGCGGCGGCCACGACTCCACCACCCTGCTGATCGCCTCCGTCAACCCGCCGGCCGACCGGGATGGCGAGCTGTGGGCCGTGCACCTCGGCTGGAGCGCCGACACCACCTACCGCACCGACCGCGGCCCCGAATTCGTGACCGTGCTCGGTGCCGGCGAGCTGGTGCGCCCCGGCGAGATCGTGCTCGAGACCGGGGCGGTCTACGAGACCCCCGTCGCCTTCTTCGCCTGGTCCGGCGCGGGCCTGGACGGCCTGGCCGCCCGGTTCCACGGGCACCTGCGTGCCCGCCCGCAGCATCCGCGCCGGGCCCGCCCCCTGGTGCTGAACACCTGGGAGGCGGTGTACTTCGACCACGATCCGGCGAACCTGCTGCGCCTGGCGGAGGTGGCCGCCCGCGTGGGCGTCGAGCGGTTCGTGCTCGATGACGGCTGGTTCATGGCCCGTCGGGACGACACCAGGGGCCTCGGCGACTGGCTGGTGGACCCCGCCGTGTGGCCGGACGGCCTCGGCCCGCTTGCCGACCACGTGCACAGGCTCGGCATGGAGTTCGGCCTGTGGTTCGAACCCGAGATGGTGAACCTCGATTCGGACGTGGCCCGGGCGCATCCGGACTGGCTGCTGCACCGGCCGGAGGCGATCGATCTTCCGGCCGAGCTGAGCTGGCGCTCCCAGTTCGTGCTGGACATCGCCAACCCCGCGGCGTACGCGCACGTGCTCGGGCAGATGGATGCGCTGGTGACCGAGCTGGGCATCGACTTCATCAAGTGGGACCACAACCGCGACCTCGTCGAGGCCGTGCACGAGGGCCGGTTCGGGGTACACGCACAGACCCGAGCCGCGTACCGGTTGTTCGCCGAGCTGAAATCCCGGCACCTGGGGCTGGAGATCGAGTCCTGCTCCAGCGGCGGCGCGCGCAGCGACCTCGGCGTGATGGCGGTGGCCGACCGGGTGTGGGCGAGCGATTCCAACGATCCCGTCGAGCGCCAGGACATTCAGCGCTGGACCCAGCTGCTGCTGCCGCCCGAGCTGGTCGGCGGCCACGTGGGTCCCCCGGTCGCACACAGCTCCGGCCGGGCCACGGACCTCTCCTACCGGCTGGCGACCAGCCTGATGGGCTCGGCCGGGTTCGAGTGGAACATCGCCGAGTGCACCGAGGAGGAGCTGACGACGATCACGGCCTTCGCGGCGCTGTACAAGGAGGTGCGCCACATCATCCACACCGGCACCGCGGTGCACGGCGACCTGCGCGATGCGGCCCTGCGCCTGACCGGTGCGGTGCTGCCCGACTTCAGCGCCGCGGTGTACACGGTCGCCAGCGTGGCGACCACCGAAGACTCCCTGCCGGAGCACATCCGCCTGCACGGCCTGGACCCGCAGTCCCGGTACACCGTGCGGGTACGCCGGGAGATCGGCCCCGCCCGGCACGGGTTCGCCACGCCGGCCTGGCTCGCCGACGGCGAGGTGACCCTCAGCGGCCGGGTCCTGGGCACGGTCGGCCTGCAGATTCCGCCGCTGTGGCCCGCCCAGGCCGTGGTGCTCCACCTCACCCGGGACTGACCGGACACGCAGAAGGGCCCCGGCACAAGCCGGGGCCCTTCTGGTGCTGACGGCGGCGCAGGCGGCGCCGCCGTCAGCGGGAACTGCTAGTTGATGCGGGTGTACTTGTTGTCTGCACCGAACTCGTAGATGCCGATGGTCGCGTCGGTCGGGTCGCCGTTCTCGTCGAACGTGATCGGGCCGGAGTAGCC
>NZ_JAODBG010000083.1 GCF_025463825.1 Cryobacterium sp.
TCAGGGTCTTGTAGCCGAAGATCGGCTTGCGGCTGAACACGGGGAACACCTCGGACACGATGCCGAAGAACGGCAGCGCGATGATGTAGACCTCTGGGTGGCCGAAGAACCAGAAGAGGTGCTGCCAGAGAATGGCGCCGCCGTTGGCCGGATCGTAGATGTGCGAGAGGAAGATCCGGTCGCTGGCGGCCGCGAGCAAGGCCGCGGCGAGAACCGGGAAGGCCATCAGCACGAGCAGCGAGGTGACCAGAATGTTCCAGGTGAAGATCGGCATCCGGAACATCGTCATGCCGGGCGCGCGCATGGTGATGATCGTGGTGATGAAGTTCACACCGCCGAGGATGGTTCCGAAACCCGAGAGACCGAGCCCGACCATCCAGAGGTTACCGCCGATACCCGGCGAGAACGTGGTACTCGCCAACGGTTGGTAGGCGAACCAGCCGAACGAAGCCGCTCCCTGCGGGGTGAGGAAGCCTCCGACCGCGATCAGGCTGCCGAAGAAGAACAGCCAGAAGGAGAAGGCGTTCAATCGAGGGAAGGCCACGTCGGGGGCGCCGATCTGCAGGGGCATCAGCGCGTTGGCGAACCCGAAGAACAGCGGGGTGGCGAACATCAGCAGCATGATCGTGCCGTGCATGGTGAACAGCTGGTTGTACTGCTCCTTCGTCTGCACGATGTTCAGGCCGGGCTCGAAGAGCTGGGCGCGCATCACGAGCGCCATCACCCCGCCGAGGCAGAAGTAGACGAAGGACGTGATCAGGTACATGTACCCGATGACCTTGTGGTCGGTCGACGTGATCCAGCGGACCACAATGTTGCCCTTGCGGTCGACGCCGGTGGGGCGTGGGGCCGGAGCTGCGGCGGGCACACCGGTACTGACTGTGATGGTGCTCATCTTCTAGTTGCCTTCTTCTTCCGACGGGGCCCCGGTGCCCGGGAGATTCGAGTTGCGGTCGTATTCGTTGGACACCTGGCCCTCGTTGCCGGCCGCCCGGAGGGACTCGACGTACGTCTCGTAGTCGGCCTCGGATACCACCTCGACGTTGAAGAGCATCAGCGAGTGGTACTCGCCGCAGAGTTCGGCGCACTTGCCGGCGTAGGTGCCGATCCGCTCGGGGATCACCGACATGTAGTTGGTCTTGCCGGGGATCATGTCCTTCTTGTACAGGAAGTCGATGACCCAGAAGGAATGGATGACGTCGCGCGCCTCGAGGGCGATCTCGATCTTCTTGCCGACCGGCAGGACCAGGGTGGGGATCTCGGACTCGACGAGCGCACCCTTCTCCCCCTCCAGGTCGGGCTGGCCCTGGATGCCCTGGGTGAACACGTCGTCGGTGACGTAGTTGAAGTCCCAGGCCCACTGCTTGCCGATGACCTCGATCTGCACGTCCGGCTCGTCGAAGCGGGCCTCGATGGCGTTCTGGTCACGGGCCGTGAAGGCGAAGAAGCCCAAGACCAGGATCAACGGCACGATCGTGTAGAAGATCTCGATGGGCATGTTGTAGCGCAGCTGCACCGGGAGGCCGGTCTGGCCCTTGCGGCGTCGGTAGACGACGACGGCCCAGATGGTCAGGCCCCAGGTGATGAGACCGACGATGAGCAGCACGATCCACGAGGTGGTCCACAGACCCGCGACTCGCTCGGTGTTGTTCGTAACCGGGGACTCGCCCTCCTCGAAGCCGGGCAGGTACCCGTGGAGTTGGGCCTGGGTGCATCCGGCCAGGACGAAGGCGAGAGTTGCTGCGACCGGGATGACGGCCCATCGGAGACGGCGGTTTTTGAGCACCGGTGACCTTTCGGGAGACGTGAGGGCACTACACAGGAAGTGCGTTTATCGTCTCTAGCCTACTCCGCGCCGGTCCCCACTCGGTGCACGATCGGGTTCACCGATTCGATTATCGACCGTCCTCCTGGCCTCCCAACAGGGTCTAAGGGCCTGTTGGGGACCCTTTTCCGTGTCAATACAAAAAAGGAGACCACCCGATGAATGGTCCCCTTCCGCGTGTTGCGGACCCGTCAGTGGAAGGAATCTCCACAGGCGCAGCTGCCGCCGGCGTTCGGGTTGTCGATGGTGAAGCCCTGCTTCTGAATGGTGTCCTCGAAGTCGATCGAGGCGCCCTCGAGATACGGCACGCTCATCTTGTCCACGACGACCTCGACGCCGTCGTAATCCCGGACGGCGTCACCCTCGAGGGTGCGCTCGTCGAAGTAGAGCTGGTAGATGAGGCCGGAGCAGCCGCCGGGCTGCACGGCGACGCGGAGCCGCAGGTCTTCGCGGCCCTCCTGGGTGAGCAGGCTGCGCACCTTCGCGGCGGCGACGTCGGTGAGGCCGACGCCGTGGGTGGTCGTTTCGGTTGCGATCGTGTCGGTCATGGTGCTCCTCGGTATTATCCGGTTTCGCTTCGGTGAGCGTCCCGCACTGGGGGTTCGGCCGGCGAATCTCGTTCTAGTGTAACCGGGGATCTTCGAATATGGGCTGGGATCCCGGCCGGGATTGCGGTCAGTGGCCGGTACGTGCGTTCAACCGGCCCAGGAGGAAGGCCTCACTGAGCACCGCGCGTTTGAAGACGCCGAGGTGCAACGACTCGTTGGGGCTGTGCGCCCGCGAATCCGGGTCCTCCACGCCGGTCACCAGGATCTGCGCCTCTGGGAACTCGCGAACCAGGTCGGCGATGAACGGGATGGACCCGCCCACGCCGATGTCGACGGGCTCGGCGCCCCAGGCCGCCGTCATCGCATCCCGGGTCTCAGCGACCGCCCACCCGCCGGTGTCCACCAGGAACGGTTCCCCGGTGTCCAGGTCGTCGATGTCGATGATGGCGCCGAATGGGGCGTGCGAGCGCAGGTGGGCTTCGATGACGCCGGCCGCCTCCTGCGCGGACTGGCCAGGCGCGATGCGCACGCTGATCTGGACACTGACCGCGGGGGTCAGGGTGTTGGAGGCGTTCGCGACCGTCGGCGCGTCGATGCCGGTGACCGTGAGGGAGGGTTGCGACCAAATCCGGCTCAGGATGGGACCGTGCCCGATCGGGGAGACGCCGTCGAGCAGGCCGGTCTCCTGGCGCAGCGCGTCCTCGTCATACGGCGGGGTGGCGGCGTCGTGGCTGGTGAGCCCGTCGATGGCCACCGAACCGTCGGGCGCGTAGAGGGTGCCAAGGAGCAGGATGGTGGCCAGCATGGCATCCGGCACCGCTCCGCCGAACATGCCGGAGTGTGAGGCGTGCGCGAGGGTGCTCACGGTCAGCCGGAAGGTGACGTTGCCGCGCAGGCCCGTCGTGATGGCCGGAGTGTCGACGTTCCAATTGTTGGAGTCCGCCACCACGATGGCGTCGGCGCGGAGGGCGTCGCGGTTCTCCGCGAGGAAGGTGGCGAAGGAGCGACTGCCGAACTCCTCCTCGCCTTCGATGAACAAGGCCAGGCCCAGGTCGATGTCGCCGTCGGTGGCGGCGGCGAGGCTGCGGAGGGCGGCGACGTGCGCCATCACCCCGGCCTTGTCGTCGGCGGCGCCGCGGCCGTAGAGCCGGTCGCCGCGCACAGTGGGTTCGAACGGCGGGGAATCCCAGTCTTCGTCCTGCCCGGGCGGCTGGACGTCGTGGTGCGCGTACAGCAGAACGGTGGGCCGGCCGTTCCGGGCGGCCCTGGTGGCGAGCACGGCCGGCTGGCCGGACTCGTCGGCGCCACGGATGCCGGCGTGCGTCACCGTGACGGAATCGAAGACGCCGATGTCCCGCACCAGGGCGGCAACGGCCTCGGCGCTGGCGCGGACCTCGGCGCGATCGAACGCCGCCCAGGACACCGACGGGATCCGCACCAGCGCGCAGAGGTCGGCAAGGGTGCGCGGCAGCTCCTTCTCGACGGCGCTTCGCAGTTCCGGTTCGAGGGGCCCGGCCGAGTTCTGCCGGCTGTTTTCTGAAGCTGTCCGCACGGTATCCGTCATGCGAGTAATCTTAAGGCAACCTGACTGCAAGGAACTGATGTGGCTAAGCAACCTGTAAATCCCGGCGCAGATCCGTCGATCGAGTCCCCCGACGAGACGAAGGCCCGCCTGGCCAATGTGTCGACCGGCAAGGGCCAGCCGACACCGAGCCGACGCGTGCAGGAGGCTGCCAACAAGCGTCCTCTCGTTCCGGACGACCGCAAGCTCGCCGCCAAACAGGCCCGCGCGAAGTCGGCTGAGGCTCGCGAGAGGGCCCGGCTCGGCATGGCCGCCGGCGACGACAAGTACCTGCCCCTGCGTGAGCGTGGACCGCAGAAGCGGTTCGCCAGGGATTACATCGACGCTCGCTTCAACGTGGGCGAGTTCATGATTCCGGTGATGTTCCTCGTCATCCTCCTCACGTTCTTCCCCGACCCCAACATCCAGACCTACGGCATCCTGGCTCTCTGGGCGTTCTTCCTCGTCGCCATCGTCGACTGCGTCATCCTCGGCTTCATCCTCACCAAGAAGATCGAGGCGAAGTTCGGCAAGGACCGCGCGGAGAAGGTCCGCTGGTACGCCGCCATGCGGGCGCTGCAGTTGCGCGTGATGCGACTGCCGAAGCCGCAGGTCAAGCGGGGCGAATACCCCGCCTGATTCCCGCCGCACATGGACACCCTCCTGAGCAACTCAGGGGGGTGTTTTCGTGTGCCGGTCAGCGCCGGTAGGCGCCAAGCCGGATGAGCGGGACCCGCAGTTCCTCCTCAGTGAGCGAACCGTGCTGGCCGACCATGCTGCGGGCCGACTGGTTGGGTTCGCGGGAATCGTAGTAGGCGATGAGCTTCCGGGCGGCCACGATCACGTCGCCGATCCGGCCGAGCGCCTCGGGCCGGACGTCGCCGAACAGGCCCTGCGCCACCGCTTCGGCCCTGGTGAAGATCCAGGCCCGCTCCCCCTCCACGGCCCGCCAGGCCCCGGCCAGGTCGTCGGGGTTTCCTCCCGGATCGGTGTACAGCTGCAGGCACCGCGGGTCTCCGCCGATGTGCCGCACCCCCGCGACCAGCTCCGGCACCGTGTCGAAGAGCACCTGCTTGGCGGCGGGTACGTCGACGACGCCGTGGTCCGCGGTGAGGATCATGCCCTCGTCCTGACGGAGGCTCCCGGCGAACCGGGCCGCTTCGGCGTCGAGTCCTTCCAGCTGTGCGAGCCAGCGGCCCGATTCCCAGCCGTGCGCGTGCGCGTTGATGTCGAGCTCCGGTACGTACAGGTAGATGAGGGCACGAGGTTCGGCGTCGAAGATCTCGCGGGCCGCACCGAAGCGCAGGGCCACGGTTTCGGCGGGAACGTAGCTGGCGCCCCGCAGGACGGCCTGGCTGAAGCCCGACGCGGCGAACCTCTTGGGGCCGACCGCGAAACTGGGGATCCCCACGTGGGCGGCACGATCGAACACCGTCGGCTGATTCTGCCAGCTGGCCGGATCCATGTCCGCGTCCCAGCCGGTGAGCTGGTTGACCACCCTGTCGTTGGCCGCGTCCAGGACCTTGTAACCGACGAGACCGTGGGTGCCGGGCGGCGTGCCGGTGGTGAGCGAGGCGATGCCGGCAGCGGTCGTGGCGGGGAAGACCCCATCCACGACGTCCGTCTTGCCGAGGTGGCCGGCCAGGAATCGGGCGTGCCCGGCGCGCGCGCGCAGGCTGCTGACGCCCAGGCCGTCCGCCAGCACCACGACGGCCTTGGCCGCCGGCGGTAGATCGAGCGGGTTCGCGGCGGCCTGCAGCGATGCCAGGGAACTTGTCAGGACGTCGGCAAGGCGAACGGCGCTGAAGGGCCGGACCGGTAGCATAGGGGGCATCTGGCCCAGTCTGACACAGACCGGGCTGCACAGTACCGAGCGCAATCCCGTGCGCGTCAGCCTGGTGCAACGGCCGTGCCGGCCCTCGCTCCACTTCAGCAGAATCTACGAATGAGCCGTTCAGACAAAACCGTGCCAACCGCATCCACCGAGCGCATCGAAGACGTCGATGTGTCCACGGAGATGCAGGGATCGTTCCTCGAATACGCCTACTCGGTGATCTATTCGCGCGCGCTGCCGGATGCCAGGGACGGTCTGAAGCCGGTGCAGCGCCGCATCCTGTACCAGATGAGCGAGATGGGCCTGCGGCCGGACCGCGGCCACGTCAAGTCGGCGCGGGTGGTCGGCGAGGTGATGGGCAAGCTGCACCCGCACGGGGACACGGCCATCTACGACGCCATGGTGCGGATGGCGCAGTCGTTCACCCTGCGTGTGCCGCTCATCGACGGGCACGGCAACTTCGGCTCCCTCGACGACGGCCCCGCCGCACCCCGGTACACCGAGGCGCGCCTCGCGGCTCCCGCCCTGTCGATGACCGAGCACCTCGATGAAGACGTCGTGGACTTCGTGCCCAACTACGACAACCAGCTGACCCAGCCGGACGTCCTGCCCGCCGCGTATCCCAACCTGCTCGTCAACGGTGCAAGCGGCATCGCCGTGGGAATGGCCACGAACATGGCCCCGCATAATCTGGTCGAGGTGATCGGCGCAGCCCGCCACCTGCTCGCGCACCCGCGCGCCACGCTCGAGGAGCTGATGGAGTTCGTGCCGGGGCCCGATCTGCCCACCGGCGGCACCATCGTGGGCCTGGCCGGCATCAAGGACGCCTACCTCACCGGGCGGGGCAGCTTCAAGACCCGCGCCAAGGTGTCGGTGGAGGCGATCACCGCCCGCAAGGCCGGCCTGGTCGTAACCGAGCTGCCCTACCTCGTCGGACCGGAACGCGTGATCGAGAAGATCAAGGACGGCGTCAACAACAAGAAGCTCAGCGGCATCTCCGATGTCACCGATCTGACCGACCGCACCAAGGGCCTGCGGCTGGTGATCGGCATCAAGACCGGGTTCAGTCCGGAGGCCGTGCTCGAGCAGCTGTACCGGGTGACGCCGCTGGAGGATTCCTTCAACATCAACGCCGTGGCGCTCGTCAACGGGGGCCCGCAGACGCTGGGCCTGGTCGAACTGCTGCAGGTGTACGTCAACCACCGGGTCGACGTCGTCACCCGGCGCTCCGCCTACCGGCTCGCCCGCCGGCTGGAGCGGCTGCACCTGGTGGAGGGTCTGCTCATCGCGATCCTCGACATCGACGAGGTGATCCAGGTGATCCGCGCCAGCGACGACACCGAGCAGGCCCGGGTGCGGCTGATCGACGTGTTCGACCTCAGCCAGGTACAGGCCGAGTACATCCTCGAGCTGCGGTTGCGCCGGCTCACCAAGTTCTCCCGCATCGAACTGGAAGCCGAGCGGGACCAGTTGCTGGCCGAGATCCGTGAGTTGCAGGCGCTGCTGGCCAGCAAGCAGGCCATCCGCACCCTCGTCTCCGACGAACTCGCCGCCGTGTCCGACCGGTTTGGCACGCCGCGCCGCACGCTGCTCACGGAGGCCCGGCCGAGCATCGCCGGAGCGTCCGCGAAACGCACCACGGCGGTCCTGGAGGTGAGTGACACTCCCACCCGGGTGTATCTGAGCACCACGGGCCGCATCGCCAGGGTCGACCTGCCCCAGGCCGGCGACGACCAGGCCGAGCGCATCCTGCCCGCCCACCGCCGCAGCAAGCACGACGCCGTCCTCTCGGCCCTGGACACCTCCAGCCGCACCGAGATCGGCGCGGTCACGAACCGCGGCCGGCTCATCCGCTTCTCCCCCGTCGACCTGCCGGTCATGCCGCCGGCGTCCATCCAGCTTGCCGCCGGCGTGCGGGTTCGCGATTACCTGTCGCTCGGCAGCGGCGGTGAAGTCGTGCGCGCCCTCGTCGCCCTCGACAGCGACCGGGCGATCGTCCTCGGCACCAAGCAGGGCATCGTCAAACGGGTCACCGCGAACGACTGGGCCAACAAGCCTGACTTCGAGATCATCGCGCTCAAGTCCGGCGACGAGGTCGTCGGAGCCGTGCAGGGTGCCGAGGACGACGAACTGGTCTTCGTCACCTCGGACGCCCAACTGCTGCGGTTCCCCGCCGCGACGGTACGCCCCCAGGGCCGCACGGCCGGCGGCATGGCCGGAATCAAACTGAGCCCGGACGCCCGGGTGGTGTTCTTCACCAGCCTCCCCGCCGCCGAGGCGGAGGATGCCGTCGTGGCCACGATCGCCGCCAGCAGCCAGACGCTGCCGGGCACCGATCCGGGCAGCGCCAAGGTCTCGGCTTTCACCGAGTACCCGGCCAAGGGCCGGGCCACGGGGGGGGTGCGCTCGCACCGGTTCCTCAAGGGTGAAGACGTTCTCGCCCTCGCCTGGGTCGGCGGCGCACCGGCTCGCGCTCTCGGCGCCGAGGGCTCGCCGCGGGTGCTGCCGGAGGCCGGTGCGCGGCGGGATGCCTCCGGCACCATGCTCGACGCGGTGATCGGGTCGATCGGCTCCGGCATCGGCCTGGGCTGAGCCGGCCAACTGTGTCCCTTCCGGACAATTGCGACCGGTGCGCCGGTCACAATTGTCCGCAGCGGGAACAGTTGGCCGGGTCGGGGCTAGGGTGAGGCATGGCTGAATCCTCATCGTCGGCGCGACCGGCGGTCTCGGCCGGGAGATCGCCCGGCTGCTCGCCGTAGCCTCGGCGCGACCCTGGTGCTCAGCGCCCGGGACTCCGCCGATCTGGCCGCGCTCGGCCTGCCGGGTGCCATCGTTCCCGCCGACCTGGCCGGCCCGGAGGCGATCGACCACCTCGTCGCCGGGGCCATCGCGGTCAGTGCGCCGGACGGGCATCCGCCTGATCGACGCGAGATTCGGTCACACCCAGACAGCACTGTCCACCCATCCGTTGGCCGGCACCGCCCCGCCGCTGCCCGCCGGCCTCGACCCCGCCCGGGTGGCCGAACGGATCGTGCGGGCCAGAGTCACCGTGAACGCGACCTGCCCAGCGCCGCGTTCACCTCCGCCGCCTGACCACTACTGTGCGCACCGGGCACAGTCGGCCGGGTCAGACGTCGATGCGGTCCCGGCTGAGCTTGTCGGAGCTGTCGATGATGAACTCCTTGCGCGGGGCCACGTCGTTGCCCATCAGCAACTCGAACACCTTGCCGGCCATCTCGGCATCTGCAACGCGCACCCGGCGCAACGTGCGGTGCGACCGTTCCATCGTCGTGGTGGCCAGCTGGTCGGCGTCCATCTCGCCCAGGCCCTTGTACCGCTGAATCGGGTCCTGGTATTTCTTGCCGCTCTTCTTCAGCGCCGCGAGCACCCCCTGCAGCTCGGCCTCGGAGTAGGTGTAGATGGTCTCGTTGGGCTTGCTGCCCGGATTCATCACGACCACCCGGTGCAGCGGCGGCACGGCGGCGAAGATCCGGCCCTCTTCGATCATCGGCCGCATGTAGCGGAAGAACAGGGTGAGCAGCAGCGTGCGGATATGCGCGCCGTCGACATCGGCGTCGCTCATGATGATGACCTTGCCGTACCGGGCGGCGGACAGATCGAAGCTGCGCCCCGACCCCGCCCCGATCACCTGGATGATGGACGCGCACTCCGCGTTGGAGAGCATGTCGGACACGGATGCCTTCTGCACGTTCAGGATCTTGCCGCGGATCGGCAGCAACGCCTGGTGCTCGCTGTCGCGGGCCAGCTTGGCCGTGCCGAGAGCGGAGTCACCCTCGACGATGAACAGCTCGCTGAGGGCCACGTCGCTGCTGCGACAGTCCACCAGCTTCGCCGGCAGCGACGAGCTCTCCAGCGCGTTCTTGCGGCGCTGGGTCTCCTTGTGCGCGCGTGCGGAGATCCGCGACTTCATCTCGGCGACGATCTTGTCCAGCACGACGGCGGATTGGGTCTTGTCGTCGCGCTTGGGGGAGGTGAAGCGTTCCGTCATGGTCTTGTTGATCACGGCCGCGACGATCGCCCGCACGGCGGGCGTGCCGAGCACCTCCTTGGTTTGGCCTTCGAACTGCGGCTCGGGCAGGCGCACCGTCAGCACCGCGGTGAGCCCGGCGAGGATGTCGTCCTTCTCGAGCTTGTCGGAGCCGACCTTCAATCGGCGGGCGTTCTGCTCCACCTGGCTGCGCAGGAACTTCAGCAGTCCGGCATCGAACCCGGCCTGGTGGGTGCCGCCCTTGGGCGTGGCGATGATGTTCACGAAGCTCTTGATGACGGTGTCGTACCCGGTCCCCCAACGCAGGGCGATGTCCACCTGGCAGTCGCGGACGAGTTCGGTGGGGATCATGGCACCGGAGTCGGTGAGCACCGGCACCGTCTCGGTGAAGCTGCCGGAGCCGCTCAGGCGCCAGGTGTCGGTGATCGGGGTGTCGACGGCGAGGTGGTCGACGAATTCCGAGATGCCACCGGCGAAGGAGAACGATTCGGCAACGGGTTCGACGCCCCGGCGGTCGTCGACGTTGATCGTGAGCCCCGGAATCAGGAACGCGGTCTGGCGTGCCCGGCCCATCAGCTCCTCCGTCTGGAAGGTGGCGCCCTTGGTGAAGATCTGCCGGTCTGCCCAGTACCGGATCCGGGTTCCGGTGACGCCCTTGCGGACCTTGCCCACGACCCGCAGCCCGCTCTTGTTCTCGAACGGGGTGAACGGGGCATCCGGGCTCTTATCGCCGGTGTCCGCGAAAATGCCGGGCTCGCCGCGGTGGAAGGACATCGCCCAGGTCTTGCCGTCCCGGTCGACCTCGACGTCCAGACGCTCGGACAACGCGTTGACGACCGACGCGCCCACACCGTGCAGGCCACCGGAAGCGGCGTAGGAGCCGCTGCCGAACTTGCCGCCGGCGTGCAGCTTGGTGAACACCACCTCGACACCGGACAGGCCGGTCTTCGGTTCGATGTCCACGGGGATGCCGCGGGCGGTGTCACTGACCTCGACGCTCTCGTCGGCATGCAGCACGATGCCGATCGCGGACCCGTGGCCGCTGAGGGCTTCATCGACGGAGTTGTCGATGATCTCCCAGAGGCAGTGCATGAGCCCGCGGGAGTCGGTGGAACCGATATACATGCCGGGGCGTTTGCGCACCGCGTCGAGGCCCTCGAGGACCGAGAGGTGGCGGGCGGAATAGTCAGAACTCACAACTGTTAAGAATACTGTCCCGTCCGGTCGGGGCGCCGATCGACACTCGAACGGACCCCAAAGCCGGGATCTCGCCGCGCGAATGCTACGCGGTGAGCGAAATGTCACCCAACTGTGGCCCAATCGGGCCCATGCCGTGTTTACATGGTCAGTAAGGATTCAATTGGTATCACCTGGTATCAGTCTGGAGGAGGAGAATATGTCCCAGATCGCCACCGAAAATGGTGCAGTCGACCAACAGGGCGCCCCCCACCAGCTAACCGCGGCCGACCGCTGCGACGCTTGTGGCGCTCAGGCCTACATCCGTGTAATCGTGAACAATAGCGAGTTGCTCTTTTGCGCCCACCACGGACGCAAGCACCAGGAGAAGCTCGCGGCAATCGCCGAAAGCTGGCACGACGAGTCGAGCCGTCTCTTCGAAGACCAGAAGTCCTAGGCGGTCCGCCCGGCAGTGCACCTCGGTGCACCGCCGGGCGGTCGCCCGGATGGCGGCTCGTAAGCGTTTATTCTGAGCTGAGCCCAAGCCGCACTGCAACCTGGTTGCGTGCGGCTTTTGCTATGTCATCCACGGATGCCGTGTGGGCGGAACCGACCCGGACGAGTCCCCTGGCGGCGCAGGCGGCATCGAGCAGCCGGTCGGCCAGGTGCGGGTTGCGGGCCAGGACCGGCCCGTGCAGGTGGGTCCCGATGAACGAGCCGGCGACGACGCCCTCGCCGCCGTCACCATTCCCGGTGCCGGACTGGATGCGCCCGAGCGACTGCGCCACGCCGGTGTAGCCCCTGGCGTGGTTCTCGAATCCGATCAGCCGGACCCCGCCGGTGGTGCCGGCATCGGTGGTGACGACGATGTCGTCGGTGGCCCGGGTGGGAAGCACGCTCGCGCGGCCCGCGACGAGACCGAGGCCGGTGACAGTGCTGCCGGCGAGGTCGATCCCGTCGCCGAGCAGCTCCCATCCGGTGCCGACCGCGAGGATCGGTACTCCCCCGGCCAGCCAGGCCGACACGGTGTCCGCGAGGGGCAGCAACGAGTCGCGGGCGGCGACGAGGTCCGCGTCCGTGCCGGATCCGATCACCACGATGTCCGCGCGATCGGGCAGGTCAGTGACGGTGTGCACCGGAACTACGACGGCGTCGACGCCGGCCCAGCGGGCCCGCTGGGCGAGCACCCGCGCGTTGGCCGCGTCGCCGTTCGTGTCGAGCAGCCGGGGTAGCAGGCTCACGATGGTGAGGGAGTCGGCCGGGGCGAGCGTCATGACGGGTCCGCTTCGTTGGTGGCCAGCCCGAGGTGGGCGCGGGTTCGACGCATGGAGTCGGCCGAGAAGATGATGGTCTTCACGCCGGTGGCCGGCTCGGGAAGGGCGAGGAATTCGTCCAGCGCACGGCCGAGGTCCGGTTCGATGCGGTCGACGGTGACACCGTCGTACATCAGCTGCAGCCCGATGTCGTGCGCCTTGGAGCCGGAGGCGATCAGCACGTGGCCCAGACCGGAGGTGTCTGCCGGCCAGAGGTAGGACGGGTCTCGCACGTCCGAGCCGACGGCGACCAGGATCTGCTCGGTGCCCGGCGCCAGGCTGTCGACATTGAGTTGGAAGCTGGCCGGATTCTGCACCAGCACGAACTCCACCGTGGTGCCTCGCACGGTGACGACCTCGCCACGCCCGAAGACCGGCGGGATTCCCGAGATGGCGGTGACGGCTCTCGCAACGTCGAAACTTCGCCCGAGCGTGGCACGCGCGGCGGCCAGCGCGGTCAGGGCGTCGACGGCGTAGTGGGTGCCCCGGGCCGGGAGGCGAACGGCGTGCGTGGCACCGTCGACCGACACCGTCGCGTCACGTCCGTCGACGCCGGTGAGGAGCATGCCGTCGGAGGCCGCCAGACGCGTGGGGGCCGTCAGAGTGTAGCCGAGCCCGCGCGGGTTCGCGTCCAGGACCTCGGCGGTGACGCCGTACCTGGCCACCGCGACCGGGGGCGCGATGTTCTCGCCCAACCGGGCCAGGTGCAGGTCGTCGGCGTTGACGACGACGGTTCCGGTGGCACGACGGGCGATCTTGCTCAGCATCGCGGCCACCATGTCGGAGTCGTGGAACCGGTCGATCTGGTCGACCATCACGTTGGTCAGCACGACGACCCGGGGCTCGAGTGACCCGGAGATCAGCGCGCCGTGGCCCTCATCCATTTCGAGGACGGCGATGTCGCCGGCGATGCGCCCGGACAGGCCGGCGTGCTCGAGGAGGGCAGAGGTCAGGCCCTGGCTGATGTTCGCCGTCGACTGGTTGGTGAACACCGAGGCGCCGTGGGCGCGCAGGGCTGCCACGAGCATCTTCGTCGTCGTCGACTTGCCGCTGGACCCGGTGACGATGACCAGGCCCTGCGGGAAGCTGTTCAGCGTGCTCGCCAGGAACCCGGGCGCGATGGTGTTGACCACCAGGCCGGGAACCGCAGAGCCGCCGCCAGGCTTGCGCAAGCGCGCGAGCGTGCGGGCGACCCTGCCGAGCAGGATCGCCGGCGCATACCGCACAGGCATTTACTCGAGGTAGTCGCGGAGCGACTGAGAGCGGGACGGGTGACGCAGCTTGGCCATCGTCTTCGACTCGATCTGGCGGATCCGCTCACGCGTGACGCCGAAGGTGTCGCCGATCTGGTCCAAGGTCTTCGGCATGCCGTCGCCGAGGCCGAAGCGCATCCGGATGACGCCGGCCTCGCGCTCGGACAGCGAGTCGAGGAGGCTTTCGAGCTGCTTCTGCAGCATGGTGAAACCCACGGCGTCGGCGGGGACGACGGCCTCGGTGTCCTCGATGAGGTCTCCGAATTCGCTGTCGCCGTCTTCACCGAGCGGCGTGTGCAGTGAGATGGGTTCGCGGCCGTATTTCTGCACCTCGACGACCTTCTCAGGGGTCATGTCGAGTTCGCGGCTCAACTCTTCCGGAGTGGGCTCGCGGCCCAGGTCCTGCAGCATCTGCCGCTGCACGCGGGCCAGCTTGTTGATGACCTCGACCATGTGCACCGGGATACGGATGGTGCGGGCCTGGTCGGCCATGGCGCGGGTGATCGCCTGGCGGATCCACCAGGTGGCGTACGTGGAGAACTTGAAGCCCTTGGTGTAGTCGAACTTCTCGACGGCGCGGATGAGGCCGAGGTTGCCCTCCTGAATCAGGTCCAGGAACTGCATACCGCGACCCGTGTAGCGCTTGGCGAGGGAGACGACGAGGCGGAGGTTGGCGCCCAGCAGGTGGCTCTTGGCCCTGGCGCCGTCCTTGGCGACCCACTGCAGTTCGCGGCCCAGCGCGCTCTTCTTCTCGGCGTCGGTCAGCTGGGACAGTTTGTCCTCAGCGAACAATCCGGCTTCGATGCGCATGGCGAGTTCGACCTCTTCGGCGGCGTTGAGCAACGCGACCTTACCGATCTGCTTGAGGTAGTCCTTGACGGGGTCCGCGGTGGCTCCCGTGATCGCGCTCGAGTAGACGGGAACTTCGTCTTCGTCGTCGACCATCGACAGCACGAGCGCACCGCTGGGCAGCGGCTCCGCCGGAGCGACCCGCTTGGCGGCGCCGTCGGTGTCGTCCTCGTCGGTGTCGTGCTCATCGGTGCCGGGTGCGCCTTCTTCGTCGGCATCGGCGGCCTTTTTCTTGCCGGCGGCGGCGGGCCCCTTGGCCTTGGCGGCCGCGGCGGTGGCGGCGCGCTTACGGGGCGTGGTCTCCTCCGACCCGTCGACAGCTGCGGCGGCGGCCTTGGCTGCCTTGGTGGCGGCGCGGGTGGCGGCGGCCTTCTGCGCGGGCGTCTTCGCGAGGGCGGCCGCGGTCTCGTCCGCCAGGGTGGTCTCAGTGGTCTGTGCGGGCTCTGTCTTCGTTGGGGTTGCCATTCGAACACCTCTCATGCCGTAGTTCATGCGCGTGCAGCGCGGCCCCGGTCGCCATGACCACTCGGCGTGGGCCACATCGAAAGAGAACGGGGATTTCGGGCCGTACGTTCACCGTACGTTTTTGGGCAGTACTAGGACCCATGTCAAGTCCCCGGGAAGGCACCGGCTTGACACCCGTGCACCCAGGAACCAGAACGGGTCCTATTGACAATTATTGCACGGATTGTGTATAGAACGAGCCACGCTCGGCTATTCACCCCGGGCGCGCCGCCGAAGCTTTCTAGAGAGCTCAACCCACAGCGGGGCCACTTCTATTCCCTCGTCGCGGGAGAGCAGCCGGCGGGTGCGGCGGCGCGTGCCCACGAGCATCAGCACCCCGAGACCGATGACGACGAACTGCACCGAGAAAGCGATCCGAAACGAGTCCAGGGAGTACAGGTCGCTCGCGCCGCCCTGCGCAACGCGCCAGCCGTCCTGCAGGTCCAACAGCACACCGATCAGGAACATCATCACGAAGCTGGCCAGGAAGCCGCCGACGTTGACCACACCGTTGGCGGAGCCGAGGCTCCGCTGCGGGTTGAAGGTACGCGCGAAGTCGAACCCGATCAGCGACCCGGGGCCCCCGCCACCGAGCACGACGAGCAGGACCACCACCAGCCAGAACGGCGGCGCGGACGGCCACAGCAGCAACAACGCCCAGGCCGCGCCCATCGCCGTGACGATGGCGAGCACAATGTTGCTGCGCCGCAGCGGATGCCGGGCCGTCAGGACTCCCAAGATCGGACCGCAGATCATGCCGGCCGCAACCGGGATGGTGAGCATCGCCGCGGCCATGGTGGTCACGTAGCCGAGGCCGTAGACCATGAAGGGAAAGCCCCAGAGCAGCGTGAAGACGGTGCCGGACGACTGCGTGACGAAATGCGACCAGAAGCCGAGCTGGGTCCCCGGCCGGCTGAAGCTGTGCCGCAACTGGGTCAGTGCTCCGCCCCAGGTCGGCGGCCGGACGTTGTCGGCCGCTCCGGCCGGGCGGTCCCGGATGGCGACGACCACGACGACGAACGCCACAAAGGCCACGAGCGTGGCGGCCAGGAAGGCCGGGGTCCAGCCGAAGTCGTGCAGCACCCACGCCAGCGGTACCGCCGACAGCACCTGTCCGAGCTGCCCGATATTGCCGAACCACTGCGAGAGTTGCGGCACGATGCGTCCGCTGAACCACGAGGTGATCAGCCGGATCACCGAAATGAAGATCGTCGCGTCCCCCGCGCCCACCAGCATCCGCCCGAGCACAGCGACGGTGATGGACGGGGCGAAGGCGAGCGTGAGCTGGCCGACAACCATGAGGACCGTGCCGGCGAGCATGAGCGCCCGCGGGCCGAACTTGTCGATCAGGACCCCGACCGGGATCTGCGCCGCCGCGTACACGATCAGCTGCACCACTGCGAGGCTGGACAGGACGGCCGCCGATCCGCCGAACCGTTCCGTGGCGGAGACTCCCGCGATGCCGAGCGACGTGCGCTGCAGGACGGCGGAGAGGTACACGAAGGACCCGAAGGCAAAGATCAACCAGGATCGACGAGTGTTCACTCCCCCCAATCTAGCCGGACGGCCGGGCGTCACCGACCAGGCCGCCGCGCGGCTCAGGCCTGCGTGCCCTCGTCCCGACCCCGGCGCGTGGCCAGGAACTTCTCGAGTTCAGCGGCGATCTCGTCCGCGGTCGGCAGAGCGCCGTCCTCATCGGTGAGGGGCGACCGCAGGGTGCTGCCCTCCATATACGCGTCGTACCGTTCCTCGAGAGAGCCGACGAGCTTGGCCAGTTCGGGGTTGTCGCCGACCTGCTCGTCGATGCGCGCGACGAACTCCCGGTTCTTCTCCCGCAGCTTGTCGGTCGGGAAGATCAGACCGGTCGACGCGCTCGTGCTCTCCAGCGCGGACAGCGCCGCCGAGGGGAACTCGGTGTCGGCCAGATAGTGCGGGATCAGCAGGACGTAACCGATGGTCCAGGCGCCGATCTCTTGCAGCCGGAACTCAACCAGGTGCAGGGCGTTGGCCGGCACCTGGGTGTGCGGCCGCCACACCGACATGCTCTCGATGAGGTCGGTGCGGTTGCCGCTGACCGTCACCCCGATGGGACGGGTGTGCGGAACCGGCATCGGAATGGCGTGCACCCAGGTGGTGGACGACACGTTGAACCGGCTCACCAGGGCGAGAACCGCTGCCGTGAACTGCTCCCACCGGAAATCCGGTTCGAAGCCGGCCAGGAGCAGGAACGGCTGACCGATCTCGTCGTGAGCGAGGTACAGGCGAAGGCGCGGGGGCTGGTAGTCGGTCAGGTGGTCCTGATCGAAGTAGATGATGGGACGCCTGGCCCGGTAGTCCAGCAGCAGATCCGCATCGAAGTCGGCGATGACACTGTGCTTGAGAGTGTCGAGCAGGTATTCGGTGAACTGGGAAACGGCTCCCCCGGCATCGGCGAACCCGGTCAGACCTGCGACGAGATTCAGCCCCTCCGGGACGACGGCGGCGTCCGCCGTGAGCTCGTAGATGTCATTCGGATCTCGCATTCCTTAACTCTAAGCGGAGCTTTCCCCGGTCGTGGTGATTCGCCGCAGCCGGCCGTGGTGCCCAGAGCGAACACCCGGGCCGCGTAGCATCGAGCCATGACCGTTCCCCGTATTTCCGTGTCCAGAGCCCCCTCGATCGAATCGACCGCCGACGTTCTCGTCGTGGGTGCGGTGCAATCGCCCGACGGTCCGGTCCTGTTCGCCGACCCGGGCTTCGAAGCTCTCGCGGACCAGTTCGCTGCCGTCGCGGTGACCGGCGCCAAGGACCAGGTCGTGCGTTTCGCCCCCGTCGCTGGCGCCGCACGCAGCATCGCCGTCGTCGGGCTCGGTTCCGACGCTTCCGTGGACGCGTTGCGCTACGCGGCCGGTTCGGCCGCGCGTCAGCTGACCGGCGCGGCCACGCTGGCCTTCGGATTTCCCGTCACGGATGCCGACCAGGCCGCCGCGGTGCTCGAGGGCGCCGCCCTCGGGGCGTACGCGTTCACCAGCTACCGCAAGGCCTCCCTGGCCGCCACCAAACTCCCCGCCGGGAACATTACGGTGCACACCGGACAGGCCGCCGCTGACGCCGTCGAGCGGGCCGGCATCGTTGCCGACGCGGTGAGCATGGTCAAGGACCTCGTCAACACTCCTCCGCTCGACCTGTACCCTGAGTCGCTCGCGGCGCTCGCCGCCGCCGCCGCCGACGGCCTGCCGGTCAGGCTCACGGTGTGGGACGAGGACCAGCTCGCGGCTGACGGCTTCGGGGGCATCGCGGGCGTCGGCAAGGGCTCGACCCGGCCGCCCCGATTGGTGAAGGTGAGCTACGACCCCATCGAGGCGACGAAGCACCTTGCCCTGGTGGGCAAGGGCATCACGTTCGACACCGGCGGGCTGTCCCTCAAGCCGCCGGCCTCGATGGTCGGCATGAAATACGACATGACCGGTGCGGCGACGGTCCTGGCCGTGACGCTGGCGGCCGCGCGCCTCCGGCTGCCGGTGCGGATCACCGCCTGGCTCTGCATCGCCGAGAACATGCCCTCCGGGTCGGCGATCCGGCCCAACGATGTGCTGAGCATGCGCGGCGGGCGCACCGTCGAGGTCCTCAACACGGATGCGGAGGGCCGCCTGGTCCTCGCTGACGGCCTCGTTGCCGCCGGGGAAGAAAACCCCGACGCGATCATCGATGTCGCCACGCTCACCGGCGCGGCCATGGTGGCGCTGGGCACTCGGTATTCCGCCGTCCTCGGCGACGATGACCTCGTCGCCACAGTCCTGGCGGCCAGCAAGGCCGAGGGTGAACTGGCCTGGCCGATGCCGATGCCGGAGGAACTCCGTGCGCTGCTGAACTCCGACGTCGCCGACATCGCCAACGCGAAGATCGGCAACACCGGCGGCGGAATGCTCCTCGCGGCGGTGTTCCTGCGCGAATTCATCCCCACCGTCGGTGAGGGTCCCGACGCACGGGCGATCCCCTGGGCACACCTGGACATCGCCGGCAGCGCCCAGCTGGTCGGCGGCGGGCTCGGCTTCACCGCCGCAGGCCCGACCGGTGTGACCGTCCGGACCCTGCTGCGACTGGCCGAGGACTTTTCGCGCCCGTAGTAAGGTCGTATAGGCAGGGAAATCCCTGCCGTTCAACGCCTGACCACGCACAACAATTGCGCTGGGCGGGCCGTGAAAGTGTATGTGATGCACGAGGGAGTATCTGGGTGTCTGAACAGAATTTTGACCTTGTAGTTCTCGGCGGCGGCAGCGGCGGATACGCGGCCGCATTGCGCGCCGTTCAGCTCGGCCTGACCGTCGGCCTGATCGAGAAGGACAAGCTCGGTGGGACCTGCCTGCACGTCGGCTGCATCCCGACCAAGGCTCTGCTGCACTCGGCCGAGGTTGCCGATGTCAGCCGCGAGTCGTCGAAATACGGTGTCACGACATCGTTCGAGGGCATCGACATGGCCGCCGTCACCGCCTTCCGCGAGGGCATCGTCGCCAGCAAGTTCCGCGGCCTGCAGGGCCTGGTCAAGGCTCGCGGCATCACCGTGATCTCCGGCGAGGGCCACCTCATCTCCCCCACGACCGTGCAGGTCGGCGAGGACACCATCGTCGGTAAGAACGTGGTCCTGGCGACCGGTTCATACTCCCGCTCGCTGCCGGGCCTGACCATCGAGGGCCGTGTCATCACGAGCGAGCAGGCCCTCGAGCTCAACTACGTTC
Source organism: Cryobacterium sp. (assembly GCF_025463825.1). Classification (GTDB taxonomy): domain Bacteria; phylum Actinomycetota; class Actinomycetes; order Actinomycetales; family Microbacteriaceae; genus Cryobacterium. Next base: position 19,588 of record NZ_JAODBG010000083.1, read on the forward strand.
CCAAGAAGGTCGCCGTGCTCGGCGGCGGCGTCATCGGCGTCGAGTTCGCCAGCGTCTGGAAGTCCTTTGGCGCCGACGTCACCATCATCGAGGCCCTGCCGCACCTGGCACCCAACGAAGAAGAATCCGTCTCCAAGCAGCTCGAGCGGGCCTTCCGCAAGCGCGGTATCAACTTCTCCCTCGGAGTGCGGTTCCAGTCGGTCACGCAGGACGACTCCGGCGTCGTCGTGACGCTCGAGAACGGCACCACCATCGAGGCCGAGCTGCTGCTCGTCGCCGTCGGTCGCGGCCCGTCCACCGCGGGCCTCGGCTTCGAAGAGGCCGGCATCACCATGGACCGCGGCTTCGTCCTCACCGATGAGCGCCTTGCCACCAACATCCCCGGCGTCTACGCCGTCGGCGACATCGTTCCCGGCCTGCAGCTCGCGCACCGCGGCTTCCAGCAGGGCATCTTCGTCGCAGAGGAGATCGCGGGCCTGTCCCCGATCGTCGTGGACGACCTGAACATCCCCAAGGTCACCTACTGCGACCCCGAGATCGCGTCGGTCGGTTACACCGAGGCCAAGGCCGTCGCCAAGTTCGGCGCCGACAAGGTCACCAGCTACGAATACAGCCTCGGCGGCAACGGCAAGAGCTCGATCCTCGGCACCACCGGGTCGATCAAGGTCGTGCGCGAGGCCGACGGTCCCATCATCGGCATCCACATGATCGGCGCCCGCGTCGGCGAACTGATCGGTGAAGGCCAGCTCATCGTGAACTGGGAAGCGTACCCGGAGGACCTCGCGCCGCTCCTGCATGCGCACCCCACCCAGAACGAAGCACTCGGCGAGGCCTTCCTGGCCCTGGCCGGCAAGCCACTGCACGCCATGTAGCCCGTCGTGGGCACAGAGATTCTCACTAACATTGGTCAGACATTAATGGTTTCAAAGGAGACAAACGCATGAGCGAATCCGTCAACCTCCCGGCACTCGGAGAGAGTGTCACAGAAGGTACGGTCACCCGCTGGCTCAAGAACGTGGGAGACCGCGTCGAAGTCGACGAACCGCTGCTCGAGGTGTCGACCGACAAGGTCGACACCGAGATCCCATCCCCCATCGCCGGCATCATCGAAGCCATCCTCGTGCAGGAAGACGAGACCGTCGAGGTCGGAACTCCGCTCGTGACCATCGGCGACGGTTCCGCACCAGCTGCTGCCCCCGAAGCGGAAGCTCCCGCCGCCGAGACTCCTGCCTCGCAGGAGCCCGCCGGCTACGAGGCTCCCGCGCCGGAGGACGAAGTCGCACCCGCGCCTGCCGAGGTGCCCTCCACGGACGCTCCGGCACCCGAGGAAGCTCCCGCGGCCGTTGCACCGCCCGCTCCGGCCGCCGTCGAGCCGCCGCCCGCCGCAGCCGCACCGCCGGCACCCGCCGCACCGGCACCCGCCGCCGCACCGGCACCCGCCGCCGCGCCGGCACCCGCTGCCCCGGCTGGACCGACTCGCGGAGCACACGCCGGCCCCAGCGGTTACGTCACCCCCATCGTCCGCAAGCTCGCGAACGAGGCCGGCGTCGACCTGTCCACGATCACCGGCACCGGTGTCGGCGGACGCATCCGCAAGCAGGACATCGAGGCCGCGGCCGCCGGTTCGGCAGCCGCCCCGGCCGAGGCCGCTGTCGTCGTCGAGGTGTCGCCGCTGCGCGGAACCACCCAGCCGATGTCGCGCCTGCGCAAGGTCGTCGCCGAGCGTGCCGTTGCGTCCATGCAGCAGACCGCCCAGCTGACCACCGTCGTCGAGGTGGATGTGACCCGCGTCGCGATGCTTCGCGACGAGGTCAAGGTCTCCTTCCAGGAGAAGACCGGCAACAAGCTGTCCTTCCTGCCCTTCTTCGCCCTGGCCGCGGCCGAGGCACTGAAGTCGAACCCGATCATCAACGCCACCGTTGACGGCACCTCGATCGTGTACCCGGCGCAGGAGAACATGAGCAACGCCGTGGACACCGAGCGCGGCCTGCTCACGCCGGTCATCCGTGATGCCGGGGAACTGGACCTGGCCGGTTTCGCCGCCCAGATCGCGGACCTGGCGGCACGCACCCGTGACAACAAGCTCAAGCCCGACGAGCTGTCCGGCGGCACCTTCACGCTGACCAACACGGGTTCGCGCGGCGCGCTGTTCGACACCCCGGTGGTCTTCCTGCCGCAGAGCGCGATCCTCGGCACCGGAGTCGTCTACAAGAAGCCCATCGTCGTCAGCGACAAGGGCCTTGACTCCATCGCGATTCGCTCCACGGTGTTCCTGGCGCTCTCCTACGACCACCGCATCATCGATGGAGCGGACGCCTCGCGCTTCCTCACCACGATGAAGGCGCGGCTGGAAGCCGGAGCGTTCGAGGCCAACCTCGGCATCTAGTAGTCCCGCACGACCCTGTTCGGCGCACCGACCGCAGCCACGGTCAGTAGTCGAAGAGTTCGCGTAGTCGCCAACCGGCCTCGCCCTTGATCACCAGGGCAGAGGCCGGTTGTGCGTTAACGCCGGCCCCAGCCTCCAGCACGACCAGCGCCGAATTGCCGGTGTGCTCCTGTACCCGCGCTGTGAACCGAGCCAACGGGTCGGCCTCCGGCGCTGCGGCGTCCGGTGCTGCGGTGCGGGCATCATCGCCCTGCAGCTGCCGGATGCGGTACCCGTCTGCTGCCATCGCGACCGAACCGTGCTGGTCGACGCCGTCGAGGCACAAGACCGACACGTGCGCGAGGCAGACATCCCGCAGGCGCAGGAGCTCCAGCACGGCGGCCGCCGGATCGTCCCCCTCCAGAATGCTCGGGTCTGATGTGGAGGGGTCCGCCCCGTCGGCGCCTGTCCCGTCGGGGCCTGTCCCGTCGGGGTCCGTCGCGGCGGGGTCGGACGCCGGCGGACTCGCCACGACGCCCCCGGCGCCCTCGCCCGGCAGGAGGGAGAGCGCCCCGAAACCTCCGACCGAGATGACGGCCGCCAGCCCGGCCGCCAGCAGCAACGGTCGAGCGCCGGGGAGACGGGCGAACCGGGATCCTCGTTCCCGCCGTCGGAACGAACCAAGCCGTCCGGCCTGCGCCACCACGTTTCGAGCAGCGCTTCCCAGCGGCGTGCCCCCGACCCAGCGACCGACGCGCGCCAGCACCGGCAGCCCGGAGCCCGCCGCTGCCGGCGCCGGCGCAGCCGACGCCGACACCGACACCGGCGCCAGCCGGGGCCGCCCGGCCGGTGCCGGCGCGTTCATCGCTCGGGGCACGACGTCCGCCACCATGCCGGTCTCGGCATCCGGCGCGGCTCCCGGAACGGCGCCGCGGACCGGGCCGGCCGGCGCCCACGCGAACAGGGCGGCCTCCAGGCCCACCAGTGTTGCCGGAAAGGGGCGCGTCAGCACCGCGGATTCGAATTCCGCCACCAGGGCCGGAGCCCGAGAGGCCGCGGCATCGTCGGGATCCAGGAACTCCAGCAACGCGTGCAGGAACCGGGCGAGACCCACGGCGTCATCCCGCCGGGTCGCCACGCCGGCCACTCCGCCGGGCAGGTCGGCCAGGCTGCCCAGGCCGAGGAGGACCGGGCGACCCCGGTCGTCGAATCGCACACCCGACGGCCGCACCAGCGGCAAGCTGAGTCCCACATCGTGCACGGCCTGCAGGCATGCTGTGGCCGTGGCCGCCACAGTGACGACCTCGGCGGCGCCGATCCGGCCTCGCACCGCAAGCAGGCGATTCAGCGCCAGCCCGGGAAGGTGCGCCAGGACCAGGCAGACCCTGCCATCGGGCGTCGTCGCCACGTCGTCGAGACGGGGCAGCGCCCCCGGGGCCGAGGACAGCATGGCGTGCACCTCGCGCCCGATCCCGGTCGGGTCGGTCCCGTGCCGGAAGACCTTCAGCACGACCGGCACGCTGGACCTCCCCTCCGTCGAGGCCTGCGCCAGGAACACCTCCGCCCGGCTGTCCGACCCGATTCTGCGGGTCAGTCGGTGCCCGACCAGAGCGCCGGTGCCGACCCGGACCGTCGTGTCCGCCATGTCCCATCCTCCGTCCGCCCGGTACCGGTGTACCGGGACCACCGGCCCAGCGTGCCAGCCACGCCGGCTCCCCGCGGCCCGACGGGTTGTTCTGCGGCAATCGGCCGGGCTGTGCGGCTGGGGAGGACCGGCCCGCTAGGCTGGCCGCATGCTCGACTTTGTCGTCGCGGGGCTAAGCGCCAACTCCGTGCCGTATTGCGAGGGCCTTGAGCTCCAGCGCGCCGTCCATGGCACGGTGGTGTCCGGTCAACGACCGAACACCGTCCTGCTCCTCGAACATCCCGCCGTGTACACGGCCGGCAAACGCACCCAGCCCCAGGACCGTCCCACCGACGGCACCCCGGTCGTGGATGTCGACCGCGGCGGCCGGATCACCTGGCACGGCCCCGGGCAACTGATCGGCTACCCGGTCCTGCGGCTGCCGGAGCCCCTCGATGTCGTTGGCTACGTGCGCCTGCTCGAGGACATCCTCATCGAGACGATCGCCGATTTCGGCATCGACGGTCGCCGGGTGCCCGGCCGCAGCGGCGTCTGGGTCGGTCCCGCCGGCGCGGAGGACAAGATCGCCGCCATCGGCATCCGGGTCGCCGACGGCGTCACGATGCACGGCTTCGCGCTGAACTGCGACAACTCCCTCGAGCCGTACGAACGCATCATCGCGTGCGGTATCGCGGACGCCGGCGTCACCACGATGTCCAGGGTGCTCGGCCGCCCCGTTTCACCCGAGGACACCGTTCCGTCGCTCACAGCGCATTTCCGTGCCCGGTTCCTGGTGCCGGCATGAGCGCCGCGCCCGATGGCCGCCGGATGCTCCGGCTGGAGATCCGCAACGCCGCGACGCCGATCGAACGAAAGCCCGACTGGATCAAGACCCGGGCCCGGATGGGCCCGGAGTACCGCCAGCTGCAGGACCTCGTGAAGGCCGAGAACCTGCACACGGTGTGCCAGGAGGCTGCCTGCCCCAACATCTACGAGTGTTGGGAGGACCGCGAGGCCACCTTCCTCATCGGCGGCTCCCAGTGCACCAGGCGGTGCGACTTCTGCCAGATCGACACGGGCAAACCGGCCGACTACGACACCGACGAACCCCGCCGGGTCGCCGAATCCGTCCTGGCCATGAACCTGCGCTACGCCACAGTGACCGGCGTCGCCAGGGACGACCTGCCCGACGAAGGCTCGTGGTTGTACGCGGAGACCATCAGGCAGATCCACCAGCACAGCCCGGGAACGGGAGTGGAAATCCTGGTGCCCGACTTCACCGGCAACGCGGCCCACCTGGCCGAGGTGTTCTCCGCCCGGCCGGAGGTCTTCGCCCACAACGTCGAAACCGTCCCACGCATTTTCAAGCGAATCCGCCCGGCCTTCCGCTACGACAGGTCGCTGGACGTGCTCAGCCAGGGCCGCGCCGCCGGACTCATCACCAAGTCCAACCTGATCCTGGGGATGGGCGAGGAACGCACCGAGGTGTCGCAGGCGCTGCGCGACCTTCATCAGGCCGGCACCGACATCATCACCATCACGCAATACCTGCGCCCGAGCCCTCGGCACCTGCCGGTCGCCAGGTGGGTCCGCCCCGAGGAATTCGTCGAACTCAAGCAGGAGGCCGAGGCGATCGGTTTCCTCGGGGTGCTGGCCGGGCCACTGGTGCGCTCCTCCTACCGGGCGGGCCGGCTCTGGGCACAGTCCATGGTCGCCACCGGGCGGGAGGTGCCGGAGCAGTTGCAGCACCTCGCCGATGCGACCCTGGGTTTCAGTCAGGCCGTTTGACCCATGAATCCGTCACTCACAGATCGACCGACTGGGTAGTCTTAGAACCATGGCACGCAGCAAGGACAAGACTCCCCGCACCCCCAAAGAACCTGGCCGCTTGAAGCAAATGTGGCAGGTCTTCAAGATGACCAGGCGCTACGACTCGAACATCGTTCTGTTCATGGTCCTGGGCTTCCTGATTCCCGTCGTCGTGGCTCTGGGGTTGGCGCTGCTGCTCACCCCCGACAACGGGTTCACCATTGCCCTGTGGGTCGTCTCCGGGGTGCTCGCCGGCGTCCTCGCCATGCTGATCATCCTCGGCCGCCGCGCCGAGAAAGCGGCGTACTCCCAGATCGAGGGCCAACCCGGCGCCGTCGGCGCGGTGCTGCGCTCCTCGCTGAAGCGCGGCTGGGTGGGCAGCGAAATGCCCGTCGCGGTCAACGGGAAGACCCAGGACGCCGTGTACCGTGCCGTCGGCCGGGGCGGTGTCGTCCTCATCATCGAGGGTCCCCGCACGCGCACGGCACGGATGGTGGACGAGGAACGACGTTCAGTGGCCAAGGTGGGCGGTAACGTCGCCGTCACCGTCATCGCCGTCGGCCCGGACTCCGACGCGGTCCCGCTGCACAAGCTGGCCCGCCGCCTGACCAAGATCAAGCCGTCCCTGACCAAGGCCGAGGTCCTCGCGGTCAACAACCGGCTCAATTCCATCTCCAAGAAGCTACCGATCCCCAAGGGCGTCGACCCGACCAAGGCCCGGCCGCAGCGCGGCAACTAGCCGCCGCACGCAACACACGACGAAGGGCACGGGGTGGACCCCGTGCCCTTCGTCGTGCTCCGCAGGAACCTAGCGGCGGATGAGGACCGTACCGGCGATCTTGTCGTGGAAGCCGCGCTGGTCGGAGTCCCACACCAGCGCGGGCACGGCCAGCCCGAGCAGTACCGAGCGCACGACCGGACGCCACAGCCCCGCCCGGCCGCCGGTGAGGCTGATCAGCCGCAGGCCCAGCAGCCGGTGACCCACGCTGGCGCCGAATACGGCCAGCAGCAGTGCTTGCAGGGCCACGAAGACCGTGAGGACCACGAATTCGTCGTAGTCGAGCAGGGTGTAGCCCCAGATCAGGCAGGTGAGGGCGAGGGCGATGGCCCAGTCGATGATCAGGGCCACGATCCGCCGTCCCGCCCGGCCCACAGAGTGCGGTCCCTCCCGGGGAAGGCCCAGCCGCTCCCCCGGCCAGTTGCTGGGCGGAAGCTGCCCGAAGGTGGTCGGTCTGGAGGGCGTCGAATTCACCCGATCAGTTTACCGAGCGAGCGCCTCTGTAACATGGACGAAACATAAGCGTCATTCTTAAGTAACTCGTCCGTAATAAGGTCGGGGAAGCCGCAGTGTGCGACATTTCCAGTCACCCACGCCTACGTCGTTTGGAGTAAACCCGCATGTTCCGCGATTCGTCCGAAGTGCTCTCGTTCATCAAGGACACCGATGTCAAGTTCCTTGATCTCCGTTTTACCGATTTGCCCGGTGTTCAGCAGCACTTCAACATTCCCGCGTCGACCGTTGACGAGGACTTCTTCACCGTCGGCCAGATGTTCGACGGCTCCTCGATCCGCGGTTTCGCGTCGATCCACGAGTCCGACATGCAGCTCATCCCGGACGTGACCAGCGCCTACATCGACGCGTTCCGCGCCGAGCGCACCCTGATCATGCTGTTCGACATCTACAACCCGCGCAACGGCGAGATCTATTCCAAGGACCCGCGCCAGGTGGCCAAGAAGGCCGAGAAGTACCTCGCTTCGACCGGTATCGGCGACACCGCCTACTTCGGTTCCGAAGCCGAGTTCTACATCTTCGACGACGTGCGCTACGAGGTCAACCAGCACACCAGCTTCTACTCCGTCGACTCCAGCGAGGGCGCCTGGAACTCCGGCCGCAAGGAAGAGGGCGGCAACCTCGCCAACAAGACCCCCTTCAAGGGCGGCTACTTCCCGGTCAGCCCGGTCGACCAGCACGCCGACATGCGCGACGACATCTGCCTCAAGCTGATCGACGCCGGCCTCATCCTCGAGCGCAGCCACCACGAGGTCGGCACCGGCGGCCAGGGCGAGATCAACTACAAGTTCGACACGATGGTGCACGCGGCCGACGACCTGCTGAAGTTCAAGTACATCGTCAAGAACACCGCTCACGAGTGGGGCAAGACCGCCACGTTCATGCCCAAGCCGCTCTTCGGCGACAACGGCTCCGGCATGCACACCCACCAGTCCCTGTGGGCCGACGGCAAGCCGCTGTTCTACGACGAAGCCGGCTACGGCGGACTCTCCGACGTCGCCCGCTGGTACATCGGTGGCCTGCTCAAGCACGCCCCTGCCGTCCTCGCCTTCACCAACCCGACGGTGAACTCCTACCACCGCCTGGTGCCGGGCTTCGAAGCACCGGTCAACCTGGTCTACTCGGCCGGCAACCGCTCCGCCTCGATTCGCATCCCGATCACCGGAACGAACCCCAAGGCCAAGCGCCTCGAGTTCCGCGCCCCCGACGCATCCGGCAACCCGTACCTCGCGTTCGCCGCGCAGCTGATGGCCGGCCTCGACGGCATCAAGAACCGCATCGAGCCGCACGAGCCGGTCGACAAGGACCTCTACGAGCTACCGCCCGAAGAGGCCAAGAACATCCCGCAGGTGCCCGCTTCGCTCGAAGAAGCCCTGCAGGCGCTTGAGGCCGACCACGACTTCCTGCTCGCCGGCAACGTTTTCACCCCGGAGCTCATCGAGACCTGGATCGACTACAAGCGCGAGAAGGAAATCAAGCCCCTCGCACAGCGCCCGCACCCGTTCGAGTTCGAACTGTACTACGGCGTCTAGTCCGCACTGGACAACCGAAGCAGGGCCGCACCCGGAAGGTTGCGGCCCTGCTTTCGTCGTGCCGGCGCGGTCAGCCGGAGAACGGCCCCGGGCGTTCCACCGGACCGTAGAACCGCCGTTCGAACACGGCGCGGGCCCGCCGGGTGACCGACAGGTAGTCCTCCTCGAGCTGGTTGGCTGAGCCCGGCGGGTACTCCAGCAGCCGGGCCACGCCGTCCAGTTGCATCCGGTCACTGGGCAGCACGTCCGCGGTCTTGTTCGACCACAGCGTGATGGCCGACCGGCACCTCGACGCGAACAGCCATGCAGCCCGCAAGGTCGCCGCCTCGGCGTCGGTGACAAAGGCCTGCCTCGCGGCCTCGTCGAGCGCTTCGAGAGTGGACGTCGTGCGCAGGGACGGAAGCGCCGCGGCGTGCTGCAGTTGCAGCAGCTGGACAAACCATTCCACGTCGCTCAGCGAGCCGCGGCCCAGTTTCAGGTGCCGCTTCGGGTCGGCGCCCTGGGGCAGGCGTTCGTTCTCCACTCTGGCCTTGATGCGCTTGATCTCGCGCACGTCCTGCTCGGCGATCGCCTCCGGGTAGCGCACCGCGTCCATCACGGCGTGGAAGTCGGTCAGGAGGGCGGGCTCCCCCGCAATGCCGTGGGCGCGCAGCAGGGCCTGGGCCTCCCAGGTCAGCGACCACCGGCGGTAGTACGCCTGGTACGAATCGATGGAGCGCACCACGGCCCCGTTCTTCCCCTCCGGACGCAGCCCGATGTCGAGATCGAAGGGGAGGCGGTTGTCCTCGGTGAGCCGATTCAACTCGCGCACGATGAAGGTGGCGCGGTCGTGCGCCGCACCGCCCTCCAGCGTCGCCGGCCGGAACACGTACATCACGTCGGCGTCGGAGCCGAAACCCAGCTCGGCTCCACCGAACCTGCCCATCGCGATGACGGCGAATTCAATGCCGTCGGGGGCCAGCGGGCCGTCGGCACCGGTGAGGCCGGTGCCGCGGATGGCGCCGAGGACACCCTGGATGATCACCGTGGACACGTCCGTGAGCCCGGCCGCCAGCTCGTCGATGGTGATGCGACCGAGGATCGCGGACAGGGCCAGCCTCAGCATCTCCCGGCGCCGGCTGGCGCGCAGCACCGACGCCGCTGCGTCCGCGCTGCCGTGCCTGGCCAGGACCGCGCGGGCCTCGTCCTGCAGCACCGAGCGCGGCCGTGGCCGCAGTTCATCGTCGTGCTCCAGCCACGCGACGGCTTCCGGGATCGTCTCGAAGAGCTCGCCGACGTAGCGCGATGCCGACAGGACCTTCGTCAGTCGTTCGGCCGCGCCCGAGGAATCCCGCAGCATCCGCAGGAACCAGTACGTGGACCCCAGGCTGTCACTCAGCCGCCGGAACGCGAGCAGCCCGTAGTCCGGGTCTGCTCCGTCGGAGAGCCACTGCAGCAGAACCGGCAGCAGGTGCTGCTGGATGGTCGCCCGGCGCGACACGCCGCCGGTGAGTGCGGCGATGTGCCCCAGCGCGCCCGCCGTGTTGCGGAATCCGATCGCGGCCAGGCGGGCCTCCGCCTGCGCGCTGGTGAGATTCAGCCCCTCGGCAGGGAGGGCCGCGACGGCGGACAGCAGCGGCCGGTAGAACAACCTTTCGTGCAGCCCGCGCACCCGGTGCTTGGTGGTCTCCCAGCGCGTCGTGAGCGCCGCGGCGCTGGTGGCCAGGCCCGTCGCGCGGGCCAGCACCCGAAGTCCGGCCTCGTCACGGGGCAGCAGGTGGGTGCGTCGCAGCCGGTCCAGCTGCAGCCGGTGTTCCATCAGGCGTAGCATCCGGTAGTCCTGGGCGAACTCGGCTGCCTCCACGCGGCCGACGTACCCGGATTCGGCCAGGGCGGCCAGCGCCGGAAGAGTCCCGGGTTGACGGACATCCGGGTCGGCCTGGCCGTGCACGAGCTGTAGCAACTGCACGGTGAACTCGATGTCGCGCAGCCCGCCAGGGCCGAGCTTGAGCTGAACGGCAACCTCATCGGCCGGGATGTTGCTGGTCACGCGCTCGCGCATCCGCTGCACGGAGTCGACGAAGTTCTCCCGGCTGGCGCTCGTCCAGACCTTCGGCGCGACGGCGTCGACATAGCGCGACCCGAGTTCGAGGTCGCCCGCCAGCGGGTTCGCCTTGAGCAGAGCCTGGAATTCCCAGCTCTTCGCCCACCGGTCGTAGTAAGCAATGTGCGAATCGAGGGAGCGCACCAGCGCACCGGACTTCCCCTCCGGGCGCAGGTTCGGGTCGACCTCCCAGAGTTCGGGTTCCATGCTGGGCTGGTTGAGGCCGCGCATCATCAGGATCGCGAGCCTGGTCGCGATGTCGACGGCCCGGCCGGTCTCGAGTCCGCCTGCCTCGTCGCCCTCCGCGACGAAGATCACATCTACGTCGCTGACATAGTTCAGCTCGCCCGCCCCGGCCTTGCCCATCCCGATCACGGCCAGTTTGGTGCGCCGCAGCTCGTCGATGGGGAAGACTCCGTGGGCCGCGACGGTGCTGCCGATCATGCCCCTGGCAACCGCCAGTGATGCTTCGAGGGCGGCGGCGGCCAGGTGGGCCAGCTGCCGGGCGACGAGATCGAGGCCGGCGACCGGGTCGGCCTGCTCGAGGTCGTACGCGGCCAGTTCGGCCAACCGCCGACGGTAGCGCACCCGCAGGGCCACCCAGCCCTCGTCCTCGACGAGGTCGGCGAACCCGTCGGTTGCCCGCACCGCAGCGAGCAGGTCGCTGGTCAGTTCGGCCAGGCTGGGCAGGTGAACTGTCTTCTCGTGCAGCACCGACAACTCGGCCGGATGCCTGAGGAAAAAGTCCGTCAGGCCGGTCGAGGCGCCGGAGACCAGCACCAGCCGTTGCAGGGCGCCCGGGAGCCGGCGCAGGGCCTCGAACTCTGCCGGCGCCTGCCGCACGAGCGACAGCACGGCGAAGAGCGCCGCATCCGGGTTCGCCGCGCGGCTGAGCAGGGGAAAGAGATCGGACGGGTCCGACCCACCCAACTCGCCCACCTCGTCGAGGCGGGCGCGGGCCTCGCCGAGATCGGCGAAGCCCACCCGGGCGAGGTCGGTCAGGGTCAGCTGTTCTCTCGCCATGTTGTGTGCCTAACTGAAGCTGCGCCTCACCGAGGCTGCCGTGTCCGGAGTAGCCCCTAGAGCATCTCGAGGTTCTTATTGAGTTCGAACGGCGTGACCTGCGACCGGTATTCGCGCCACTCCTGGCGCTTGTTGAGCAGGACGTAGTTGAACACGTGCTCCCCCAGGGTCTCGGCGACCAGTTCGGACTCTTCCATGTACTGGATGGCGTGATCCAGGCTCGCGGGCAGCTGGTGGTAACCGAGCGCACGACGCTCGGTGTCGCTGAGCCCCCACACGTTGTCCTCGGCTTCCGGCGGAAGCTCGTAGCCTTCCTCGATGCCCTTGAGCCCGGCGGCGAGCATGAGTGAATACGCCAGGTACGGGTTCGCCGCGGAGTCGATCGCCCGGTACTCGATGCGGGAGCTCTGGCCCTTGTTCGGTTTGTACAACGGCACCCGGATGAGCGCTGAGCGGTTGTTGTGGCCCCAGCAGACGAAGCTGGGCGCTTCGTCGCCTCCCCACAGGCGCTTGTACGAGTTCACGAACTGGTTGGTCACCGCCGTGATCTCAGGCGCGTGCCGGAGCAGCCCCGCGATGAACTGCCGACCGGTCGTGGACAGCTGGTACTGCGCGCCGGCCTCGTAGAAGGCGTTGGTGTCGCCCTCGAACAGGGACAGGTGGGTGTGCATGCCGGAGCCGGGCTGGTCGGAGAGCGGCTTGGGCATGAACGTCGCGTAGACGCCCTGCTCGATCGCCACCTCCTTGATGACGGTGCGGAAGGTCATGATGTTGTCCGCCGTGGTCAGCGCATCCGCGTACCGCAGGTCGATCTCGTTCTGGCCCGGGCCGGCCTCGTGGTGGCTGAACTCGACCGAGATGCCGAGGTCTTCCAACATCCGCACCGAACGGCGACGGAAGTCGTGAGCAGTGCCACCGGGCACGTTGTCGAAGTAGCCGGCGGAGTCGACGGGGACGGGCCCGTTCTTGCCGAACTTCGACGACTTGAGCAGGTAGAACTCGATCTCCGGGTGCGTGTAGAACGTGAAACCACGCTCGGCGGCCTTGGCGAGCGTGCGCTTGAGCACGTTGCGCGGGTCGGCGACGGCGGGCTGGCCGTCCGGCGTGGTGATGTCGCAGAACATCCGCGCGGTCGGGTCGACCTCGCCCCGCCATGGCAGGATCTGGAAGGTGGTGGGGTCCGGGTGGGCCAACACGTCGGCTTCGAACGACCGGGTGAGACCCTCGATCGCGGAGCCGTCGAAACCGAGGCCCTCAGCGAAAGCCCCTTCCACCTCGGCGGGAGCAATCGCCACCGACTTCAGGGTGCCGACAACGTCGGTGAACCACAGTCGAATGAACTTAATGCCCCGTTCCTCGATGGTCCGAAGAACGAAGTCGCGCTGCTTGTCCATTCACGCCCTTTCTTGTTGCCTCCTAGGCTACCGTGCCGCTCGCTCCGCAGGCTGAAACCCGCTGATCGCGACGATGATTGATGGGTCGGAAGAAACGGCGCTGAGTACACTGAAGCCATGCCAGAGTCGCCCACACCAGACGCAGCCAACGCCGCCGAGGCACCAAACCCGTTCGTCCCCGCGCCCGCCGGACCCAAGCGGGTGCGCACCAGACACTTCCAGAACGCGAAGAGGCAGGGCATCCCGATCACCGGGTTGACCAGTTATGACATGCTCACCGCCCAGATCTTCGACGAAGCCGGCATCGACTTCCTCCTGGTCGGTGACTCGGCCGGCAACAACGTGTTCGGCTACGAGACCACCTTGCCCGTCACCGTCGACGAGCTGATCCCGCTGACCCGCGCGGTGGCCCGTGCCGTGACCCGCGCCCTCGTGGTCGCCGACCTGCCGTTCGGCAGCTACGAGACCGGCCCCTCCGAGGCGCTGCACACCGCGGTGCGATTCATGAAGGAAGCCCAGGCGCATGCCGTGAAGCTCGAAGGCGGGGTTCGCAGCCGCAAGCAAATCAAGCGGATCGTCTCCGCGGGAATCCCCGTGATGGCCCACATCGGGTTCACCCCGCAGAGCGAGCACGGGCTGGGCGGGCACATCATCCAGGGTCGCGGCCCCGGCGCTGCGGCGCTGATCACGGACGCCCTGGCCGTTCAGGACGCCGGAGCGTTCGCGGTGGTGCTGGAGATGGTTCCCGCCGAGGTGGCCGCCCAGGTGACCGAGCGCCTTGACATTCCCACCATCGGCGTCGGGGCAGGGCCGGGCGTGGACGGGCAGTTGATGGTCTGGACCGACTTCGCCGGCATGACGGCCGGTCGGGTGCCTCGGTTCGTGCGCCAGTACGCCGACCTGCGCTCGGTGCTCACCGATGCGGTGCACGCGTTCAAGGACGATGTGGATTCCGGAGCCTACCCGGGCGCAGAGCACAGCTACGAGTAACGCACCCGACTCGTCTGCGAAGGGAACGAGGACCCGTCAGCGGTCGTCCGTTGCGTCGTCTTCCGCCCATTTGGCGCTGTTCGAACGCAATTTGTCGAGGGCGTGAGTCGCTTCATCGAAGGTCGAGAACGGTCCGACCCTGTCGATGGATGGCGACAACAAGCCCTGTTCGACTGCGCCCGTGCGCATGTTGTACCAGAACTGGTGTTCAGTATCTTCGGCCATAAGCTTGATCCTATGCCTAAGGATTCTGCCGGTCACCTCATTCCGGGAACCGTGTCCAGCCACCGTTCCGTCCCCGCCCACATTCCTCGACCGGAGTACGTCGGGCACACCGCTCCCGCCCGTTACACCGGCACCGATGTGTACTCGCCGGAACGGATCGAACTCATCCGCGAGTCCGGTCGAATCGCCGCCGAGGCGATCCAGGCCGTCGGACGCGCCATCGTCCCGGGGGTCACTACCGAGGAGCTCGACCGGGTCGGCCACGAATACCTGCTCAGCCACGACGCCTACCCCTCGACGCTGGGCTACCGGGGCTACCCCAAGTCTCTGTGCTCCTCGGTCAACGAGGTGATCTGCCACGGCATCCCCGACGACACCGCCCTCGAGAACGGCGACATCGTCAACATCGACATCACCGCATACAAGAACGGCGTGCACGGCGATTCCAACGTCACCTTCATCGTCGGAGAAGCCTCGGAGGAGGTCACCCTGCTCGTCGAGCGCACCCGCGAGGCCCTGGCCCGCGGCATCAAGGCCGTCGCCCCCGGCCGGCAGGTCAACGTCATCGGTCGCACCATCGAGTCATACGCCCGCCGCTTCGGCTACGGAGTCGTCCGGGACTTCACCGGCCACGGCGTCGGCGATGCCTTCCATTCCGGCCTGATCATCCCGCACTACGACTCGGCTCCCCAGTACGACACGGTGATGGAGGCGGGGATGGTCTTCACCATCGAACCCATGCTGACCCTGGGTGGCGGGGACTGGGACATGTGGGCGGATGACTGGACGGTTCTGACCCGGGACCGAAGCATCACGGCGCAGTTCGAGCACACGCTCGTGGTGACCGAGCGCGGCGCCGAGATCCTGACCGTCGTCTAGCCGGTAGATTATTGCCATGAGCTCACCCACTGCCATCGGCATCGATATCGGCGGAACCGGCATCAAGGGAGCCGTGGTGGACCTGTCCACCGGCGCCCTGCTCTCCGACCGCGTCAAGCTACCGACCCCCAAGGGCGGCCGCCCGCAGGACATCGTCGAGACCACCCGGCAGATCCTGGCGACAGTCTCGGCCGGGGCCGGCAACCTGCCCATCGGCGTCTGCTTCCCCGCCATCGTGAAGAACGGCCACACGATGTCGGCGGCCAACGTGTCCGACAAGTGGATCGGCCTCGCCGCCGAGACCCTGTTCGAAAAGGGCCTGGGCGTGCCCATCCACTTCGTCAACGACGCCGACGCCGCCGGCTACGCCGAAGCCACCTTCGGTGCCGCCAAGGGAGTCGACGGCGTGGTGCTGCTGACCACCCTGGGCACCGGAATCGGAACCGCACTGATCAACGACGGCGCGCTCGTGCCGAACACCGAGCTCGGCCACCTGGAAATCGACGGCGTCGACTACGAAACCCGCGCCGCGTTCAGCGCAAAGGAGCGCGACGACCTGAGCTGGTCGAAGTGGGCCGGCCGGCTGCAGAAGTACTACTCCCGCCTCGAAGCGCTCTTCTCGCCCGACCTGTTCATCGTCGGCGGCGGCGTGTCCAAGCACCACGAGGACTTCCTGCCGCTGCTCAAACTGCACACTCGCATCATCCCGGCCGTGCACCGCAACAACGCGGGTATCCTCGGTGCCGCAGCGCTGGCCGCCCGGCACTCCCCCAGCGCAGTCTGAAGCGCGGGCCCCGGCCCGCCCGCCGTTACGTCAGGCCGCCGAGGAGGTACCGGCGCGGGTGCCCAGGCGGTCCTGCCGCGCGCGCCACCACTGGCGCACGCGCCCGGCCTGCCGGCGCACCAGCTGAGTGAGCCGGTGGGCGGCCGGGAACTCGGTGCCCAGCACCGCGACGCCGAGGAAGACGATCAGCCAGCCGGGCCCGGGCAGCGGCACGAGGATCAGCCCGACGACGATGATCGTCAACCCGGCCGCGGCGACGAGCACCCGGTAGGGAGCCCGGATGCGCGGGTGCCGGTGAATCCAGGACCGCGAGCGGGTCAGCCCCGACCGCAGACGCGCCCAGCGTCGGCGCGATGCGGCCGGCTGGGGCTGCCCGAGCGCCGTGGACTGGAACGTGGTCGACCCGGATGTGCTCATGAAGCCAGCGTAGGAGCAGGGGCTGGGAATGCGCCGCTCCAGCCGTCGCATGGACCAGATTGTCAGGAAAGCGGAATGGGCCGGCTGGTACGCCGGGTTCTGTCCTGGCTTTCGCCGTGGACGGCCATCTATCTCGGGACTACGTTGCCGCAGCCCTCTAGCGGTCTACCCGGAAACTCGGCGAGCAGCCTTAGCGCTTCCTGTTCGACCTTGCTCCGGACGAGGTTTACCGAGCCGGCCAGGTCACCCTGGCCGCTGGTGGTCTCTTACACCACCGTTTCACCCTTACCGCAGCCCGGGGGCATGCGGCGGTCTACTTTCTGTGGCACTGTCTCGCGGGTTGCCCCGGGTGGGTGTTACCCACCGCCCTGCTCTGTGGAGCCCGGACGTTCCTCGGCATCGTCCGCCCCGGAGGGCATCGGATGACGCGACCGTCTTGCCGACCCATTCCGAAGATCGAGCCTACAGGCCCGCGGGACCGATCAGGGACCGATACCGACCGGTCAGATCCCGGACTCCTCGGTGCGCACCAGAATCGCGCCGCAGTCCGGACAGAAAACGATCTCATCGGCCGGGGCCGCGCGTACGCCTTCGAGGTCGCTGCCGGTCAGGGTCATGGTGCAGCCGCTGCAGGTGCGGGCCCGCAGCAGCGCGGCCGCGTTTCCCCGACCGACCACCCGGCGCTTCTCGTAGAGTGCGGCCAGGTCGGCGCCGATCGAGGACGCGATCGCCGACCGGTCCCTGGCGAGTTCAGCCAGCTGCCGGTTCAGGTCCACCAGCAGCTCGTCCCGGTCGGCTTCGATGCCGGCCACCTGTGCGGCGGTCGTGGCGCGTTCGGCGTCCGTCTCGGCAACCCGCGCTTCCTTCTCCTCCAGGCGCTCCATGACGGCCAGTTCGATCTCCTCGAGCGCCTCCAGCCGCTTGCCCAGGGCCGTAAGCTCGGTCTCGAGGGCCTGAACGTCCTTGATCGACGAGGTGTGCTGCGCCCGGTCGGTGTCCCTGGCGATGCGCTTCTCGACGACCTGGACATCCGACTCGATGCGGGCCAGTTCGATCCGCGCGTCCTCGACCGCGCCGGTGCGGCCGGTCAGGACGGTCTTGGACGCGTCGAGGGTGCGGCCGAGGGCGGTGAGCTCGGCGTGCTGTGGAAGCGCCTTCGCCTGGTGTTCGACCTGCGCAAGCTTGGTGTCCATGGCCTGGAGCCGCAGGAGCTCCTTCTGCTCAACTGGAGATGCCTTCACAATGACCTGACCTTCATGATTATGGAGTTGAAAAAAACTGGCGGTGGGCCGCCGGTCATTGGGTGACGACGAAATCCCACGGGTCCGTGCGGAGCTCGCTGACCTGGATGCGGACCCCCGGCAGTCGTTCGGCCAGTTGAGCGGCCGCGGTGTCCAGCCAGAGCCATTCGCTGGCCCAGTGTGACACGTCGATGAGCGCGGGGCCAACACCGGCGACGACGCTCTGTTCCCTGGACTCCGAGGCCGGGTGGTGGCGCAGATCCGAGGTGATGAACACGTCGGCGGAGCGGACGAGCTCTTCCCGCAGCAGCGAGTCCCCCGCGCCGCCGCAGAGGGCAACCGTCTCGATGACGTCGGAGTAGCCGCCGGCGGCACGGATACCGGACGCCGTCGGGGGGATCAGCTCGGCCAGCCTGCGGGCCAGGGTGCCCAGGCTGACCGGTTCCGGCAGCCGGCCGACACGGCCGATGCCGGTCCCGGGGGTGCTGCCGGCGGTGATCGGCTGGACGTCGGTCAGTCCCAGCCGGCACGCGAAGACGTCGGACACCCCGTCGACGACGACGTCGGCGTTGGTGTGCGCGGCCAGCAGTGCGCAGTCGGCCCGGATCAGGCGTGCCAGCAGGGCGCCCTTGTAGCGGTCCTCGGCCACGCTGGTGATGCCGCGCAGCAGCAGCGGGTGGTGGGCCAGCAGCAAGTCTGCGCCGGTCTGGACGGCCTCGGCGACGGTGTCGGCGACGACGTCGACGGCGAGGAGGATCGAGTCGACCGGGCGGGCGGGGTCACCGCTGACCAGGCCCGGCGCGTCCCAGTCCTTGGCGCCGGACAGGGGCCACAGGTCATGGGAGACCCGGGCTACATCAGCGAGCGAGAATGACACGCCATCAGCCTACTAGGCGCGGTCACCAGCCGAGGGTGCCCGGCGCGCCCTTGAAGGGGCCGACGATCCTGTCGGTCACCCAGCCGCCGTAGAAGTCGCCGGGCTGGGGGCGCACGATCTCGCCGTCCACCCGGCACTCGTCCAGTCGACCCGGGTACACCGCGACCCGCCCGGCCAGGGCTTCGAAGCCCGGCTGAGGGGTGGGGTAGTACCAGGCGGCAGCATCGAGCCGACGGTCGCCGACGACGATGGCGAGATACCCGGCCAGACCCTTGTATTCGCACATGCTGTGCCCGTTGACGGGTTGCAGGACCCCCGCGGCGAAGGCCGACCTGGGCAGGTAGTAGGTCGGCGGATGGCTCGTCTCCAGCACCCGGACGCTGTCGCGGGTGTCGAGGATGACGGCGCCGTTGAAGCGCAGCGCGATGTGTTCCCGGCTGGGTTCCACCCGCGGCGGGCGCGGGTAGTCCCACACCGACTCCTGGCCGGGTCCTGGCGCCACGCGGCGCGAGCCGGAACCGCTCATGACGTCGGTTACCGCGGCCGGAGGCCGGCGCCGTACACGGCGGCCTGGGTCCGCCGGGCCATGCCCAGCTTGGCGAGCAACCCGGACACGTAGTTCTTGACCGTCTTCTCGGCCAGGTCGAGCTGGTCGCCGATCTGCCGGTTCGTCAGCCCCTCGGCGATGAGCTCGAGGACCTGGCGCTCCCTGGTCGTGAGGTTGGAGGTGGGCGAGTCCGCGGCGGTGCCCGTCAGCTCGGTCACCACCTTGCGGGTGACGGCCTTCTGCACGAGCGACTCGCCCCTGGCGACCCGGCGGATCGACTCCACCAAGTGCTGGCCACGGATGTCCTTGAGCACGTAGCCGGCGGCCCCGGCCAGGACGGCGGAGTAGCTAGCCTCATCGTCGTCGTAGGCGGTGAGCATCAGGCACTGCACCTCGGGGTTCGCCGACCGGATGGTGCGGCACACGTCGATGCCGCTGCCGTCGGGCAGGCGCACGTCCAGCACGGCGACGTCCGGCACCGTGGCGGCCACGCGGGCGACGGCTTGCCGGGCGGTGGACGCCTCGCCGACGACCTCGAGGTCGGGTTCGGCGTTGATCATGTCGGCGATTCCGCGGCGCACAACCTCGTGGTCGTCCACCAGGAAGACTCGGATCATCACGATTCCTTTCGTACAGGTTCAGGTTCGATCTGGGCGGTCCAGCGCAGGCGGCTGCCGCCCCTGGCCCGGTTCTCGAGCACGACGTCGCCGCCCCAGTGCTCCGCGCGGACGGTCAGGTTCGCCAACCCGCTCCGGCGGTCGGATGCGACGACGCCGATGCCGTTGTCCACGATCTCGATGACCACGAGGTCGTCGCCGACGCTCAGGTTCACCACGGCTTCGGTGGCTTCGGCATGCCGCACCACGTTCATCAGGCCCTCGCGAATGACCGCCCCGATGTCATCGGACATCGCCGGCGGGGTGAGGAGGTCGATCGGTCCGGTGAACACCAGGCGCGGCGTCTGCTCGAACAGCGAGGCCAGCTCGCTGAGCAGGTCGATGACGCGGTGCCGGATGGACCCGCGATCCCGGCTGGTCTGAGCCGTCAGCGCGAAGATGGCGGTGCGGATCTCCACGATGGCGACGTCGAGGGCGACGACCTCCTCGATGATGCGCTCACGCACGTTCGGGTCCTCGACCGAGCCGCTGATGGCCTGCAATCCGATTCCCGCAGCGAAGACCCGCTGAATAACGTTGTCGTGCAGGTCCCTGGCGATCCGGCTGCGGTCTTCGAGCAGGGCGAGCTTCTGGCCGGCACTTCGGCCTCGTGCCAGCTCCAGCGCCACGCTGGCCTGGCCGGCGAAGTCCGCCGCCATCTCCAGGTCGCTCGTCGTGAACCGGGGGCGTCCGCTGGAGCGCGACACGGTCATGACACCGTGGGTACGGCCGGCGGCGAGCAGCGGGATCACCATGGTGGGGCCGAGGACGAGTCGGGCGTCCGGCTGGTCGAGGCTGGCCGCGCCGTCGGCGGTGAGGATCGGTTGGCCGCTGTCGAAGGCCCGCCCCACGGTGGTTCCGGCTGCCGGAATCACGAGACCCTTGACCTGTTTGCCCTGCTTGCCCCGTGCCGTATCGACGATCAGGGTGCCGACACCGGCGGCGAGGACCACGCAGACGAGGTCGGCGTCGGCCAGGGAGGCGAACCTTTCGGCGAGGAGTTCGAGGGAGGCGTCCGCCCGGTCGGACAAGAGCGTGGCACTGATCTCGGCCGACGCCGCTGACCAGCGCTGGCGGCGCCGGGTCTCGTCGAAGAGCCTGGCGTTGTCGATCGCGATGCCGGCGGTGGCGGCCAGCGCGGTGAGCAGCTCCTCGTCTTCCTCGCTGAAGGCGCCGGAGACCTGGTTGGAGAGGTAGAGGTTGCCGTACACCTCACCGCGGACCCGGACGGGAACTCCGAGGAAACTGTCCATCGGCGGGTGGTGCGCGGGGAAGCCCGAAGAGCGCGGGTCGGCGCCGAGGTGGGTCAGCCGGATGGCGTGCGGGTCGTCGATCAGGGCGCCGAGGAGGCCGTGTCCGGCGGGAAGATGGCCGATCTCGACGGCTTGCTCGTCGGGGATGCCCACGTGGATGAACTGCTCGAGCTTGCCGCTGGGGGCGATGACCCCGAGGGCTCCGTAGCGGGCGCCGACCAGGTCGACGGCGACGTCGACGATCCGGCGGAGGACGGCGGCGAGGTCGAGTTCTTCGACCAC